>DBLW01000024.1:2977-8222 GCA_002298075.1 Bacteroidales bacterium UBA714 | reverse complement strand
GGGTCCGCCTCTTTTAAGGATTTGTTGTAGAAGACAATCTGGCTTGTCTCTGAATCCCAGATTGCTACATATATGTCGGATTTGAATTTGAGCGGAAACGAATATACGGAAACCATTCCGAGTGTCAGGACTGTGGTGAGGACAGCTATTGCCGTTCCTTTTGCGACTCCTTTTGACCAGTTGCTTTTGTCCCGTGTGAAACCTTCCGAAAATGCAATCAAACCATATCTGTATCCTCCTGAGCGGAGAAGGCTGTCAAGCTGGTCGGGCATTTTTGCATATGGAGCAGATTTGGCATTGAGTCCTGCCAGGCTCCTGATAGGTCCGGCCAGTCCTTCGAAGGCCCCTTGATAATCTGCATTTATATGTCCGGTCACTCCCGGCACTGCAGCCTGAAGCGTCTTGGCGAGAATTTCTGCGGAAACGGCGGATACGGAGTCACTGTACTCCAGTTGTCCGGAAGCGTTTATATGGCCCTGTACCGACGCCGGTGAGAGGACTGCGATACCGGTAATTGTCTGTGTGCTAGGCGCTATGTATTTGGATGTGGCACAGGATGATACAATTGCAGCCGCTAAGCATGCAAGAAGAAGTCTGCTGATTTTCATGTGGTCAGTTTTTAGAGTCCTTATTTTTCGTTTGCCATCGTTTGTGATGCATTTCGCGAAGATAGTGAAAATATAACATACGAATCCGGTTTTGCTGATGAATAATCTTATAGTTCTGGGAAACAGGGGAGGATGGATTTACTTTAGCTGCAATATTAATGTTTGGTAATGAATTGGCTATCCGAGGCGCATTACCTCATTATTTGTGGATTATAGAGAAAAGCTGAGCCAGGATCCTCGGATCAGATATACTGATAGAGTCTATCCTGATGGTACTTGGGTAAGCCCTGCCTGCTCCGTTTAAGTTAGTGGGAGATGTTAGACAGGATGAGATTATTGCGCACGAGGCTTTACGGGAAGCATTTTGTAATTGTCTGATACATTGTCAGTATAGAATGCTTGAAGACCTCTTGATGACCTGCGGAAGGAACTTGAAGAGTAACCGTTTGCGTTATTTTTGTATATTTGTGCTTCGCGCACATATACGAATGCGTCTCGGCAGAGTGAAAATAAATTTTCCCTATGCTCTCGCATTTTGATATATTTGTTTTCAAGAAATAAACAAAGTATGGGTAATAAAGCAACAACAATAGATCAGCAGATACAAAAGCTTCGAGACAGAGGTGTGGTAATCAGTGATGAGGATAAAGCAAAGGAGAATCTTTTGGATATCGGATACTTTAGGCTGTGCTCATATCTGTTTCCTTTTGAAAAGACATACCCAAAATTGAAGAGTAGGAACCACGAATTCAAAGCTGGAACGCAATTCGAGGATGCAGTCACACTCTATTATCTTGACTTTGATCTAAGGACAATTCTTTTCAAGTATATCACACGTATTGAGGTTGCCTTCAGAACTTATGTGACATATACACTATCCAATAAGTATATACAATCACCAACATGGTTTGTTGATCCCAAATATATTGATAATTCGTTCATAACAAAGTTTGAATTAGATTTATACAACGAGATCCGAAAGAATCCAGTCATAAAAAGACATCACACAAACCACATTAATGACAGATTTGCTCCAGCGTGGAAAACACTAGAGTATATGACACTTGGTGGTATGGAAACTTTGTATAAAAACATAAAGGAACTTCAAGATAAGCTCACAATAAGCAAGTATTTTGGAGTGAAACAGACTGCCGTCTTTGAACAATACATAGAGACCGTTCGTAGAGTTCGCAACATATGTGCTCATGGCGGAATCCTCTTTGACCTATCACTGCCAAAGGGAATAACAAATGGACCAGCCGGCCGTTTCAGTATTTACCACTCACACAAACTGACTGCCACAATACAGGTTATTGAGTTCTTACTTCAAACTGTATCAAAGAATAGAGTTAAGGATATGCAACAGGATATCAAAGAGGCACTTGACAGAGCCATCTCAAAAAATCCGAAACTAAAATCTACCATTATAGCCACTACAGGTATAAGTCTATAATGATTAGTTATAAATTTTTCGCAAATGGCTTTTGTTTTGCAAAAAAGTTTCTACCTTTGCACTCGCATAGTGCTAGTATAGGCTTCGTCCCTATGCCGCGCACTCTAAAACGAGTTAAAGTCACCCCTTATCGCTTCGTCCGATAAGGGGTGTTTCGTTTTTAAGTCTTATTCCAACCTACTAACCATTTGGGTCATCGACAGCCCTTAACAGGACGAGTCAGTATTTTTCGATGTGGGGAAAATGTGGGGAAAGAAAACAGAAAAAACCCTCGTAGAACGCACTCTACGAGGGTTTGTGGTACCCGGAGCCGGGGTCGAACCGGCACATCCTTTCGGACATTGGTGTTTGAGACCAACGCGTCTACCGATTCCGCCATCCGGGCTTGATGACAGCTTTCTTGCTTGGGACTTGGAGTCCAGGCATGTGCCGCTTGCATTTTGCGGGGCTTTTGGTGACTCGGTCCGGTGCCCTGTTGCCATGCGGCTTTTCAGAAAACTGGCAATGAAAGGTAGAACTTTCGCTTAAGGCTGCAAATATATTGCAAATTGTACTAAAAAACAATTTTTATTTGTGGCAATATCCTCCGTTGGCTGACTTTTGTTGAAATTCCTCTTTTATGTTTCTGCGCCCGGCCGTTAAACGTGAAGGCACCACAGCGCCATATGCTACAGCAAATCCGCTATCTTTCATCTTCCATGACATATCGGCGCGAATAGTTGGGTACATTGTCGCGGATAATGTCCTTCCGCCAATCCTTTCCTGTGAGCACGAAATCAGTATTTTCTATTATTACGGAATCCACATTCCGGAAATATGCTCCCCATGACGGGAAAACAGGCCATTGGTCAAAACTCAGTTTTTCCATCTTTGACGGGAGTTCCGGGTCATCGATTCCGGCGAACTCAAAATTGCAGCGCCTTATGAATACTTTCTCCGTTGTGGCCGAGCCCCAGCTTTTTACAGACATCGCCATCCTGTAGCAGTCCTTTGCCTTATAATTCAGGACAAGAATATCCTCGCAATGATTGTCATCCTGCAAGGTTACGGAAAGGGGAGACAATACACTTGAAGCAAAGCAGTTGCGGATTATGATTTTTCTCATTGTCCCTGGAGCGGGGCCCCATCCTCCCGGTTCAAGAGTTATCGCATGAAGCATAGGCCTGCCCTGCTCTGAGCTTGTCCTGTGGGCATATTTGCCCGGCCCTTCAAAACGGCAATTCTCAATCGTAAGTTTCTGGGACGGCATTATCATGCGGATTCCGTTGCATGATGAGTTGAGGTTGCAGCTGGAAATGTTGAAGTCATACCAATATCCTCCGGCTATGCAGTCGTCTCCGGTGCTGATGTGGCAATTCTGGATTGTCGTGCGCTCGCCACCTCTGATGTGTATCCCGTCCCATCCTTCTGTAATGTTGAGATGTCTGAAAAGCGCATCTGAGATGTCGTATGCGAGGATTGCGTAGTTGGATGCCCTGCTTATGCTGATTCCCTCCACTTTGACGTTCTGTGACTGTGCTATTATTATGGTATGCGGACCGCGTATGTTTTCTTCGCCATCCGGGTCGGTCACGTGTCCTCCGTCAATGCGTCCTTTGCCGGTTATCGACGCTCCGTCAGCTTCCGAAGCGACTATGAGCGCACGGCACCACATCGAATCCGAAACGCAGTTCTGGTTGGAGGTACCTGCTCCGCTGTCATATCGTGACATGTCTTTGGTCGGGATGTATGAACCATATGCATTCAGGTCGCTGCTGGCAAGAAGTCTTGCGGAGTCGGCCAGCTCAAGATTCACATTGGAGAGCAGGCGGATGGTCCCGGTCAGATAGTCTCCTGCGGGCACAATGACTGTTCCGCCTCCTTTGGCATTGCAGAGCCTGATTGCTTCGTTGATGATTTCCGTGTTGTCCGTGACTCCGTCTCCTTTCGCTCCCATCTTTGAAATGTCATACCGTATTTGCCGGCTGCATCCGGTCAAGGTGAAAATGAATGCAGCTGCAAGCAGCAGTGCCGATGTTGTGAATGGTCTGTGTTTCATGTCAATATGTGCGTTATCTGTATTTGCATTGTGGCAGAAGTCATCATGCGTGGACAATCTGTGCCTATGTCCTGGATGCAAGTGGCGCGTCATGCGTGAAATGCAGTCATTTGTGTTTTAGCGTGTTATGGGTTTTAGGCCCCACGTTTTAGTGGCGTTGTTTTTCGGATTTTGCTGATTGGCAGCCGTTGTTGTCACACGGACACATTGTACAGAGAATATGGATTTCCCGTGTTCCCGTCATAATGCGCTCCCGGCATGTCCGGCTGAAATTTTTTCCGTCCAAAGATATGAAAATATATGAAAATAACATACCTTTGCGCCCGCATATCTTCAGGGCAGGGTGAGAATCCCGATCGGCGGTAAAGTCCGCGAGCCGAAAGGCAGGAGCCGTTGCAATTACGGCACCGACAGTATTCCCGGCAAGATGCGCAGATCTCATCTGCGTCAGAATGTCTGGTAAGTCTGGATGGAAGAAGAAATGGACTTCATGGCCGGTTCTGTGGCCGTGCAGTCATGACACTTTCGCAATGGCCTTGAATTGTATGCCATGAGTAACAGTTTAAGGTTTTTTCAAATGAAGACAAACTTTTTTCTTGTGGGCATCACAATTCTTTCGGCGGCACTTACTGTGTCAGCCGCAGATGTCCCGGCGCATGAAACAGCTGTGCCGAAAATGTATGATGGAACATTCAATCTGACTGAGCCGGACGATGTTGCGGGTCCTTACGGGGAATTGCAGTCTGGAGTGGAGCAGAAGCCGGAAGTAGTGCTGCATTCGGATGATGGACGATGTCCGGATGCGGAGAGCCAGCCTGACGGGGAGGCATTGCCTGAAGCTATGTTGTCCGGACCGGATGCCGGATTGTCCGTTTCAGATACGCTGGCTTTGCAGGAAGTCACCGTCACCGCTGCCTTCTCAAACACGAAGAGCAGTCCGCTCCGGCTCACCACAATCGACAATGAGACACTTAAGTCCCGCGCATCATCCCGCACTTACCCGGAGCTTATGAAAGGAATCCCGGGCCTGTATGCCACATCTGAATCAGGAAGCTATGGCGATGCAAAAATGAACATCAGGGGATTCAGGCAGGAGAATACGGCGGTAATGCTGAACGGCATTCCCATCAGCGGCCTGGTGTCGGG
>DBLW01000024.1:0-2589 GCA_002298075.1 Bacteroidales bacterium UBA714 | reverse complement strand
CTTCAGAAGGGTATCGGCTCATCGATGCTTACTGACGGCTCTGTCGGAGGAACAGTGAACATCATCACAGACGCATCCGCAGAGCAGCTCGGCGGGGAGGCCGGAATCTATGCGTCCGGTTACGGTACGGTAAAGAGCTATGTCAAATTCAGCAGCGGGCAGCTTCCGAAAGGCTGGGCTTTTAATCTGATGGCCTCATATGTCGGAGGCAAAGGATATGTGGATGCCACTGATGTAAGCTCATTCGCCTATATGCTGAATGTAAGCAAGCGTTTCGGTGCTGACCACACATTGCTTTTCACTGCTTTGGGCTCACCTGAGAACCATGACCAGAGAAGCTCGCGGCTGAGCTGGGACGAGGTACGTGAACATGGCCTTAAATACAACAAGAACTGGGGCTGGCGTGACGGAGAGGCTTTCAATCTCAGCAGCAACACATATTTCAAACCTTATTTCACATTGCAGCATATCTGGAAAGGGGACAGCAGGCTGTCAATGAAAAATTCCCTGTATCTTGCAGTCGGAAACGGCGGGGGACGCTGGTCTGAGACCAAGGGCGGACCTCTCACCTCATATATGACGGATTCGCAGATTGACTGGGATGCAATCGTGGCTGCAAATATGCCTGCATCCGGGTCTGGTGCTTCCCTTGCGGCTTTGTCTGCATCCGCAGCCGGGCGTGCCGGTTCGGAAGATTCATCACAGCCGTCCGGTGTCGCCGCTCAGAACATCCTGAGCCAGTATATGGCCGGGCATACCCAGGCCGGTGCCATATCTTCAGCCGAGTATCGTCTGACTTCGTCGTGGACACTTGGCGCAGGCATTCATTATCAGTATTATACGACATGGGAACGTGAACGGATTACCGATTTGCTCGGTGCTGACTATTGGTATGAGGACTATGAGCACAAGTCGTTGGCAGGCCTTGCGGGACGTGACCCTATAAAGCATGTCGGGGATTTCGTACGTACCGACAATGGCAAGGTGACTCATCACGGAACCGGCTATCTGTCAGCATCTTATTCGTCCGATAAGCTTAATGCCAATGTGGGCGCATCTGTGTTCGGAAGCGCAAACCGCAGGGTGGACCATTATAACTACACCGGTGATGACGCGTATAGTGACTGGGCGCAGGGTGTGGGCGCGAGCGTCAAGGCTGGCATTCTGTACAAGCCGGGGCGTGGCCACAGCATCTATGCCAATGGCGGATGGTATAGCCGTCTTCCTTATGCGAGCGTGTTCTTCTCGTCCGGAAACAACGAGATAACCAAAGGTGTGAAGAACGAACGCAATATTCTCGGCGAGGCAGGCTGGCGCTATGTGTGGGACCGTGGTGGACTCGAGCTGACAGCATATGCCGCATATTGGAAGAACAAGTCAATGATGTCCAATCCGTACAAGCAGGAGGATGCTTATGATACCCGCTACATGGTGACAGGGCTTGATGCTTTCCATTACGGTGTCGAGGCCGAGGTGTTTCACCGCCTTACGGACTGGCTGAAGCTGAGCGCATTTGCTTCCGTTGGAGACTGGAGATGGAAAAACGATGTGCAGGCAATCATATATGACGACTACACGAGGCTGGAAATCGGCCGTGTGAATGTCTATAGTGACGGTCTTCCGGTGGGAGACGCCCCTCAGACCCAAATCGGCGCCGTAATGGATGTTGATATCCCGACAGGTTTCCATTTGTCAGTGGACTGGCAGTTCAACGACAGGATGTATGCTGATTTTGACCCGGTTTCAAGGACCGACCCTTCAGACCGTGCTCCGTCATACAGGATTCCGTCATACCACCTGCTCGGCGCAACACTTTCCTGGTCCCGCCAGACCTCTCTTCCTGCTGCCTCCTGTTGCCATTGGGGACGAAAAGGCTCCGCTCATGCAAGCGGCGCGGGCAGCCATTGCACCCGAAATCTGGGCCTTACATTGTTTGTGACAGGAAACAATCTGCTTGACACGGTCTTCATAGAGCGCGGCAAGGACGGTGCTTCACACGACCTCGCGACATTCCGCGGCTTCTGGGGCTTCGGTCGCACCTTCTCCTTCGGAATGCGCCTTTCGTTTTGATATTCTACATTTGCTTTAAAATCCCGTTAAGCGTGCCAGATGGGCAAAATACTGTCCCGAAGGGCACGCTTGTAAAGCGTAAAAACCTGATTGTAAGCATTCTATAAAATGTGGCCGTGTCAGATGGGCCACAAAAATGCCCATCTGACACGCTTGTGTAACGTAATGCTCCGGAATTTAAGGCAAACATGCGGCCTTAAGCGTTCCAAGTCTGCAAAATGAAAGCAGATTTGGAACGCTTTTGAATTGTTTCTATTGATTTCAATACTCTGCCGGGCTTGATTGTTAATGCAAATCGGTGGTTCTCAATATTTTCCTGATGTTACGGTTTCCCGAAATGGCGGAGATTGCCTAATGGCTTAATAAACAAACTTATTATGCTTACTTGCAAAAATCGTGAGGTGATGGATGCGGTTGCGGAATATTCCGCATCTCTGTAAAAGCAGGTCCGGTTGCTGTATTGAAATGCGCGCTTGGGCCACTTGGGGGCATTATGCGCGGCTTATGGCATAAAAGTTC
>DBLW01000035.1 GCA_002298075.1 Bacteroidales bacterium UBA714 | reverse complement strand
ATTTCTTTCCGAAAAGTTCATTGAGATGTTCGCGTGCCTCCACTATCTTGTTGTCGCTTGCATATAGAAGCTTGAAGTTGTTCACCTGGATGATGGCATGGAGCCCCGGCATTTCCGATTCAGTCAACCCTTCCCAAATCACATCATCTACAAAGAGAATCTTCGCCTCGGAATGATTGACAAGATGATGTATGTTGCTTGACTTGAACTCATGGAGAAGAGGCACAGGAACTGCCCCGTAAGTCATCGCAGAGAAAAAGGAAACAGCCCAGTTGGCCTGGTTCCTTGAGCAAATGGCTACCTTGTCACCTTTCTGCAGCCCGCACTCGCTGAACATGATGTGCATCTTCTCTATTCTTTCCGCAACATCCCTGTAGTGCAGGGTCACTCCCTGATAATTGGAGATGGCAGGACGGTCCCAGTTCTTCTTGAAAGCCTCCTGATAAATTTTGTTTACTGATTTGAAATTCATTTTGAATCTAAGTTAAAGTACAATTTTATTTGAGTTTCACTGTCCTGACCTTTCCGTCATAGCACTCCGCCTCCACTGAAGACTCGTCGCGGACAGTCACGGTGCCATTTGGAAGAATCATCTGGTCTCCCTTGAATGACGTGACAGGCTCGCCACCGTAGAACGGATATATCAGCGTCTGTATGGACGTGCGTACAATCCAGTATGTACGTCCCCCGACATCAAGCCTTTCCGGAAGCGCCTTGATTCTCTCCGCGCATGTGATTCCTTTCCATGAGGCAGGCTTCTGGCCCTTAAGGTTATACATTTCAACGCTATTGTCCTTATGGAGCACCATTATGTTGTATTTCCTTGCCCCGCTGAAATCATATGCATCAGGACCGATGAGTATTTCTTTTCCAAGATCAACAGGGAATCCAGACACAAAGCGTCCGAGCCTGTCAATCAGATATATGCGGCTACCGGAGCCGAAAAGGAACTGCAGTTTTCCGTTGGCATAGAAATCAACCGTATGTACGGTTCCGCATATGTCATGGCCGAAAGGTACCCCCCAGATTCCCTTGCCGTCCTCTTCCTGGAGGCAAAGGGCCTTATGGGCATTCTGATAAAAGATATTCGTGCGCCCCGTACCGGAATTTTTCACCTTGAAAGGTCCGGAAGGCACAACAACTATGGTATCACGTTCAAATTCAGGAGCCTTCACCTTCTCGAAAGACAGGTTCAGCAATTCCAGTTCCGACACGACACCTTTTTTGCCCTTGGATATACGTAGTACGGCCGGGCAATACTCCGAAGCAGAGCAGACCGAAGACAACGGCCCGTAAAACTCTTTGGTGAACAACCTCCCGAGCACATCCCTGTCGCCGGTAAGATTAAGATATCCCACAAGAGAAGATGATTTTCCTCCAAGCAGGTCATCCTTTCCTGCATCTGCGAAATATTCCTTGAGACTATACTCAAGCGCCCTTCCGCTGACATACTCCTCCACGGCCTCGCGGCTTCCGCTCACAATCCATCCGTTCATGTAGGTAAAGCAAGACTCGTCCTTGAGGCGGAACTCCTTCCCGAACACAGCAGCAAGATGTGATGCAAAAGCATATTTATGGACAGCCGGCACATATCCCTTGAAAGATGTCACGCCTGTCCCACGGAACATCAGAATGTCCTCCTTTGACACCTTGGCCAGATTTACTTTCATCATGCCTTTTCCTGCCACAAATGAAGCGGAGGCTACTTCCTTTATTCCAAGCCTTGACACAAGGTCAACAGGTGAAATCGTGTCCCTCTTGCTCAGTGCGGACTGCTCCCAACGGAAAGCCTGCAGGGCCTGTCTTGAGTCAAGATACTCCTCATAGGCCCCGATATATGGCATCGCATCGCTCACCGGAAGTGAAAAAGCACAAAAAGCATATGACGGGAGCATAGACGAGACAGTTGAAACACCTCCTGCTGATTTCTCTATGACAGACATGAAGGCGGAAGCGTCACGGGCATACAACGGCGTGCCGTGCAGATGCAGCGACTCTCCCGTACGTCCCTTTAGCGACAGAACGGTCCAGTCCGCCACAGTACCGAGGAACCCGGCATACTCGGAATACGCCTCATTGGCCTTCGAGCCGAAAACATCCTTGAAATATGCACGGGAGAACATTGATGAGAATACCGGCTTCACACGGGCATTTGAGAGGAAAATGACATCATCCCCTTCCGCATTGGCGGCAGCTTCCGCAAAACCGGCGGCCTCCGTCACGGAAAGAGACTGCTCGAGATGCCTTCCGGCAGCCTTTACAAGTGTCTCTGTCTCAGCAGCGAGCACAATTGAACGTCCAGAAATCCTATTCTCAGAAGAGACTGAAGAACAATCCATGTATCTGGTATGGAATCCGTTGGCATTGCAGAACTCCATAAGTGCCACGGCATCCTCAGAAGGTTCAGGCTGAGCGCTGCCGGCGTCAAACACATACAGCGGCATCAACTTACCTGAATAGTGCAGCGAAAGCACAACCGGAGCACCGGAAAATTTCTTCAGTCCACCGTTCCCAAACTCGGCAGAAAGTGCGGCAGGCATGGCAAAACCGGAAAAGGCAGCAGACGAAAGCCTGTCAGCACGTGAAAGGCAACAGACAGCCACCGCATCAGCCGGAACAGCCGGAAGCAACATATACCTGGATTCGTCCGGCATGTCCTCCGCAGTCCCGGCCCCGGAATAAAGGACTGCCACAGCAGCCCCAATGCCAAAAGTCAGTACGGCAAGAGCGGCAAGGCAGAGTATGATTGACTTTCTGCTCATTACCTTACGGCAATAGCCTCAATCTCAAGCTTTACACCAAGCGGAAGGGCTGCAACCTGATAACATGCCCTTGCAGGCTTGTCCTCAGTAAAGTATTCGGCATACACCTCGTTTACAGCCTTGAAATTGGCGATATCGTCAAGAAGCACAGTAGTCTTGACAACGTTCGAATATGTCATACCTGCTTCCTTGAGAATCGCACCGATATTCTTGAGTGACTGATGAGCCTGCTCCACAATATCCTCAGGAACAGAGCCGTCAGCAGGATTCACCGGAATCTGTCCGGAAACATAGAGAGTTCCGTTCACTTCAATGGCCTGTGAATATGGGCCCACCGCCTTCGGTGCATCAGGAGTGGCAATAACTTTTTTCATGACATCAAAATTTTATAAGCATAATCGTGCAAAATTAACAATTTTTGCAAAATTTGCAAAACATTGGCGTCCACTACATTCCGCCATGATATTCCAAGGCAGGCCGCACGCACGGGCAGATACATACAAAAAGGCGGCTGACATTTCTTGTCAACCGCCTTTGTAGCCCCGAGCAGAATCGAACTGCTATCTAAAGTTTAGGAAACTTCCATTCTATCCGTTGAACTACAGGGCCATTAAAGAAGCCTGTGAATTACTCGGCTTTCTTTTCAATGATCTGACGACCTCTGTAATAGCCGCACTCTGGGCAAACTCTGTGATACATTATTGTTGCACCGCAGTTTGAACATGTTGCGAGTGTAGGAACTACAGCCACGTCATGTGTCCTTCTCTTGTCACGTCTCTGTTTGGAGACCTTGTGTTTTGGATGTGCCATTGTTCTATATTTTTAATTTATTTTATCATTTTTATCCAAGGAGATCCTTAAGCATTCCGAAAGGGCTGTCAGCAGCTTCGCCATCTTGAGCGTCACCGCCCTCAAGGTATTTCATAGCAGCCGGGTCACATCCGCCCGGAGCGTGTACCCTCTGCATCGGCAGCGACAGGCAGACATAGTCATATATTATCTGTGCCATGTCAAGTTCCGCACTGTCAGCGGAAACGGCCACAACTTCCCTTTCCCCTTCCGAAAGGTCATCCGAGACTTCATTCTCACCGTACTTCACGCTGAGCATTATCTTCACATCCACAGGAAGCACCAGCTCCCCGAGACATCTGTCGCACTCGACAGTCACCTGCCCCTGCACATTGCAATCGACACCGATGTACTGTCCTGATTTCTCGACAGAGACGCGCGCGTCAAACTGCGCCTGAAGAATCTCGGAATTGTCAAATCTTTCGAAGAACTCCTTATCGGCATGCCACGAAAAGACGGTCTCTCCGGCAGCCAATCCATTTAAAGGTATTATAAAATTTTCTCCCATATCAACCTAAAAACAGATTTGAGCCTGCAAAGGTAAATAAAATTTTTCTTATTAGCAATCCAAAGCGGAACTTTTTCTTTTCCTTTCTACCTCAGAAAGAATTATCTTTCTGATTCTCATAGATTTAGGAGTCACCTCAACAAGCTCATCCTCCTGTATATATTCAAGAGCCTCCTCCAAAGAGAACACAATCGGCGGCGGAAGCATCACTTTATCGTCACTTCCCGAAGCACGCATGTTCGTAAGCTTCTTGGTCTTGCATATGTTGATGTTAAGGTCACGCTCCCTCGTATGCTCACCGACAACCTGTCCCTCATAGATATCCACTCCAGGCTCTATGAAGAAACGCCCCCTGTCCTGAAGCTTGTCCATTGAGTAGGCCACAGAAACACCGGTCTCAAGAGACACCAGAGAACCGTTGGTACGTCTCTCGATGTCGCCCTTGTACGGCTCATATCCTTTGAACCTGTGTGCTACGACGGCCTCTCCTTGCGTAGCGGTGAGAAGATTGCTTCGGAGTCCCATCAATCCGCGTGCAGGTATGTCAAAGTCAAGGTGCGTCCTCTCGCCCCTGTTCTCCATATGTATCAGCGCCGCCTTCCTGCGGGTCGAAATTTCGATAGCCTTTCCGACAAACTCTTCAGGCACCTCGATGGTAAGATTCTCTATAGGCTCGCAACGCTCTCCGTTTATGGTCTTGTCGAGCACCTTAGGCTGTCCGACCTGCAATTCGAAGCCCTCACGGCGCATGGTCTCAACAAGCACAGACAAATGAAGCACTCCGCGCCCATATACGATGAACGAGTCGGCATTAGGACCCGGCTTGACCCTGAGAGCAAGGTTTTTCTCAAGCTCTTTCTCAAGACGCTCCTTAAGATGCCTTGATGTGACGAATTTGCCTTCACGTCCGAAGAACGGCGAATTGTTGATGCAGAAAAGCATGCTCATGGTAGGCTCATCGACAGAAATCGGCGGAAGAGCCTCCGGGTTCTCGAAATCAGCGACAGTATCACCGATTTCAAATCCTTCCAGTCCCACAACGGCACAGATGTCACCGCACTGTACCTCCTCAACCTTGGCCTTGCCCAGACCGTCAAAGACCATAAGTTCCTTTATCTTCTGCTTCTGCATCATGTCGTACCTCTTGCAGAGCGTGATATTCATGCCTGCCTTGAGAGAACCGCGGGTCACTCTTCCTACGGCAATACGGCCGACATAAGGCGAGTATTCCAGAGAAGAAATGAGCATCTGCGGCGTTCCTTCATTAATGACAGGAGCCGGAATGACTTCAAGTATGGTATCCAGGAGCGCAGTTATGTCTGACGAAGGCTGTTTCCAGTCAAGCGACATCCATCCCTGCTTCGCGCTTCCATATACAGTGCGGAAATCAAGCTGGTCCTCTGTAGCCCCGAGAGAGAACATCAGGTCAAAGACCTCCTCTTGCACCTCGTCCGGACGGCAATTGAGCTTGTCCACCTTGTTTATCACGACAACAGGCTTCTTGCCCATCTCGATTGCCTTCTGCAGGACAAAACGTGTCTGCGGCATGCATCCCTCGAAAGCGTCCACAAGCAGAAGGACTCCGTCAGCCATATTGAGCACGCGCTCAACCTCACCTCCGAAATCACTGTGGCCCGGGGTATCGATAACATTAATCTTTACACCTTTATATGTAACTGATACGTTCTTTGCAAGAATAGTGATTCCCCTCTCCCTTTCAAGATCGTTATTGTCAAGGATCAGCTCTCCCAGCTTCTCCTGCTCGCGTGCCTGACGCGCCTGATAGATCATCCTGTCAACCAGCGTAGTCTTGCCGTGGTCAACGTGCGCGATGATCGCAATGTTTCTGATATCCTGCATAATCTGAGATTTTACCTCTTTCCCGCCATTTGCTGCTTCCTTGCATAGGACGCTTTGCG
>DBLW01000101.1 GCA_002298075.1 Bacteroidales bacterium UBA714 | reverse complement strand
TGTCCCTGGACAGGACCACATCCTCGCTTTCGGGAGGAGAGAGCCAGAGAATCAGGCTCGCCACGCAGATTGGTTCGAAGCTCGTGAATGTGCTCTATATCCTCGACGAGCCGAGCATAGGGCTGCACCAGAGGGACAACCGAAAGCTTATAGGCTCGCTCAAAAAGCTGCGTGACGAGGGCAATTCCGTCATGGTTGTAGAGCACGACGCGGAAACAATGCTTGCAGCAGACTGGCTCATTGACGTAGGCCCGGGAGCAGGAGACTCTGGCGGAAGGATTTGCCTCAGCGCTCCCGTGGGTATGCTGAATGAATATTACGGAGAAAACCGCAGGCTTGGGGCAGAGGGACAGAATGAGGAAAACGCGGGGCACGGGCATATAGTCATGGGACCTTCCGTAACCATGGACTATCTCACGGGCAGAAAGGCCATTGAAATCCCCGCTGAGCGCAGGAAAGGCAACGGTCTCACCCTGAGCATACGCGGGGCATCGGGAAATAATCTCAAGAATGTTGACATAGACTTCCCTCTTGGCATGCTGATAGGCATAAGCGGAGTGAGCGGAAGCGGAAAGTCATCGCTGATTAATGAGACCCTGATGCCTATTCTGAAAAACAAGTTCTACAATGCCAAGATGCAGCCGCTCCCGTTTGCGGAAATCATCGGCACAGAGAACATTGACAAGCTGATAGAAATCGACCAAAGCCCTATAGGACGCACCCCGAGAAGCAATCCGGCGACATTCACAGGAGTGTTCAATGACATACGCACCCTGTTCGAGGCGACTCCGGACGCAAAGGTGCGCGGATTCAAGGCCGGGCGCTTTTCATTCAATGTGCCTGGAGGACGGTGCGAGGAATGCAAGGGCGCGGGAATCAAAGTAATCGAGATGAATTTCCTGCCGTCCGTGAACGTTGTTTGTCCTGAATGCCGTGGAAGACGCTACAAAAGCGACACACTCGCGGTAAAATATAAGGGAAAGAACATAAATGATGTGCTCGAAATGCCGATAAGCGAGGCTTATGAGTTTTTCAGCAACATCCCGTCAATCGCACAGAAACTCAAGGCCCTGGTTGATGTCGGACTCGGATACGTGCAGCTCGGCCAATCCGCAGTCACACTCTCCGGAGGAGAAAGCCAGAGGATGAAGCTCGCGTCCGAACTCTCCAAGAAAGGCACGGGAAATACCCTCTACATTCTTGACGAGCCTACCACCGGCCTGCATTTCGAAGACATAAAGGTGCTGCTGGATGTGCTGCAGAAGCTCGTGGAACAAGGGAATACCGTAATCGTCATCGAACACAACCTTGATGTCCTCAAATCGGCTGACTATCTGTTCGACATGGGACCGGAAGGCGGAAAAGCCGGAGGAATGATAATTGCTCAGGGCACGCCGGAACAGCTTGCAGATAATCCGGAATCCGTCACAGGACCGTTCCTGAAAGAGATTCTGCCATAGGCAAGCATATAATCATCAACCAAAACCCAAAGAACATGAACGGAGTAAAAGTATATTGCGAAAACACAGGAACATCCGAAACAATACAGGCAGGGACAACTCTCAAGGAACTGTCTGACAGGATTTGTCCATATGAGGCCAAGGACGGCAAGGCTGCAGAGGACAGGCAGTGCGGCCAGCCTGTGCTCGCGGCCCTCGTGGACAACAGGCTGCATCCGCTGGACTATGCGGTCATCAATCCGCACAACATCCGTTTCATCGGATACGGACATCCGGACGGACGGCGCACATATATAAGGTCATTGTGCTTTGTGCTCCAGAAAGTCATCCGCGAAATGTATCCGGAAAAAATTCTTGTCATCGACTATTCGCTCCCAAGCGGCCTCTACTGCGAAATAAGGGAAACCACGTGCATGGAGGACGGAAGGCCGAGACCATATTTCGCCACGGATGAGGAGCTGGAGCAGATATCCGCACGCATGCGTGAAATCATAGATGCAGACGCTCCGTTCAGGAGACGCACGCTGACAGCAGCCGAGGCCGAGGAGATATTCAGCAGGAACAACCAGACCGAAAAAGTCAATCTGCTGCGCACCACGGGCCATTTCACATATGAGGTCTATTTCCTTGACGATATGGCAGACACATTCTACTGGCCGCTTACTACATCGGCCGGAGTGCTCAGCACGTTCAATATAATGGGCTTCAACGACGGATTCTGTCTGCAATACCCTATGGACGGCGATGCGGGACGTGTACTTCCTATGAAACGGCAGTCAAAGATAGCCACAGCTCTCAAGGAACATTCCGACTGGTGCTCGATAATGGGAGTGCGCGGAGTCGGAGCCCTCAACGCCAAGGTACTCTCAGGAGAAATCATCGGCATGATCAATTTCTCCGAGGCACTGCATGAAAGGAAATATGCTGAAATCGCGGACCAGATATATGAACGCAGGGCAAGCGTGAAAATAGTCTTCATAGCAGGCCCGTCGAGCAGCGGAAAGACATCCACCTCGAAAAGGCTGGCAATACAATGCCGCATACTCGGGCTTAACCCGAAGGTCATAGAGCTTGACAACTATTTCGTTGACAGGTCATTGACCCCGAGGGACGAAAACGGGGATTATGATTTCGAGGCTCTCGAGGCCATGGACCTGAAATTTCTCGGCCAGCAGCTGAACGACCTTCTGGAAGGGAAGCAGGTGGAGATTCCGCGCTTTGACTTCAAGGAAGGGAAGCGTCATTTCAACGGCAATTTCATGCAGCTTCACGAGAAGGACATCCTTATAATGGAGGGAATACATGCGCTCAATCCGGCCATGATTCCGGACGTTGACAATTCAAAGGTATTCCGCGTGTATGCGTCCGCACTGACATCGCTTTCGATTGACGAGAACAACAACATATCGACATCCGACAACAGGATGCTCAGGCGCATGATACGTGACAACCGCACGCGAGGCATCATGCCGGAGGACACCATAATGAGATGGCAGAGCGTCAGGCGCGGGGAGAACCGCAACATTTTCCCGTTCCAGGAGAATGCGGACGCTGTTTTCAATTCGGCCCACATTTTCGAGCTGCCGGTCCTGAAATATTATGCGGAACCGCTCCTCCGAAGAATAGCTCCCAACTCCCCGGCCTATCCGGAAGCCTCACGCATGCTCAGATTCCTGGACTACATAGTGTCCCTCTCCCCTGCCGAGATTTCGGCCATCCCGCCGACCTCGATACTACGGGAGTTCATCGCGGGACAGACGCTTTAGAAAGTCAGCACAGAAAACCGCAAGAAAATATCTATCAAATAATTACGCAATCTTGGGTATGCGCATTTGCATATCCGAGATTGCGTAAAACATTAAGAACAAATAGTTTACATGCCTATCACAGCAGCGCGTCCGCATTCTCCTTTACCCACGACATGACAAGCGGCTTTCCGGATACGAGAACGACCACCATCGGCTCCCCCGTAGCTTTCACAGCCTTCAACAGGTCAAGCTGGCGGGCAGCATCCTCACTTGTCGGCACGCAATAATGGAAGGTCTTGAGCCTGTCCACAGAGCCCCAGTCAGAATATACATATCCCTTGAAGCCAAGTTCACCGCGCAGAATGTCCGTCATGTAGTAACGTGAGCCGGACACGGGAACGCCGTCATATGCGCTATAGCAACTCATGACAGCAAGAGGAGCGGTGGCCGCAATCACTTTTTCGAAAGGATAAAGGTACATGCTTCGCAGTTCCCTCTCCCCGCCCGCTACATTGGCACAGTTCAGTCCTCCAGTCGGGGTGCCATGCGCGACAAAGTGCTTTGGCATGCATGTTATGCGATGCTTTCCGTAACCCCGGATGAATCCTTGCGCAATCTGTGATATGAGATACGGGTCTTCCCCATAGGTTTCCTCGACACGTCCCCATCTCAATTCCCTGGCGATGTCAAGCACTGGTGAGAGGACCTGGTGGAAGCCCATTGCCTGCGCCTCGCTTCCCGCCGCATCAGTCATTTTCTCTATAAGCTCCGGATTGAAGGTGCTGCCTTGGGCTATGCTGTGGGGAAAGAGCGTGGCCCCGTTCTGAAGCACTCCCTGTATGCCCTCAACTCCGGTCAGGACAGGTATTGAGAGCCGTGTGCTGTCCAGCATGTATTTCTGGACTTCCGTGACGATTCGTGCACATTCAAGGACATCATGTCCCATTTCGTGAATCGTGCCTACGCTCTCGCCATGGAATCTGCGGCCGATGTCATCTGAACCATGGCCCGCTTCACGGTTCTGCAGCTGGAGCACCTTTTCACGAAGGGTCATTCTTCCGAGCAGGTCTTCCACACGCTGCTCAATTGGTGCCTTTGGATTTTTGTACAACGGCCTTTTTTCGGCCTTGAGAGGCAAGATGCTTCCCAACAGGCAGCATGCTGCGGCCAAAAGGAAAATTCTTTTAATAAATCTGTATCAGTTTTGTTGTCGTGTTATATCGTGGTCTTTTTCTTGGTTCTCCGCCCAATTTTGTTGCATTTTCAGCATGTTGCAAAATTACCTTTTACATTATGCAAGAAATGTCAAATATTCGGATTTTTCTATAAAAATTGATTCAAATTGCCATCTTGGCGTTGTCAGACGGCCGTTCCGATAATTTTCAGCCATGCTTATAGTCCGCTCCCAAGCAATCCGGACTCATACTGAGGGACACTTCAAAACTGAGCAGGTACATATGGCGGGAAAACGGTTTTAAAAATGGGCCGGATTTTTACAGAATGCTCACCAAAAGCAAAACGGTAAAAAAATCGCACGATATTTTTACCGTTTTCCTGCTTTGCTTGCGGCTCGAAAATATCTGCTGATTATGCTCAGTTGACAAAAATAGACACATCCGGGCCTTACCAATAAAACTTGCGAGCCCCGATAAACCTGCTGATAAATACATAATGGAGCTGGCTAATCAAAAACATAGCCCGACTACGTTAGATGAAAGAGTAAATGCTGATGAACGGCAATCATGAAGGCAATCGCGAAGATAGTCACAAAAACAGGCATGAAGAGCATTATGACGGCAATCACACGCCGCGGCAGATGCTGAGGATTTCCTCCCCGTACTTTTCGAACTTGGCCTTGCCGAATCCCTTGATTGCGAGCAGCTCCTCCTTTGATTTTGGAACTATGGAGGCTATTTCCAGCAAAGTGCTCTGATGCATTATGGTGTATGCAGGCACATTGTCAGCCTTGAAGCGGGCTGTCCTCCATTCCATAAGTTTTTCACGGACTTTGTCATCAACAATGCCGGCTTCACCTTCCTTTCTGACGATTTTCTTCAATTTCTTCTTAGACGCCGGCTTTTTCCTGTCCTCCAGCAAGGCTTCTGTCCTTATTTTGGAATACTCCTCAGTCGCAAAGCCCCTGTCAATAATCATATGCATCGTCCTGCAGGCGATTTCAAGATTCACGGCCAATTCATCTGAAGCATCCTTAATCTTCTTCCGGACTTCCTTGTTGTCAATCTCAAGTGATGAGACTCTCGAGCAAAGTTCTGCCATCTCCTCAAGCTCGGGAAGGAAATATTTTGCAGCTTTTTCGAGCCTGACTTTAAGATAATCATCGTCCGGACTGTCAGCATCCTCTATTTTGGAAAGCTGCAGATTGAAAGTCCGTCCGGTCCTCCTGATTTCCTGAAACCTTGCACTTTTATTTTCAAGCAGCTGATATTCTGAAACATACATCTTATGCAGATGCTCCCGCCATATCTTCATCATCCATCCCCACGACCTGCCGATATCGTCGAAAGCAAAAATTTCACGGAGAATGCTGAAACGGTAATCGGTTTCTTCCTTCTGAAGATTATTCTGCAGTTCTTCCTGAGGAGTTGCCGACTCATCGAACAAGGAGACATCAGAATCTGAATATATTGCGGAAGGGCTGATGGGAGAATCCAATGAAATGCCCTCCAATGTACGGCATCTTGACAAAGCCACATAGACCTGACCGAAAGCGAAGGCCGCACCGGCATCTATGGTTACACGGTCAAAGGTCAGTCCCTGGCTCTTATGAATCGTTATCGCCCAGGCAATCCTGAGAGGAAGCTGCCTGAACTGCCCTATTATATTCTGCTTTATTTCCCCCGACTCTTCATCCAGGGCATATTTTATATTCTGCCACTCGACAGGCTGCACGGATATCAGGTTCCCGTCGGCATCCGATACGGTAACGCTGTCATCAGAATCAAACGATTCCACACGGCCAATCTTGCCATTGTAGAACCGCCCTTCGGAATCGTTACGGATGAACATGACCTGCGAGTCCTTTTTCAGGACAAGCACCTCGTCAGCCGGATAGCTGTTTTCCGGAAAGTCCCCTTCAACTTCAGCGGCAAACTGGACAGCCTCGCCGGGCAATGCATCAAGCTTGCGGCTGTTGACATCGTCCGCCTGCCTGTTATGTGTCATCAGACGAATAGGTTCTGACGGGTCGTCAGCCTTGTTATCGTGACCACATGCGGCCCCTACCCTTGAATTCAGCTTACGGAGCAATTCCCCTTCGAGACGGTTTTCCCTTACGGCATTGAGAATGTCCAAGAACTCCAGGTCCTGCTGGCGATATACTTTTTCAAACTCTATAGTTATATACTGAAGCCTGCGGAGAGCCTTTGAATGAAAGAAATACGGAGACGGATATACCTGTTCCATATATTGCCTTTCGGACTCCTTAACAACAGGCGAAAGCTGCCGTGCATCCCCTATCATCAGAAGCTGAACGCCACCGAAAGGCTTGTCACTGCGGCGATACCTGCGCAAAGTCATGTCCACCGCATCCAGAAGGTCGGCACGGACCATTGATATCTCGTCTATTATGATAAGGTCCAGGGTGCGGAGAATCTTGACCCTGTCCTTCCTGAGGCTCCGGTAACTTTCCGGCATCTGGTACTCCGTCACAAGTTCCTTGACATCCGGAAGATACGGACATAGAGGGAGCAGGAAAAATGAATGTATAGTGGAGCCGCCTGCATTTACGGCCGCGACTCCTGTAGGAGCAAGCACGACAAACCTTTTTGAGGTAGTACGTGTAATATATTTAAGGAATGTGGTCTTTCCCGTTCCCGCCTTTCCTGTCAAGAATATGGACCTTCCGGTAAGCTTGACATACCGTTCAGCCATTTCAAAAATCGAATCTTTCTCCATATCCGGTTGAAATCACATAAATAAGGCCGCACCTCATTGGCCGTTAAAGAATTGCCACTCACCCATCTTACTCAGGCACACCAGCCGCATCAGCCGGTAAGTACAGTGAGGGGCTCAGAAACTGTTTAAAAGCACTTCTGAAAAGATATATTGTTCTTAAAATTTCCGAGCTTCAAGAGGCGTGTATGAAAATCTGCCGAAAACACCTGTCTCCGTACCCTCCGCATAGAGCCCGAGGACTATTCCGGTAAAGCCGCCGGCTGTTTCTGTTGAAAGATAACGCGCATCCAAGACTCCAACTTTCACAAATTCATTGCCGCCGTCAACTGAACAATAAAATTCATAAATGTCCGGGCTTCCGACAACCCTCAAAATTGCTTCCGCACAATGCCCTTGGCCATTCAAACTTGTTCCGCCCCTTTCATTCATACAATTCGGACAACAGTCATGTCCGTATGCCGTAGCACAATCACAGACAGGGAGGACAACACCGGGAAGTTCACCGGAGATGGAATTTAGCCGGTAACGCAACACTGATTCAACTGAACCGGTCCGTGTGCGTCTGAGAAAAAAGTCATAGTGCGACAGAGCATCCATATAGACAGTCAGCCCAGCCTCACCGGAAAGCTCATTCCCCACAGGGCCGTTTTCCAGGCAGAAAACTCCTCGACCAAGTTTTACGGAAGTCTCCGCAATGAAATTGATGTCCCTTTGGCGCACTGCTGCGAAAGTAGGGCTTTCAAGACTGTTCAGCCCTGCTTCCGTGCCACGGAGTACAAGTCCTTCTTGTGTGAATCTGTAATTTGACATGTCCGGATTCCGCAGATGCATCCATTCATAGCCAAAGCGGTCCATACGGCCGAAATCGTATTCCAGTTCACGACTTAAGGAAGCAGTCTGAGGCAACGTATGGACCTTCATGTCAATGCTCACGGTACCGTTTCCGTTCACTACAGGCCAGCCGTCATCATTCCACTCCACAGGTGCGAGATAAGTCTCACGTCCAGTCAGATGCAGCCCCATGGTCTGCGGACGGAAAGCCAGGAACACCATCCACCATGAACCGTCATGAGCTTGTACAAGATCGGCATGTCCTGTCCCTTGGATAGGACTCGTCTGAGTCAGCTGTCTTTGGTGGCAGAGTATAGGATTAGCCGGATTGGCCTCGTAAGGGCCTGCCAGGCTGCGGCTGCGTGCAATCGTGACCATATGTCCCATTTCAGTTCCCCCCTCTGATATCATCAGATAGTACATCCCGTCTTTTTTATAGATGTGAGGAGATTCAGGATAGCGTCCGCCAGTACCTCCCCAAAGCGGAACGGAACCGCTGAGGCGCTCTCCTGTCCCAGGGTCAATCTCACATAGCATAATGGTTCCGCCGGGATTGGACGTAAGGTAGCATCTGCCGTTCTCGAAATATAAAGAAGGGTCAATGCCGTCCTGCTCCAGCCATACAGGCTCGCTCCATGGACCGGCAGGATCAGTTGCGGTCACGAAAAAATTTCCGCTCTTCCGGCCGTTTCCTATGTTTGTCGTAATCATGTAATATGTTCCGTCATTATAACGGATAGTCGGCGCATAAATTCCCTGCCATGCATTTGCACCTGTCAGAGGAAGCTGCGACTCACGGTCAAGCACATTGCCTATCTGTCTCCAATGTATCAGATCGCGGCTGTGAAATACCGGGACTCCTGGAAAGAACTGGAAAGTGCTGTTTACAAGATAGTAGTCCTCACCGACCCTGCATACGCTCGGGTCCGGATAAAACCCGGGAAGAACGGGATTGCAGTATCCGGATGTGACTGCAATTTTTTCGGAATCACTGCATTTATACGGTTTTTCAGATGCGGACAGCTGGCCCAACTGCATGAATGTGCAGAATGCCAACACGGATAGTTTCAGGAATCCATTCATAGCCAACGATTTGGAGATTGCAAATAAATTCGGCCCATGAAGTTTCTCATAGACCATTCCAAGTATAACTCCAGATATCAGACGATTCGGCGAAAGTGTCCGTACATTTTACCTCAGTTTCAACCATGAATTTTTTTAACGGCCCTTGCCACACTAACCCATTTCATCTGTCAATCTTTATGCAAATATAGCCAAAAGCGAGAGCAAAACGTCAAGCTTGCTTGTAAGTTTTGCCGAAGCGCAGGCGTATATATGGCAACAATGGCGGTGAGACCGCAACCAAATGCAACATCACAGGAGGGACGCTATCGCATAGCCTCCGAAAATGAGCCAGATATAAAGAATGCCTGCAAGCAGAAAAGGTTTCGCCCCGGCCTGCCTGAATTTGTCAAAGCTGGTTTCCGCACCAAGGGCTGTCATTGCCATTGTCAGCAGGAATGTATCGAAAGCATTTATCGCATCGAGTCCGCTATTGAGAATACCGGAAGGAATGAACGGCATGCTCTGGAGCATGGAATTTATGCCTATCGCAACAAGGAACAGTACCGCAAACCATGGAACCGCAATCTTGCCGCGCCCTGATTGCCTGCCATCAGTCTCTTCATTACCGGCGCACACGCCTGCCCCCTCCGCAAATCCATGTCCCGAAGCCATGCTGGCCTTCCTGCTTCTGCGCGAAAGCACAAGGCTCATGACAACAAGCACCGGAGCAAGCATCATGACACGAATCATCTTGGTGACGGTAGCGGCATCGGCGACATTTCCTCCTGCGGCGTCCATTGCATTTCCGGCTCCGACCACATGCGCCACCTCATGAAGCGTCGAGCCGAGATAGACTGCCACCTGCCTGTCATTCAGCCCGTCAAGAATCCCGCTCCTGTAAAGGACAGGATACAGAAACATTGACAAGGTACCGAAAATAACCACGGTAGATACGGCTACGGCAGTCTTGTGCGGCGGGCATTTCACGACAGGCTCAGCACCGAGCACGGCAGCCGCCCCACATATTGCGCTTCCTACGGATGTCATCAGAGACGTCTCACCATCAACCTTCAGCAGACGTCCCGCGAGTATCCCTATCAAAAGAGTCCCGCACACTATCACCAGGTCAGCGGCAATGGCCGGAAGCCCTATTTCAGCAACCTGCTGGAATGTCAGGCGGAAGCCGTAAAGCACGACACCCAGACGCAGAACCTGCTTCGTGCAGAACTGAATGCCCGGAACCCATGTCTGAGGCAACTTGTTGCGGAGGCTGTTGGCATAGAGCATTCCCAGAATGATTCCGACAATCAGCGGGCTGAGCGACAGCTTCCTGACAAATTCAAAATCCGATATATAGAATGCGGAAAATGCGAACAGCACTATCAGAAGTATTCCGTGAAGCACATCCGGACGGTTTTCTTTGAATTGATACATCATAACTAATCAATTTTAAGTCAAGGCCGCGATCACCATGCAAGCAACGTTCCCGACACCAATTTCGGGGTGCAAATATAGCTAAAGTCGAGTGCAGAGGGAAAATTTATTTTCACTATGCCGAGACGCAGGCGTATATATGAACGCCAGTTCAAATATAGCTAAAGTCGAGAGCAGAGGGAAAATTTATTTTAATTACGAAAAATCGAACTCAAGAATCATTTGGTTTTACGGCATATTTCCAAACATCTTTAAAACCGGCATACGAAAAAGTCACGATGCAACCGGAGCCCTGAAACACCCCTCAACCGGACAGAAAACTTTGTTCCCGAAGGCTGAGAAGTGCAACATTTATTGCAGATTGAAAATCTAAAAGATAAAGGGTGAGCAACAAATAAATTTTTGCTCACCCTCATGAAGTTTAACCAATCTTAAGTAATTATTCCTCTATTTCACGGAAAGAAATCGCGAAACCGCCGCCGCGGGCCATTTCCATCGCAAGCACATCAGAAGAAGTCACGTTCTTCCTGTATATCCTGTATGTCTGCGGATTGGTCTGATAGTCAGTATCCTCAGCATCAGCATAAATCGTAGCCTCATATGTCTTGCCTGCATCAAGGAATGACATCGGCACATCAAGTGTACGCCTGTTCTCGTCATTCACTCCGCCGGCGAACCACTGGCCGTTTTTCTTGCCCTGGCGTGCAACCACAACATAATCACCAGGTTCCGCAAGCAGATACTTGCTCTGTATCCAGTCTATGTCAACGTCCTTGATGAACTGGAAGGCGTCCATATAGCGCTCATAGTTCTCAGGAAGGTCGGCAGCCATCTGCAGAGGTGAATACATGGTCATATAAAGGGCAAGCTGGTTGGCTATCGTCGCATTCACCTTGGAATTGTTGCGTCCGGAAGTGACTTCAGCCATGTCCATCACGAATATGCCAGGTGTGAAGTCCATAGGGCCGCCGTTGAGCCTTGTGAACGGAAGGATGGTCACATGATGAGGCTTCGTGCCGCCGAACGCCTGGTATTCGGTACCGCGGGCGGACTCATTGCCGATAAGGTTGGGATAAGTCCTGCAAAGGCCTGTAGGACGCACGGCCTCATGGGCATTCACCATTATCTTGTGCTTTGCAGCCTCCGTGACCGCATACAGATAATGATTCACCATCCACTGTCCGTAATGTGTCTCTCCGCGAGGCAGGATGTCACCTACATATCCGCTCTTTACTGCATCGTAGCCATATTTGTTCATGAGGTCATATGCCTTCTCCATGTGGCGCTCATAATTGCGGACAGAAGAAGAAGTCTCATGGTGCATCATAAGCTTAACGCCCTTTGAATGGGCATAGTCATTCAGAGCCTTGATGTCAAAGTCAGGATAAGGAGTGACAAAATCAAAGACATAGTCCTTTGAGCAGTTCGCCCAGTCCTCCCAGCCTTCGTTCCAGCCCTCAACGAGAACCTGGCTGAATCCGTGTGCGGCCGCAAAGTCAATATACCTGCGCACTTTGTCATTGTTGGCAGAATGCCTGCCGTTAGGCTTGCTCTTGGAATAATCGGTCTTTCCGAGCTGCACGGAAGCATAGTCATCCGTATATGCCCACGAACCCTTTCCGCTTATCATCTCCCACCATACTCCGACATATTTCACCGGATGTATCCATGACACGTCCTCATATGCGCAAGGGTCATTGAGATTCAGCACAAGACGGGACGAAAGCATCTGAGCACCGCTTGTGGCCACCTCTATTGTCCTCCATGGAGTCTTGCAAGGAGTCTGCATGTACCCTTTCCAGCCCTGGGCGTCAGGAGTCAGGTGAGACGTGAAAGTAAATGACGCAGGGTCAAGGTCAAGGTGCATGCAAGGATAATTCACAAGAGCGGCCTCGTGGATATTGATGTACAGGCCGTCATCAGAACGCATCTGGAGCGAAGTCTGCACCGCATTGTCAGACCAGAGAGTCTGCGAGGAGTTGCCGCAGACAGCCTCCTTGTATTTTTTGCTTATTTCCGACAGGCGGCACTCGGTATAATCATATTCCTGAGTGTCATAGTCACCCGGAATCCACCATGCGGTATGGTCACCGGCCAAGGCGAACCGGGTAAGCTCCTCCTTGATGACAAAATAGTTCAGGTTCTTCTGCGCAGGAAACTCATAGCGGAATCCCAGGCCGTCGTCATAGAGGCGGAAACGTACCGCCATCTTCCTTCCGGTCAAGGTCTGCACAAGATTCACAAGAAGCTCATTGTAATTGTTGCGTATCTGTGCCTCCTCTCCCCATACAGGCTCCCAAGTCTCGTCAAAAGAAGAAGTTTCCGCACTTTCAAGCTCAAATCCGTCATGGAAAGAATTTGCGGGAAGAGCATCTTTCTTGCCGATTGAGCCGTCAGACTCCCATGCCAGTTCCGTTGCCTTCACTGTGCCACGGAGTTCAAAACCGAGGTCAGACGGGAGGATAACCTTCTTTTCACCATAACTCAAAGAATACTGTGGAGTTCCGTCCGCGGCAAGCTGAAAAGTCATCTGCATATTGCCGTCAGGTGAAAGCAGAGTCCGGACATCCGTTGCAGGTCCGGGATGATTTTGTGCCGTACAGCCGGCCGCGAGAACAGCAGCCGACACGGCGATCAACATTTTATTCATATCATTTCAGTGTTATAATTTCCATAGCATGACCTCCATGACAAAAAGCGGAGGAACAGAAGCATAAATATAATCATCAACGTTTAAACTCCACGACAAGAACAGAATGCGGCTCAGCCACAGTAGAGTCTGACACCTCAACCGCCTCACCGGTCAACACATTCCTGCCGCTGGACAACCCCTCTGAAATCTCAGAATAATGTGTCCACGGTATATTCTTAGGCCCGTCCGAATTGTTCACATACACAAATACCGCATCCGTATCATCATACCGGAAATAACCGTAGGTATTGTCACGCGAGAGGAAATGCATCGTCCGGCCATCATGAATCACCTTCTTTTCCTTTCTCCAGTTGAACAGACGCGACACATAGCGGTAAAGTTCACCTGCCTGTCCCTTTGCGACAGCAAGCCCGTCTGTGTTCACAGTCTGCGCATCACGTCCCTCCTCAGTGAAAAAGTCCACGGCATCCCCCGGCCATCCTCCCGGGAAATCCACCCGCAGACCGCCATGGTTGCTCATGTCATCACTATCCGAAGACACAAACATAAGTTCGTCACCGGCAAAAATCTGAGGAATCCCGCGCATTGTGGCCATAAGTGCCATTGCAATCTTCAGGCGCGAAGGGTCCTTGCGCACCACATCTCCTATTCTTGCAGTATCGTGGTTTCCCGGGAAAATGAGCATATGCGAAAGGTCGTGATAGACAAAATCATGAGAAAGGATGTCATAAATTCTTGTCATTCCCTGGCCCCAGCCCGGATTGTCGCAAGAAAGCCCGGCACAGAGCGCATCATAGAGCGGGAAATCCATGATTGACGGCAGATTAGAGTCAAAGCCGTCCTTGTTCGGATTGCCACCCTGCCAATATGCAAGCTGAGGCACGGAGGAGGTCCAGCACTCCCCCACAATGTTCATGTCAGGATATTCATCCAATATGGCAGCACACCAGTCAGCGGCAGGCTGCTTTTCATTGTAAGGGTATGTGTCCACGCGCAGTCCCTCAAGTCCTGCATATTCAATCCACCACACAGCCCACTGCACAAAATAGCGGAGCATATACGGATTGTCAAGGTTCATGTCCACCATGGAAGGCACAAACCACCCGCTCTCATTGAGATACAGGTCCCTGGCCGATGCATTCGGATCCATATTGGCAGAGAAGCACACATTGGTCCCGGTATATTCAGGGAACTGATGTATCCAGTCTTTGAACGGCAGGTCATCCATCCACCAGTGCTCCGTCCCGCAATGATTAGGCACCATGTCCATAATCACGCCCAGACCTCTTTCCGACGCCTTTTCAACGAAAGTGCGGTAAAGGCTGTTGCTTCCGAAGCGAGGATCTATATGATAGTAGTCCGACGCCGCATAGCCGTGGTATGATCCCTCAGGGGCATTGTCGACAAGGAAAGGAGTAGCCCAGATATATGTCGCTCCAAGTCCGGCAATATAGTCAAGGTGGTCAATTATGCCCTGGATGTCACCGCCGTGGCGTCCGAAAGGCTCGCTTCTGTCCGCCTTCTCCGCCATGGAGTCCACAGAATCATTGGAAGTGTCCCCGTTGGCAAAGCGGTCCGGCATGATAAGGTAGACCATATCTGCAGTCGTGAAACTCTTGCGCGATGCAGAGCCGGGACGCCTGGACTCTATTTCATAAGGATACTTGAATGCCGGGACAGACTCCCCTTTCCTGGTGAAGACAAGATAATATGTCCCGGGACAAGCCTTTTCAGAAATCTTTATGTCTGCAAACAGATAATTCGGACTGTCGGCTTCATGGACAGCTGAGACAGCGACTCCGGCACCGCCCTCTACGGACAGCACATATTCAGAGACTCCCTGTCCGTGTATCATAAGCTGCAAAGGCGTGTTCATGCCTGTCCACCAGGAAAGCGGCTCGACATGTGAAACCTGTGCTGCATCTGCATCAGCGACAGAAGCCGGGTCAAAGGCCGGACGCACAGTGCATGATGCGAAAACGGCAAGTGCCGATACGGTGATAATTTTTTTCAGCATAGTGTCAATATGGTTTAAATGTATAGATTACCGGCAGGTTATTTCGTATTCCCATGGTGCCCTCAGCTGCACCTTTACAGTGACAGTGTCGCCGGGGACGGTCCTGTCAAAGACAATGGTGCTGTCCTCCGATGAAATAAGGTCAAAGCGTCCTCCGTCGCGTCCTGCCGCAAGGGCCGGATTGTCGTGACGGAGTTTCACAAGCCATTTGTAGAAATCTGTATATCCGTTATTTTTCCAAGCTGGAATCGGGTCTTTCTCAAAAAACTCAAATCTTTTGTTCCATCCCATTTCCTGTCCGGTATAAATCAGCGGCTGGCCGTTCGGAAGCGTGAATGTAAGCACGGCCATTGCCTTTGCCGCATTTCCCATCCTCTCGAACTCGGTACCGGCCCATGAATTCTCGTCATGATTGGATGTAAACATAAGCCTGAGTGCATCCGAAGGCACTGCAGCCGCATCCTTTTCTATATACTCCAGGAGTTCCGGAACATTCTTCCTGCCTTGGGCAATGTCATTGAGAATATGATGAAGTTCCCATGCATATGACGCATCAAATCCGGCGACAGTGTGCAGCCTCGGGTCCTCTCCTTCAGCCAGCATATACATATCCGGCCACTCAGAGCGCAGCATGGCTATCGTCTCTTTCCAGAAGTCAAAAGGGACCTCGCAGGCCATGTCACAGCGGAATCCGTCCACGCCCTTCTCCATCCAGAAACGCATCGCAGCCTGCATAGCCGTCCTGACGTCCGGATTATCGTAGTTCAGCTCAGCTATGTCGGTCCAGTCATAATTCACGACAGTATTTCCGAGAGAGTCGCGCACATACCAGTCTGCCGGGCACTCATTGATCCATTTTGCATCCGGAGATGTGTGATTGGCCACACAATCGATTATCACCCGGAATCCCATCTTGTGCGCAGCCGCAAGAAAAGTCTCAAAGTCAGCCATTGTTCCGAATTCAGGATTTACGGCACAATAGTCCGAAATCGCATAATAAGACCCGAGCGTTCCCTTGCGCTCCTTGACTCCTATCGGATGTATAGGCATCAGCCACAGGATATCCACCCCGAGCTCCTTAAGACGTGGCAATTGCTTCTGCGCAGCCTCAAACGTTCCTTCCGGAGTGTACTGACGCACATTCATTTCATATACGACGCTGTTTCCTGCAGGACGGCGGTCCTCCGTGCCCTGTCCGCAAGAAAATGCCATCACTGCTGCCATCACTGCTGCCATCACTGCTGCCGCAAGTCTTTTGATAAAACAGATATTATTCATAATTGTCCACTTGTCTGCCGAGACGGAATCCGTACGGCATCATTAAATCCAAAATCACTTGTAAATATAGCCAACATTTCAGAAATTGACCAGCAGGCGGAATTCCCCGACAGGAAGTTCAAGAGTCACGCTGTCACCTGAATATGTCTCAGTATCGTCAAACCAGTTCCTCCAGTTTCCCGATGCAGGGAGTTTACGCGTAATCGTCCTTGCCGTGACATCGAAGTTGCCGATGAGGGCAAAAGACTTTCCTCCGGCCGTACAAGAGGCGAACCTGCCTCCGGCCCAGTCAGACGCGGAAACATTCCATGAGAACGACGCATCCTTCCCGAAAAATTCAGGATTATCACTGCGGAAACGCAACAAACCTGCATAAGTGTCGTGAAGAGCCTTCCTGTCACTGTTTCCGAGATATTCCCAGTGAAGAGGCTTCTTTCCGGTGCGGCCTCCGGTCTCAATGCTTATGTCATAGCCCATCTCCCCGAACTGCCAGATCATCTTAGGGCCTGGAACCGTAAGGAAAAACGCGGCATTCAGACCGCACCTGCGCATCATGACATCAAGCTTTCCCTTTACGGAAGCCGCACCGTAGGCAGACTGCTTGTACGCCACCCTTTCCTCATCATGGCTTTCCATGAAGCCCACATAACCTCCGAAAGACATCCCGTTCTGCCCGGTCCACAGCCCCTGGAAACCGCTGTCCGAAGAAATGCCCATTCCGCTCTGGCAATAGGCATTGTTCAGGTTCCTCCACACCTTCATGCCGTCCCTGGCCAGCTCCTTTTCCTCGTCATCCGCACAGAAATGCTCCAGAATCACCACTGCATCCGGATTCACCTCACGGATACGGGCGTTATAGTCCTTCAGAATCGCAATGCGGGATGCATCGTAATTGGACGCTGTACTCTCAGTGGACTTTTTCTGAGTAAATCCTTTTGTCAGGTCAAAACGGAATCCGTCCACATGATATTCCCTGAGCAGGTATTCAAGATTCCTCTTCACATGGTTCCTGACATCTTCATTCTCATGATTCCAGTCATGGAACACACTGTAAGGATGCGGTGCCTCGACATTGAACCAAGGGTTGGAGGCAGAAGTGCTTTTAGAGGATGCGTCCCAATACATTTTCGCCATAGGATGCGCTCCGGTAGCCTGGTTATAGACAACGTCAAGCAGGACTGCCATTCCCCTGCCGTGGCACTCATCTATGAACTCCTTGTATTTCTCGCGCGTTCCGTAGGCCTTGTCCATAGCAAAATAAGAGCACGGATTATAGCCCCAGCTGTCATTCCCGTCAAACTCCTGCACAGGCATAAGCTCTATGGCAGTTACTCCGAGTTCCTGCAGATAGTCAAGTTTATCCATAGCACCGGCAAGGTCTCCGGAAGCTGAAAAGTCGCGCAGAAGCAGTTCATATATCACCATATTGTCTTTGTCGGTAATCTTGAATCCGTCCGACTTCCAGGTGTATGCCTGCCTTCCGGACTGGAATGCGGACACAAGCCCTGAAGCACCTTCCGGATATTCCGGCAGCCCTGGATATGTGGACGAAGAGATATACTTGTCATTTGCCCCGTCATAGACAATCTCTGAATACGGATCGCTTATACGGACACGCGAAGTACCCTTCACAAGGTAATACTGGTACATATACTCCTTTCCGCTCTCAAGGCCGTCAAGAGTTATCCACCAGCAGCCGGCAGACTCGTCACGCTTCATGGCGTATTCGTTGCTGCGCACCCATCCGCTGAACTCACCTACAAGATAGCAATAGTCATAGCGTCCTCCTTTCTTGTCCTTTTCTAAAAGGACAAGTGTGACAGAACCGTCTGAATTATAGTTTATTCCATGGACAGCACCCTGAGGCACGGATTCCATGACGACATCATCCGGAACAAATGCATATTTTGAGTCTGAAACTGCAACAGAAAGGTCGCCTGTCTGGACGGTTCCGGCCGAATTCCTTATGACAACCGATATGCTGCTTATCTCAGACAGGCCCGAGCCGAAGTACTCCCTTATGGTAGGAGAAAGTTCCAGAGACCAGAGATTCTTCTCGTCAGTAGCCTGCCACTTGCATTTATCCACGTTCTCGCCCCATTCGGCCACGACAAACTCCCATTCGCTGTTTATGCCGATATGGGCATACAAATCCCCCGTATGGTTGTATATAGGAGAGGTCCTGTCGGCACGGTAATACAAAGTGCACGGACTGTCGGCATCCGGCATTTCCGGATCAGCGAAAAGTCCGATAATATCCTTCGGTGACTCACCTGCCTCCTGTATCACGGTCACAGAAGCGCTTTTGAGTCCGGGAGCGGAAACCGTCAGGGCGGCAGAACGTCTCGCACCGCCGTTTGCGGTGACATAGACATTGATTTCTGCATCAAGGGCACCGCTTTCAGGAGAGACACTGAGCCACTGTGCGTCAGAAGGCACGGAAATGCTCCAATTGTCAGAGTCTGTCTTCAGGGCAATCATCCCGCTGCCTTCCTCAGGGCCTAACTTCAATACACTTTTCTCAAAAGACGATGAACCAGGGCCTCCCTCCTCAATTTCAGGTCCATTGCACGCAACTACAGCCAAAACAGACAAGGCTGCAAAAAACAAGGCAAAATATTTTTTCATCATTTTTATAACGTACAAGAATGCATCCCTCTTAGAAATGGCAGGCAGAAGACCTGTCACGGTCTCCTGCCCGAAAAATTATCTGCAGACAAAAACAAACTGCCCTGTGATGTCATTGAAGAATATATCGTATGTACCGGCCGGAACAGTCATATTCGGAGCGTTGCTGCTTGTTGCAGTTCCGTAATTGCAGTCTGCAATATCCGCATCGGCTCCCCAGCTCAGCGTCCAGTCATGGTCTGCCCTGAACTTGAGTCCTCCGCCAACGGCAATCTCAGCCCCAAAGGCATACCAGTTATGAGGAGCACCCTCCACAAGGTCAAGGTCATCACCCCAGCTGTTGAAATCACCGATGAGAGATATCGACGCATATTTGGCAGGCGCCTGGTCCTCAAGAGCCACGGACATGTAGGTATTTGCAACCATGTCGAATGTAACCTTGTAATAGCCAACATCAGGAGTGCATATGGCTCCACCGCCTCCAAGCGTGCCCTGAGCGTCAGTATTTCCGTCAACAGGATTGCCAATAGCCGAGTCCCAGTCGCCATAGGCGTCACCTGACCAGATCTTGAAGTTATGGTCACCTGTCCAGTCTGTCGTATATGAGAACACATTCGAGCCTTCCGGATATAGCAGGCAGTACTTTCCGGCGTCAGTTGCATTCCAGCTGTTGAGTGTACCCACAAGATAGTATTCAGATGCCATCGGAGACACCTTGTATGTGTATTCCATCATGTTGATTGAAATGCTGTAGGTCCCTGCAGCAGGAATCTGCGCAGCCTGAGGCTTCTCTGTGACCAGCTTGCCCTCTGCAGAGTCATCTCCGTCAAGAGCCACTCCAAGCACGCCCTGAGGGCCTTCCGCCCACACATTCCCTGCATCATAGTTGCCCTGAGGCACAATTTTCCAATACGATGCATCCTCAACTGTCACAACTATCGAGAAGACAGGGTCATCATAGACATCCTTTCCGCTGTGCTTGAACATGAACTCCTTTGCCGCATCTGCGTCCCAACCGTTCACATTGCCTATAAGATAATATGCACTGTCAATAAAAGGTGCCTCCGGAGTAACTTCCAGTGCAAACTTTCCTGACTGCACAAGAGAAGCCTGCCCACCGTCTCCGGCCATCACATAGGCATTCACGACTGCATCGAAAGTCCTTGCCCTCGGTGCCTTGCCATAGGCTGAAGTCACGGTCTCCTGGAGAAGGGAGACGGCCACCTTGCCGTCTTCCCCCACAGGAAATTTATAAATGTCGTCAAGCACAACCACATACCTGACTTCCGCGCCTTCCACAACCATCGGGGTGATTTCTGCAATCGCAACGGAATCTTCCTCAACGTGTGCAATATCTATCGGCTGCACGGCAGAAGCTGTCAGAGACGGAAGTGTCACAGCGTCTTCCTGAGACCAGCTCTGCGGATCTGCCGGTTTTATGCCGTAGTCTCCGGCGATGCATCCTGTCATCAGAAGTCCCGCCAACATGATTGAATATGCTGTATGTTTCATATTTCTGTCTGATTTTATGATTATTTAATATCACCTGTCTCATCGGTGAAGTTGATGTAGAGAGACTGTCCGGCCTTTCCTCCGACGCGGCCCTGGTCACCTCCTGTCGAGCGGAACTCAAGGACACCATCAAACACCATGAATTCAGTATGCCACCATTCCTGGCCGTCAAGCTTGATGCAGGCGCGGAAGCATCCGTCCTCATCTGTTCCCGCCAGATCTGCAGCAAGGGCAGGTGACTTGAACATTCCGTCAGCCGCAGCAGGAACCTCAAAGCGGTTCTCTTCAAGAATGTCCCATGTCCCGGACGGTGCGGAAAGACCGATCAGATATACTGCAGGCTCATTGAACGTGACATTATATACCAGATCTCTTCCTGACACGCTTATATTCACTACTATCAGATACCATCCCTCATTTGCGACAACGAAGTTGCCGTCATCAGAAGCAGAGATTCCCGCATTTGCATTATCTGTCACAAAAGCACCGGCAAAACCGACTTCATCCCCATTCCATGACTTGGCCGAATTGATCTTGAATCCTCCGTCCGCAGGCATCCATGCTATTCTCCAGAATGTACGTGATGAGCCGTCATTGCCATTGTCCGCAGAGTTTGTCCAGACATCCACCATCTTGAAGGCTGCGCCCCAGTCCCAGCCGTTGCACTGTCCGTTGATGAACATTTCCTCAGGTGCACTCACAGGAGGAAGTGCATAATGGATACGCACATTAGGAAGCACGACCACATTTGACACAATCTCACCTTTTCCGCTCACGGTAAGGCTTGCGCGAAGCCTCACGTAAACCTCCGTAATGAACGGGAATTCAGACTCGTCCTTGCCCGACAAGGCTGTAAGCGATGCCGCAAGGTCAGCTGCACCAACATTTATCTTGGCAGTGTTATAAGTTGTCCCGAGCACGGCATATGTTGTCTCCGGATCAGTCCAGTCGTCAGTAAGAGAAACCTCTACCTGGTACGTCACAGCTGCAGTAAAGCCATAGTCTGGCTGTGAGCAGGTAAGTTCCAGTGAAGTCGAGTTTTCAAGGTCATATGTAGTGTTCACATATGCAGGTGTGTTCAGCACAAACACCGTAGGCTCCTGCATGACCGGGGAGTTGTCCTGCTTCTCGCATGCCGGGAACGCAAGACTTCCTGCCATAAGAACAGCCGCCAATATATTGAACTTTTTCATCTTGTTCTATTTTTATTGAAATTAAAGTCTAAGAAACTTCTAATAGCCAGGGTTCTGGATAAGGTTCGGATTGGCCATCTTGTCGCTGTTCGGTATAGGGAACAGATTGAAATGCTCTCCTACCCCGCGGCCGCCTTTAATACCGCCTTTCCAGTCCCACAGATACTTGGACGAAGTGAACAGCCCGAAACGCACGAGGTCGCTGCGGCGCCATCCCTCCTGGTAAAGCTCGCGTGCACGTTCCTCAATAATCATGTCAAGGGTCACATCATTCATTGATGCCGCAGTAGAGACACCGGCGCGTTCACGCACTTGGTTCCATGCCTCAAGGGCATCAGAAACATTGGCCCCCCTCTTTGCGCACTCTGCCTTCATCAGAAGTGCATCCGCATAGCGGAACACAGGGAAATCAGTATCCACGAAACCGTTTGCCTTGCCCGGAGCGCCACTGCTGGTGATGTTCTTGAACTTGAAGAAGGCTATACCGTTCGTGAAGTCGCTTATGTCATCGATTTCCACCTTCTGGCCCTCTTCCCAGAAAAGTCTGCGCCTGTCTGAAGAGGTAAAGTAATTATAAAACTTTGAAGTCATGCGGATACCTCCCCAGCCTGATGAGATGCCGACCTGCTCTGTGTCCATGGAGCCTCCGGTAGAAGCAAAGATCAGATAATTGGTGACACCGTAGCTCTGTGTATCCTCTCCGTCCTGCTCGATGGCGAAGATTATCTCATCTGTGCACCTGTCATTGTCTGCAAGGAAAAGTTCGGAATAGTCGGAATGAAGCGAATATCCGGAAAGTTCCGCAAGCACATCAGCGCACTCCTGGTACATTTTCTTTCCTGCATAGACCTCTGCATTGAGATAGAGCTTTGCCAGCACCATGACAGGGAGAGCCTTGTCCGCACGTCCGTAAGGAGCCTCTTTCATGCCATAAAGGGCAGAATTGTCAATGAGGTCGCGGCATTCAGATTCAATATATGAGAAAAGTTCTTCACGTGCAATGCGTCTCGGAGCATCGGCACCCACAGATGCAGTCTCATCTGCAAAAGGAACATTGCCGAAATTGTCGATGGCGTCAAGCCAGCAGAGAGCACGCAGGGCACGCGCCTCTGCAATCCAGCGGTCCTTCTCAGGAAGTTCGACAGTCGCCTTCTGCGCCTGGCGTATAAATTCGTTGCATGCGGATATCTGATAGAAAATACGATAGTAGAATGCCGTAACGAAGACATCCGAATTGGTCCAGTTAAGGCCATGGAGGTCCTGCAGCGTCTGGTCATTCCACCCGCAGACAGCCTCATCCGTAGTCAGGCCGTTAAGATGATAGCGGCCGCGGTAATACTGGCTGAATCCGCCGTCCACGCCGGATATGTTGTTGTCTCCGTTAGGACCGTATGAGCCGGATACGGCAAATCCCGTATAGCACTGTGCGAGAAGGCTGTAATAATCATCGGCAGTCTTGAGGGCCTTGTCGGCTGTGTTCTTGGAAGGGTCGATTGGAATGACATCCAGATCCCCTATACATGAAGACAGGCCGGCTGCAAGCACGAGGCCCGCAAATATATATTTCAATGTTTTCATATTCTGTACCTCCTGTTTTTAGAAATTGAATTTAAGGCCGAGGATATAAGTTCTCGGACGTGGATAAAGGTTATTGTCAATACCATCGAACACCTCTGGGTCAAGACCGTCATAGCGTGTGAAAGTAGCGACATTCTGGACTGTGGCATAGATGTTCAGTCCGAGTGAACGTTCGAGCTTCCTGCTCTTGAAAAGGTTAGGGAAAGTGTATCCCAGAGTGATGTTGTCAATCTTGAAGAAAGAACCGTCACGGACATAATAGTCTGAAAGATAGCATGCCTGGCCGAAATTCGAGTAAAGCGAAGACTGCAGGCGGTTGCTTGTGAAGTTGTTTGTCCAGAGGTCTGTGAGCATCTCTCCGTCAGAAGCCACATTGTTGTAGACCCAGTTGCCTATGCTCCCGTGTCCTGAAGCCGCCAGCGTCCAGTTCTTGTAGGCAAGCATTGTATTCACACCGAGTGTGACATCAGCCGCAGGCTTGTGATAGAAATATTTGTCACCTGCATCGATTTTTCCGTTTCCGTTGCGGTCCACATATTCACCCTCTATAGGACGTCCGTCCGCATCGTAAACCTGCTCATATACATAATATGCATTCGGCGGGAAGCCAACCTGGTGCATCTGGATATTGTTTCCGACACCTCCTGAGATTCCTCCGGTCTCGATTCCGGTCAGGTCGTCAGGAGAAGCAGTGAGTTTCGTGATCTTGGTGTTGTTCCAAGCCACGTTGCCTCCGATCTGCCAGGTCCAGTCCTTGCTGTCAATGGCAATCGCATTGATGTCAAACTCAATACCTTTATTCACAAGGCTTCCGATATTGGAGTCGAGATAGTTTGTAAGGTTTCCGAGAGCAGGTACCGGGATATGGTTGAGCAAGTCCGTGGTCTCACGCCAGTATGCATCGATTCCGGCAGTGATCCTGTCATTGAGGAAGCCGAAGTCAAAGCCGACGTTCCATGTTGTCGTAGTCTCCCACTTAAGGTCGGCATTGTATCCGAGGGCTGTAATAGGATTGATCATCTGGCCTCCGAACTGATACCAGCTTCCGAGAAGGTTGGTATAATAGGTGGCAAGTGTTCCGTAATAGTCGCCCACACCCTGCTGTCCGGTCTGGCCCCATGAAGCGCGCATCTTGAGAGTAGTAAGAACGTCATTGTCCTTGAGGAATGCCTCATTCCCGATATTCCAGCCGAGTGCCACTGAAGGGAAGAGTCCCCATTTATTGTTAGAGAAACGTGATGTACCGTCACGGCGGAGAGTAGCCGTAATCATATAGCGGTCATCATAGCTGTAGTTCAGACGTCCGAAGAAAGACACGAGGAACAATTCTCCGGCAGGAGTCTTTTCAGAAAGCGCGGCATTGTTGTCGAGCCTGTACTTGTAGTCTGTGGACTTATAGTAGAACTGCTGCCATGAATATCCGGCCATGGCGTCTAAGTGATGCCCCCCCCTGAAATCTTTGTTGTAGGCGATATACGCCTCCAGTGTCTTGTCCATGCGCTCGTAGGTGTACTCTCCATGGTATCCGGAGCCTGACTGCATGGTGTCGTGCCATGACTGCTCGGAGCCTTCAGGAGAGTGCGTGAATCCGCTTGAGCTGGCATAGTCCATACCGAGATTGAGGTTGAGGCGGAGATCCTCAAGGCCATGGACCTTATAGTCAATCTGCGCGTTTCCGATGAAGCGCGACGCATTGCTCTTGTCCTGCTTCTCCATAATCTGGGCGACAGGATTCTGTACAGCCATAGTGTTCACAGAACCGTTCGGGGAGCGGTGCACGAAGTAGCCGTGTATTCCGCCCTCTTCATCCGTAGCATATACAGGATGTGTAGGGTTCATGCGTACAGCCTGCCCGATGGCATCCTTATTGGCGAAATTGTTAGAAGAAAACACGCCTTTTCCGTTAAGGGCCACAGTAAGATGGTCATCAAGAAAAGAAGGAGTAAGGCTCAGAGACACTGTACCCCTGTTCATATGGTCTGTCAGGAGGACACCGTCCTGCGACATGAAGCCCCCGGACACGCGGTAAGGGAGCACGCCTGCCTTGCCCATGGACACACGTCCGGCCAGGCTGAGATTTGCATCATAGGTAGGTGCAATCTGATAGATTTCCTTCTGCCAGTTTGTATTGGCGCTGCCGAGTGCATCAACTCCGTCCTGGCTCATCAGACCGGCATCCACCCTCTCCTGCATAAGGTTGCGGAGCTGGTCTGCGCTGAGGACATCCACATATTTGCTGACATGGCTTATTGAAGTCGAGAAATCAAAATTGACCTGGGGAACGTTGGTCTTTGTCCTGGCTCCTTTCTTGGTAGTGATCACGATGACACCGTTTGACGCACGGGAACCGTAGATTGCAGTAGCAGAGGCATCCTTAAGCACGGAGAAAGACTCAATGTCATTCGGGTTGATTGACGAAAGAGGGTCTGACATTCCGCTGATGTCATCATTGCTGACAGGAAGTCCGTCAATGATTATGAGAGGGTCGTTTGTTGCCTTCAGTGAGGAGCCTCCGCGGATACGGATTGTGGCCTTTGAGCCTGGCGCTCCGCTGCCCGGAGTGATGACGACTCCGGCAGACTTTCCTTTCAGGAGATCTGCAGGTGAAGTTATCATTCCCTTATTGATTTCATCCGCCCTCACGGTTGAGACCGAGCCTGTGACATCGCCCTTCTTGACTGTACCGTAGCCGATGACCACGACGTCGTCAAGGAAAAGCGCATCCTCAGAAAGCATGACTTTCGGAGGCAGCTGAGAAGCCGTAAAAGTCTTTGAAGCATAGCCTATGCAGCTGATTTCCACAACTGCCTGCGGGCCTGAGACCCTAAGGACATATTCGCCGTCCAGGCCGGTCGAGACACCGTTTGCGGTGCCAGCCTCGATTACTGTAGCCCCGATGACAGGGCCTACCTGGTCGACAACTACTCCTTTCACCTCGTATACGCCTTGGGCGGATACGGACGAGCCAGTCACGCACAAAAGCACGAAGGCTACGCATAGTGTCATTATTCTGTTCATAAAGAATTGTGTTTGGTTAGTATATATTTCATGTTTTTAATCATTTTCCAGTTCCTGCCGCCCTGTCCTTTATAAGGCCTACGGCCAATGCTCCGCAAAGCATAAGGACTCCAGCGACAAGGAACATGCTCACCTGGCTTCCTCCAACAGCCTTGAGCAGCAGGCCTCCGCATGAGGCCGCCACAATCTGAGGCAGGCAGATGGTACCGTTGAACAGGCCGAGATAAGTTCCTATATGGTCTCCCGAAAGGGAATTGGTAAGCAAGGTGAACGGAAGCGCGAGCATAGCCGCCCATGCCACTCCTATAAGAAAGAATGAAACAAACAGCATATACTGGTCATGTATGAAGAATACTGACGCGAAACCGGCAGCCCCGGCCAGAAGGCTGACCGAATATGCGGTCTTGAGGGAACGGAACTTCGGAATCACCAGGGCCCAGAGCACCGAGCCGACCGCCTGCACGGCGAAAAGCACCCCCACCCAGTTTCCGGCAGCCTGATACCCGTCAGAGGCTGCATCAGATGTATGCCATACAGTATCGGCAATCGCGCCGTTCGTGTATGTCCACATATACATGAACGAGGCCCAGCAGAAGAATTGCACAAGACCTGTCGTCCAGAATGTTCCGGGAGCATTCTTCAGAAGGACAAGCCAATTGCCGGACTCACGCTGTTCCGGAGCGGCAGAGATGCCGTGGAACTCAGCATATTCCTTCGGAGGCATTTCCTTCACCTTGAATGTCGTGAAAAGCACGCACAGGATAAGGATTGCAGCCCCCACATAGAAAGAATATACAACTGTATTCGGAATCTGCCCGTCAGGAGCAGTGTTTGAGATGCCTATCCATGCGAAGACAAACGGGAAAAGATATCCGGCAAGGCTTCCGGCATTGCACAGGAAGCTCTGGATGGAATATGCCTTGCCTTTCTGCTCCTCATTCACCAGGTCACCGACGAGCATCTTGAAAGGCTGCATCGCCATGTTTATGGAAGTGTCCAGAACCATAAGTGCCACAAGTCCGAATATCATCGCTCCGGAAAGCGTCAGGCTGAAGCTGCCTGCGTTAGGCAGAAGGCACATTACGATTATGGAAATCAGAGAGCCGAGGAAGAGGTAAGGTATGCGTCTTCCCAAACGGCACCATGTCCTGTCGCTGAACGAGCCGACGAGCGGCTGGACTATCATGCCCATCAGCGGAGGAAGAATCCAGAAATAGCTCAAATCATGCGGATCCGCGCCGAGAGTGGCGAAGATACGGCTGATATTGGCGCTCTGAAGCGAATATGCGATTTGTACTCCGAAAAATCCGAAGCTTATGTTCCACAATTGCCGGAAACTCAAATTGGCTTTTTGCATTGCGGTTATTCAGGTTATGTTAGTTATGTGGTGTAAGCAAGGAGCGACAGGGCCATGCCTGAAACTGCCTTGTCTTGCGAAAATAGACATTATTTGAATAAATGCGCATGAGATGGGGACGAATGGTCTGAAGAAAAGGATGAACGGCTGATTTTTCATGATGAAAATAAAGCAATAATTGCAATATCGGAGCAAAATCCTTAACTTCGGACTCCAATTGGACAGTTTACGGTTTTCCGTCATGAAAAGTCCGGCTGTCCAGAAACCGGAAATAAGCCATGAAAAACGTCAGTACAGGCATAATCATACATCTTTTCGCGCTGCTGCATGCAGCCGTAGCTCTTCTGTGCAGGCTTGCAGGTGTAGAGGACGAACTGCTCCTTACCATACTGACGATGACCATGACCCTTATAATATGCTTGAAGAAAGGGCTGAACATCGAGTTCACTGCAGCGGGAATCATAGCTGTGAACATACTCGGATACATAATGGGCAACGTGATTGCCGACATTTTCGGCATGGCAATAAGTTCGCAATATGCGTCCCATGCAATGTCCACCGCAATAACGACGGAAGTCCTCGGATGGAGCATAGCGGCCGTAACCATGATATTCCGCCACGGGAACGATGAAAGCCGCAGCAAATCCTTGGACTCGCCTTATATGAAATGGATAATACTTGCCATGGGAGGCATATTCATCCTGAGGCTCGGCATCGTGTTCCTGTTTTCCAAGGGCCCGTTTGCGGCAACAGACCTTATCGGAGCGTCATCCAGAATATTCTCCAACACTGTCGACCTCATTATACTAATCTGCATAAACATACTTTATATAAGGTTCATAAGACATCGTTTCAGGCATATGCCTTTGTGGGGAAAGGCCGTCCTGCTCACAATATTCATGGTTTTTGCAGGACTCGCCGAGACAGTGCTCGTAAGCTTAGGGCTGCCTTTCAACCTCAGGCTCGGATTCGGAGAAGATTTCCCGGCACTGTTCGTAACGTCCGTGCTGGCGCAAATTACTGTCTATTGTATCGTTTTCATGACAGACTATGCCCTTACTGCACGTTCGGAAATGCAGGCTGCCAAAGGCAAGGCAAACATGGCACAATACAGATATGTCAAGCTTAAGCACCAGGTCAACCCGCACTTCCTGTTCAATTCACTGAACATTCTCGACTGCCTCGTCTCCGAACAAAAGACTGAGCAAGCAAGCACCTATATACATAAATTGGCAGGAATCTACAGGTACATGCTGAAAAGTGAGGAAGAGGAAGCCGTCCCGCTGAGGGAGGAGCTTGTGTTCGTGGGACTTTATGTGGACCTTCTCAAGGTGAGGTTTCCGGAAGGCTTCGATGTGGAAGTGAACGTACCCCAGGAACTGCTCGGCAGGGCCGTTCTCCCGTGCTCAATCCAGCTGCTGATTGAAAACGCAATCAAGCACAACGCGGTCAACTCCTCAGGCAATCCCCTCAAAATAGAAATCCATGCAGAAGGTGATACTGTGCGGGTGACCAACAACATTGTTCCGAAAGTTACCACGAGCCCGTCAACCGGACTCGGACTCAAATACATAAGCCAGCTGTATCTCGACCTTTCAGGTAAAACAGTGGAAATCGAACATGGACAGCAAGAGTACCATGTCGTCCTCCCGCTGCTTTAGAAGGACTGACAACGGCAAGAAATCCAAGTGACACGTCAAAAAACGAGAATCATGAATGTACTGATTGTAGAAGATGAAATCATGGCCCAGAAAAGCCTGGCGCGACTGCTGACACGTCATTTTCCTGACATAAGCATAACAGGATGCACTGATTCCGTAAAAAGCACGATAGCATGGCTCTCAGAGCCGGGCAACAATGCCGACATAATATTCATGGACGTGGAGCTGTCTGACGGTGAATGCTTCGAGATTTTCCGCCATGCGGAAGTAAAAGCCAAAGTCATCATGACTACGGCATACGACAGCTATGCACTCAAGGCTTTCGAGGCAGGCTCGGTTGACTATCTCCTGAAGCCGATAGACCCGCTGGCACTCAAAAGAGCCGTCGCACGGTGCCGCATGAGCGGAGGGCAGATTGACGTTGACTCACTGATGAAGGCTGTCAGGAACGACAGGCAGACAAAAGAGTACCGCGAAAGATATATAGTCAGGCTTAACGACCGCATAATCCCCCTGTCCGTCTCAAACATAGCATACATCTACTCGGAGGAAAAGAACAACTACCTCGTGACATCCGATGAACAGAGATACATACTTGACTCTTCGCTTGACGTGATAAGCGAAGAACTTGACCCCAAGCTGTTCTTCCGCATATCACGAAGCTGCATAATTTCAATGAAAGCCATAACCAGCATAATAAAGCAGGCAGGCGGCAGATTGAGGATAATCCCGATTCCTTCCGTCTCATTCGAAATGACAGTAAGCCGTTCACGCGTCGAGGACTTCCTCACCTGGCTGGAAAAATGACAAACCGGGAGCGGCGACACGTGCCGTTCCCCGAACCTTTAAAAGAAGCATTACAACCAGCCTGATTGTCCGCCGGCTGAATCAGAAGAATCACTCGGCAGATTTACGCATGTCTTCCACCTGCTCCAGGTCAAGCCCGGTAGCTTCAGAAATATCTGACACCGGCATTCCCATTTCGAGCATTTTGAGGGCTATCTGCATTTTGGCCTCCATAGCTCCTTTGGCCATTCCTTTGGCCATCCCTTCTTCCATTCCCTCAGCA
>DBLW01000070.1 GCA_002298075.1 Bacteroidales bacterium UBA714 | reverse complement strand
GGTTCTTGAACTCCTTAGGCATGGCTGAGAGATCTGAATACACGGCGTAGAATGCCGGGTCAAGCCTTACCACATTGCCGAAAGAGTATGTCATGAACACGTTGAGGTGCCATCCCTTGTATGTGAACATGTTGCCGAAAGAGCCGGTGATTGTAGGGTCGGTCGGGCCTTCGTATTTCAGGTAGTCGAGCGTGCGTGACTGGAAATTGATTCCGCTTGTGGTAAGCTCGCCGGCCTCATTTATTATGGTAGGGATACCGTTCTCGTTCAGCCCCCTGTAGTCAATGGAGAACAGTGAGCGGTAAGGGTAGCCTTCCATGGTGAAGCCTGTTCCGGTAATCATGTCGATGATTCTTGTCTGGGACTCGAGGGATGTAACCTTCGTGGTCACGTGCGAGAATATCAGGTCAGTTGTCCATGTGAAGTCCTTTGTGACAATGTTCTTGGTGGAGATTGAAAGCTCTTCTCCGCTTGAGGCCATTGACGCAACGTTGGCATATTCGGTGATGGTGCCTTTAGTTCCGTTGGTCGTCCTCGGGCCGATGAGGTCGTAGTTGTTTCGCTTGTACCAGTCGAAGGTGATGTTGAGCCTGTTGTCGAAGAATCCCAAGTCTGCTCCTACGTTAACCTCATGCTTCTTCTCGTATGTCAGCTCTGGGTTTGCGAAATCGTATATCTCAAGTCCGGACTCCTTGTCAGAGGCGAACGGTCTCCAAGGATTGTAGCTCTGGATGATTACCGAAGAGTTTGTCACAGCCGGCTTGTCACCCGTAAGTGAGTACGAAGCTTTGATTGTGGCATGTGAAAGCACGTTCTTGAATGCGTTCCCGAACCAGTCTTCCTCATGCATGTTCCATGCTCCTGACACGTTCCATGTAGGGAGCCAGCGTGCCGTTCTCACTTTGCCGAGGCGGTTGCTGCCCTCATAGCGCACTGTTCCGTTGATTGTGTAGCGGCGCTTGTATGAATATGTCGCGGTGCCGAAGAATGCCACGTCACGGTTGTAGGCGTTGGTAAGGTTGTAATAGACATCGTTCTGCTCGCTTGCCTGCTTGAAGTAGTTGTAGTTGTAGGCTCCGAGATATCCCATGTCATACTGCATTCCGACTCCGTTGAAGTAGCTTCTGTTGCGGACGGTGTTGTTGATTTCCATACCGCCGAAGATGTTCAGGATGTGGTTGCCGTCATATACGTCATTGTAAGCCGCAGTGGCACGGAAGTCCCAGCTGTTCATCTTGTACTTTGTCTCGCGGTAGAATCCGCCTTCAGGCAATACGGAGAACGGAAGCGAGTTCGGCTGGTCCGGGTCTGTGTAGAGCCAAGGATTGTTGTCGCGTATGGTGGCGTCTCCCATTGCCCTGAACGAGAGTGCCATGTTGGAGTTCTCGCGTATCTGGTTGGCCTGTGTCGTAGTGGAGTATTTGTATGCTCCGATTGCGGAAAGCGTAACCTGCTGTATAGGCTTGTATTTGAGTTCTCCCTGGAACTTGAGGTCCACGACATCGAAGTCGATGAAGTTGTTGGCAAGCTCGTTGTGGATGTTGAAGTCCGCGAAGTTGCGGGTGTAGAATGCGTCAGGGTCGAGGGTCCTCGATGTGTTGAGGGCATATGAATAAGGGTTTATGTCAAAGTCCCTTGACACCTCGCCCGTCACGGCGTTTACGCTCTGGCCGAGTGTTCCCGGTGCCCTCTGCTTACGGTATGCGGCATTGCTTATGAGGCTGACCGACACCTGCTTGCTGATGTTGAAGAGAGTGTTTACGCTTGCAGTGTAACGCTTCACGCTGCTCTGCTCAGTCCAGCCCGGATCGTCCATTACTGAGAATGACGCATAATACTGCGCCTTGTCTGAACCTCCTGACACGCTGAGCGAGTGGTTCATGGAGATGCTGTTGCTGAAGAGCTCGTCGAACCAGTCGGTGTTCCTGAACTCGGCTGCGCTGAGGTATCTGTTCCTGGCTTCAGGAGTGTTTGCCAGTCCGAAAGTTCCCGAAGTCTCGTCATACTGGTTCATCAGCTGGTACATTTTTCCATATACGCCGCTGCTTGAAGCCCTGTATGTCCTTCCGAACGAAATCAGTCCGTCTTTTTCCATCTCCTTGTATATTCCCATCTGTTCCTGCGAGTTCATGATGTTGAACTGGCTGTAGCTCGGCTTGAGACGTGTGGTGAACTCTCCGGTATAGTTTATGCGTGCAGTTCCTGCCTGGCCTCTTTTTGTAGTGACTACAATCACGCCGGCCATGGCGCGCGCACCATATATGGAAGTCGCCGAACCGTCCTTGAGGATTTCAAAGCTTTCGATGTCATCCGAGTTGAGTCCTGCGATTGCGGACGAGATGAGAGTAGCTGCGTCTCCGGATGAAAGCGCATCGGCATCAACTTCCGTCACATCTTCCATTATCACGCCATCGACCACCCATAGAGGCTTGGAACTTCCGTAGATTGAGGTAGCACCGCGGACGCGTATCTTGGGCGCTGTACCGAAAGTACCTGACACATTCTGTACGCTGACGCCGGCGGCGCGTCCCTCGAGAGACCTTGATATGTCCGCCATACCGTCAATCTTTGATTCTGCCGCATTCACTTTTGCGACCGAACCTGTGAAAAGGCGCTTGTCGGTGACCATCATTCCTGTTACGACAACCTCGTCCAGCACATTGTTGTCCGGGAACATGCTGACATTGATGACTGCCTGTCCCTTTACCGGCACCTCGCTGTCCGCATAGCCGAGAAAGCTGAAAATCAGGACTGCGTCCTTGTCAACTTTGATGCTGTAGTTTCCGTCGGCATCTGTCATCGCGCCGACCATGGTCCCTTTGACCTGGATTGATGCGAATGGTACGGGTTCACCGTTTCCGGCGTCGGAAACGACACCTTTCACCGTCAGAGTCTGGCCGTATGCCAGAGAAGACGCCAATAGCATCAGCACCGTGAAAAAAAGTGTGATTTTTTTCATAAGCAAATTAGTTAAACATAAATATTGAGTTAATTTCAATCAACGCACTTTAAACGGGCGTTTAAAAGTGCTTGTATAACATTGATTATAAAACACTTTGTAAAATGCGCGTTTATGCTTACATCAGGGTCAGCACCGAGATGCAGACCTATTCGAACCAAAGACATGAGATTATGAAATACTGTGACAGTCACAGGGTTACCATTGATGAGTGGGTGTCGGAGTCCGTTTCCGGGACAATCTCGTCCGAGAAGAGAATGCTCGGCAGATTGATGGACCGGATGGGACGCGGCGACCTCCTGATTTGCACTGAGTTGTCACGACTCGGTCGTAATATGCTGATGGTCATGGGAATATTGAACACTTGCGCCTTGAAGGGAGTGACAATTCATACCATAAAGGACAATTTTGACCTGTCAGACAACATAAATTCCAAGATAATAGCGTTTGCTTTCGCATTGGCAGCAGAGATTGAACGCAACCTGATTTCCCAGCGCACGAAAGAAGCCCTTGCAGTCAAAAGGCTGGAAGGAATAAAGCTCGGGAGGCCTCCGGGCAGTTCTGCAAAGAAACTTACATTTTGTAAGCAATACGATGATATCCGCCTGATGAAAGAGGCCGGAAGACCCCTTTCTGAGATAGCGAGAAAATATGGAATACACAGAAATACACTGAGAAAATACATTATGGAAATCGAAAATACGCGTTGAAAGTTGCTTTTTTACTTTTTATGAAAATTATAATGTTTGATAAGAAAAAGTGCATCCTTGCTGAAAAATGTGTAACAATTTTAAACGTTTCTTTCATTTTTTTGTCCCATTTGGCAAAAAAAGTTTAATAGACACTATAATTCAGCCTTTTAACATGCTTGGAATTTCAAAAATTAATTTTCATCTTTGCAATTCGGGCTGATGTAAAAAACGCCCGTTTAAAAGTGCGGATGTGCGGTGGTTTCATGTAGGTAGGGAAGAGGTTTTCCCAAGCATCCACAAAGGACTGCCTGCCGATGAGATGAAGAATACGAAATTATCAATATTTATGTTTAACTAAATTATGTGCTTATGAAAAAAGTTAAAATCTTTTTCACAGCGTTACTGGTCCTTGTGACTTCTGCGGCATTTGCCCAAAGCAGAGAAGTTACCGGTAGGATAACAGATGCTGAAACAGGTGAAGGCATCCCTTTCGCATCGATTCAGATCAAAGGAAAGATGATTGGCACTTCAGCTGATGCTGACGGCAATTACAGCATCAAGATCCAGAATGAAGATGCTGCCCTTGTTTTCGTATCGGTAGGTTACAAGACGGAGGAAGCGGTTGTGGCAGGAAGAGGCAGAGTAGATGTTGCCCTCCATGTAGATGCCGCAGTGCTTGACGAGACAATTGTAATCGCATTCGGTACAGCCACAAAAGAATCATTTACAGGTTCGGCTGCAGTAGTGAAATCATCCGACATAGCAAAAGTGCAGTCCTCGGACGCGACACGCGCCCTTGAAGGAGTCGTGGCCGGAGTACAGATGACTACAGCCTCTGGAGCACTCGGTTCATCACCTTCTATCCGCATCCGCGGTATCTCATCAATCAGTGCAGGCAGCGCTCCTCTTTATGTTGTAGATGGTGTACCTTATCCTGGTGACATAAACAACATCAACCCTTCCGACATTGAGTCTATGACAGTCCTCAAAGACGCCGCTTCCAATGCCCTCTATGGTGCGCGTGGAGCCAACGGTGTCATCATGATCACTACAAAGAAGGCAAAGAGGGGAAATGCAGTCGTGAACGTTGATGCAAAATGGGGTGCAAACACCAAGGCCCTCCTTACTTACGATTACATTACCGATCCTGGACAGTACTACGAGACGCACTACAATGCTCTTAAAAACTACTACATGAGCAACGGCATCTCAGAGGCTGACGCCCATCTCAGGGCTGCCACCAATGTGGCCGGCAGTTCAAGGGAAGGCGGTCTCGGCTACAATGTGTATGAAGTTCCGGAAGGTCAGCTCCTCATCGGAAGCAACGGCAGAATCAACCCTGCCGCCACCCTCGGCCGTCATGTGAACTACAACGGACAGGACTATCTCCTTCAGCCGGACAACTGGCTTGACAATGTGTATAAGGCAACTCTCAGACAGGAGTACAATGTCAGCGTTTCTGCCGGCAATGAAAAAGCATCATTCTATGCTTCCCTCGGTATGCTGGACAACAAAGGTATCGTCGAAGGCCAGGCCATGAGGCGTTATACAGCAAAGCTCCGCGCTGACTACCAGGCCAAATCATGGCTGAAAGTCGGAGCCAACATGAGCTACACCAACTTCACTTGGGAGAATGCAAACCCTAACGAGGACGCAGGTTCTACTGGCTCAACTTTCGGTATGGCAATCGGAATGGCACCTATCTACCCTCTCTTCATAAGGGACGGACAGGGCAACATCATGAAAGATGTCAACGGATACAACAGGTACGACTTCGGTAACGGTCAGAACGCCGGACTCACCCGCCCTAATGCGACAAATGCCAATGCTCTCTGTACCAACCTTCTCGACCTCAGCGTAAGCAACGGAAACGCATTCAACGGAACAGGATTTATTGATGTCAAGTTCCTCAAAGATTTCACCTTGACAATCAACGGCGGTGTCGGACTCGATGAGACCCGTTCAAAATCAATGTCCAACCCTTACTACGGCCAGTTTGTGCCTAATGGCGGTAACATATCAGTTGCACACGGAAGGACATTCTTCATGAACTTCCAGCAGATTCTCAGCTGGAACCGTAAGTTCGGTGAACATAGCATCGACGCTATCATCGGACACGAGTACTACAGACAGGATTCATACTCACTCCAAGCTTCAAAGACCAAGCTCTTCTCGACAACGAACCTTGAACTCAACGGAGCTGTTGTGGATGCTGCTTCATCTGCATCAAGCCATGACTGGTACAACAACGAAGGTTTCTTCGCTCGTGTTCAGTACGACTATGCCGATAAAATTTACGCAAGTGCATCATATCGTCGTGACGCATCTTCACGCTTCCATCCTGACCACCGCTGGGGTAACTTCTGGTCAGTAGGAGCCGGATGGCTTATCGACCGTGAGCCTTGGTTCAACGCATCTTGGATTGACATGCTCAAAATTAAGGCTTCCATCGGTTCACAGGGTAACGACAATATCGGAAACTACCTTTATACTGACAAGTACTCAATCACCAACTCAGAGGGTGAGGTCGGAGTTACTTTCAGCTCAAAGGGTAACGAGAACATCACATGGGAGACAAACACCAACTTCAATGTCGGAGTTGACTTCGACTTCTTCAAAGGAAGACTGAGCGGTTCGGTTGAATATTTCTATAGAAAGACCTCAGACATGCTCTTCTTCTTCACTGTCCCTGCGTCATTGGGTTATGAAGGCTATTACGACAACATCGGTGACATGAGAAATGCCGGTGTCGAGTTTGCTCTCAACGGTGATATCATGAGAAGAAAGAACTTCGTATGGTCAGCCAACTTGAACGCCACACACTACACCAACAAAATCATAAGTCTGCCAGAAGAAAGAAAGACTGTGACAATGGAGGGATACGAAGGCTATGCCAGCGGAACTTATTTCTATGGAGAAGGACTTCCTCTCTATACCAGGAAGATGCCTAAATATGCAGGAATCGACCGCAATACAGGTGAGCCGATGTGGTATCGGGATGTAACCGGTGAGGACGGAATTGTGAGAAGGGAAACCACAAAGGACTACAGCTCAGCAACTGAGTATCTCTGCGGCGCACCTACTCCAAAACTTTACGGAGGATTCGGAACTTCGTTCTCATTCTATGGTGTTGACATCTCAGTACAGTTCACATACCAGCTCGGCGGACAGTCTTACGACTCGGGCTATGCACAGTCACTCAACGCCCCTGGTACCAAGCTCGGAGAGAATATTCACAAGGATGTTCTTACAAACTCATGGACTCCTTCAAATCGGGATGCAAGCCTTCCTCGCTTCCAGTACATGGACAAGGACTTCAATTCGACATCTGACAGGTTTCTCACCGACGCCAGCTATCTGAACTTCCAGAATGCGCAGATCGGATATACTTTCCCTGCCAAGCTGACAAACAAGATCAAAATCAGCAGGCTCCGCATCTATGCAGCAGCAGACAACATCTGGTATGTATCTGCACGCCGGGGATTTGACCCACGTTACAGTTTCAGCGGGTCAACAAGCTACACTACGAACTCAACAGTCAGAACAATTTCTGGCGGTATCAACATCACATTTTAATCTGGAGGGCATTGTATGAAAAAGATATTAGTAAAATCACTCAGTATCCTCGCAGTCTGCTCACTTTCAGCCGGCTGTATCAAAGAAACTTTTCCGGAGGGCGCAACCCAGCTGGGAAGCCAGGTTTCTGAATCTTCATTTGCTTTGGAGGGTATCCTTCGCGGTCTCCCTTCTGCAATGATGTCAACAGGATGGTCCGGATATTACAAGACTTACGGATGGCATACCGACTTCGGTATCGGAGCAATCCACCTCTATACGGAATTCATGCTCAACGACCTTGCTACAATGGGTGATGAACCTCTCTACAACAGGTTCTACCAGTCAGCCATGAACTCTGGGCAGGATTCAAGATATGCAGTGACAGCCTTCTATTGGGACTGCTACTACAAATGGATAAAAATTGCAAACGACCTTGTAGCTGTCGTAAATCCGGAAACGGCCAATGACGTGCAGAAAGGCTATCTCGGCCAAGCTCTCGCATACAGGGCAATGTTCTATCTTGACCTTGCCAGGCTCTATAACGCAAAGCCTGTCACAGACCCCTATGCCGTGGGAAAAGGGTATGTTGTAGCTGACAATCTCAAGAACCTTACGGTGCCTATCGTTACCGAGTCCATTAGCGAAGATGTTGCAAGAAACAACCCTCGTGCAACCTTGGAAGCAATGTATGAGTTCATCCTCACAGACCTTGACAATGCTGAGAAATATCTCAAAGACAAGGCATTCAACTACACTACTCCAAGCCTTGTTGCAGTTTATGGACTCAAGGCAAGGGCATACCTTGAGATGGGTTACTGGGCTGAGGGTGCTGCGTCAAAACAGGCATTCGAGAACGCAATCGCAAACGCGAAACTTGCTATCGAGTCCGGAGATAGGGCGCCTCTTACAAAGGCACAGTGGCAGGATCCTGTGAACGGTTTCAACAACGGAGCTGCAAACAACTCGTGGATATGGGGACAGACTCTCTCAGCAGAGAACCAGGGTAACATCATTACCTATACAGCCCATATCTCTTCTGAGGCATCTTGGGGATATTCGTCGCTTTCTCAGATCGGAGCAGACAGAAAGTTCTATGAGAGAATCAATGACAGTGACTTCCGTAAGGCAAGTTGGCTTGCACCTGAGTTTGTAGAGAATCCTAACGACCCTGCATTCGCAAATGTTTACCAGTTCGCCGGCGGAACTGCCGGAAGGGACAATTTCCTTAAGGGAACTTCAGAGACACCTCCTGCCAAGCCATACGAGAACATCAAGTTCCGTCCGGCACAGGGTGAGACCAGCAACTACAACGTAGGAAACTGTGCAGACCATTGCCTGATGAGAATAGAGGAGATGTATTTCATCATCGCTGAGGCAACTGCACATACGAAAGGGCTTGCGGCTGGAAAAACAGAGCTTGACAGCTTCATCAACACTTATCGTGACCCTGAATTTCACAGTAGTGCAAACACTCTCGAGAACTTCCTTGTGGACGACCTCCTCTTCCAGAAGAGAATTGAGTTTTGGGGCGAAGGACTCCTCATCTATGACTACAAGCGTGTCAACGGAGGAATTGAAAGAGGATATGACGGAACAAACCAGGCTGGACAGTACCGGTTCAATTGCAAGGGCCGTTCACCTCAGTGGAATATCGTAATCACACGCGGTGAGTTCCAGAGCAACCTTGGAATCACTGATGCTACCAACAATCCTGACCCTACAGATATGATTGCACCTTGGTTGGAATAACAAAAACTACTGAACATTATGAAAAGAATAACAGAAATACTATTTGCCGCTGCAGTCGGACTCGGATTCTTCTCTTCTTGCGTAGAGGAAGTAATCCAGCCGGCTGAGCCGGAGAACGACAGCTATGGAGTCTATTTCGAGACATTGTCTGCCGCACAGAAGAAAGTCGAATTCGATCCGGCCGAGGAAGCTGTTCTAAACTTCAAGGCAATGCGTACTGCCGAAGACGACGCAATCACTGTTCCTGTTGTCGTCACAGCGACTGCAGCGACCTCAGGAGGAAATGTTGATGCAAGCGATATCTTCACAGTTTCAAACATTAGCTTCAAAGACGGACAGAAGGAAACTGTCTTTTCCGTGTCGTTCCCTAAGGCAGAGCTTGGAGTGCAATATAATTGCAGTATCGAGTGCAAGGACCCTGAATATGTCCACATCTATTCTGACAAGCCGACATCGCTCTCATTCGCTGTTACAAGGGTGAAGTGGGTAAAAGTGACAGGCGCAGGCGGCGAGCAATACGGAACATGGACTGACGATGTCATTTCATCAGCATTCAATCTTCCAGGTGTCTATGCAACTAATGACAAGATTGAAATCTACGAAAGGGATGACAAGAAGGGATATTACCGCATTACCGATGTATATAACCCTTATATGCTCTCAAAACTCTTTGCGGGCCAGTATTCAGAGGACGAGCTTGTTCCGAACTGCACAGCAGGTACTGCGACATTTATTGATGCAACTGACCCTGCTAAGGTATGGATTGTTGAAGGCACTACCGGTGCGATCCTTGGAGACGACGGTTACATCAGTTTCGGCTCAGCCTGCAGCGACAACGGATTTAACGCGAACAACTACGGAATGCTGGAAGATGGTGTCATTACTTTCCCTGTCAACGGTGTCGTACTTTGGTTCTCTGTAACAACCGGTTACTACAACGGAAACAGATCCGGCAAGCTCGTAATCACTCTTCCTGGCGCAAAAGTTACCGACTACAATCTGAAAGTCAAGGCCGGCCTGTCGGAGGACGGAGTACTTCCTGTACAATTTACAATCGGAGCAGATGTTGCCAAGGCAAAATACAAAATTTATGAAGGCACTGTTTCTTCAACAGACTATGAGAGCAAGCTCAACGATGTTGCCCGTGATGAGAATGCAGCTGCTGTAACAAAAACCACAACCGTAGGTTTGGAACTTGCGAAGACCGGTGTATATACAATTGTCACCGTTGCGATGGATGCTCAGGGAAATGTTGTAGGCAACTCATTCGACAAAATCAGTTATGTTGCCAAAGGTGAGAACGTGCCCGTTATAATCAATGCCGGCATCGGCTCGGCTGACAAATATGTGCCTAAGGGTTTCTCAACAGACAATACTCTTGAAGTCTGGTGCTACGGTACTGACATAACTGAGGCATACATTGCCGTTGTTTCTCTCGCCGACTTCACAAGCGATCCTCAGTCTGCAATCGCTAAAGCACTGGAGAATCCTGTAAGCGAAGAGGTGCTTGAAGCAATTAACGGAGAAGGATATGCGGCGCCTGTAACTGGTCTCGTTCCAGGTACTGACTACAAAATTGTCGTAGTTGCTTCCAATGGATATGAACTTAAGGCTATCGCTTCAAATGCGACTGCAAGGACTACCGGAGACCCTCTTCCTATTTACAAGGATTGGACGATTGATGATTTTAGCGAAGAATTCACCCCTGCACTTTCAGAGGGATTGTTCGGGACATACAACATGTATGCGATCGACGCTTTTGAAGAGACATCCGTACTCAGAGCAAAGGTAGCTACCGTGACAATCGGCGACAGTGAGATTGAAGATGTCATTGAGGAAGAAAACGGCCAGCAGTACCTGAACGAATATGTAGAAATCAAAGGCATGTTCCAAAACCCTCAGATTTCGTTTGACGATACAATGATCTGGGAATACTCAGGAGGCGGACTCTACTATCTGCAGAACGAATTCGGCAAAGGCACGAACAACGATTACTGGTTCAAGTCAGGAATGACAACTACAGACGGAAAAGTCTATAACGGTGACTACGGTCTGGTCGGCATTACTGTTGACGATGGATACATTGCAGTCATCTGCACACCTGGTAACGAACAGTACGGCTTCGACGGAATTTTTGTACGTGCATACAAAGACGCGGGATACACTGAGAACGCAGGCGGTTTGTTCTGGTACACAAACATCATGTTCATTGAGGCATCCAAAGACACCAATGCAGGCAGAAATGCTGCAGAGGCAAAAGTCCGGAATATCAAGAGGGCACTCAAGAATGTACGGGCAAACTGCGTCGAGTCAGCAGAGGGACACAAGAAGTCAATCATCGAGGCTGCTGAGAAAGCCGCTGGGGCAGTCAAGGTCTATACAGCCCTTGAAGGCATGATTGAAAGACCTGCATCCCGTGAGGTTGCTTTCAACGCCAGCACTTTTGACGGAACCTTCGAGTCTGAAAACAAGGCTGACGCAATGAAATTTGTCGGAACTCCGGCAATTGGAATGATTCGTTAAAAATGAAGCACATCCAAATATGAATCAAGGGCGGACGACATCAGTCGTCTGCCTTTTTATGTTTTTTACTATGCACAAAAAAAAATTGACTGGCGCAAATTGGGCGGGCATGGCATTGGTACTGTCAATGTTTGCATCCTGCAATGATGAGTTGATTCATGTACCTTCGGTCACAGAAGACCGGGTAATCGTTAAAGAAGGTATTATTAACCCGGCAGACAAAGTTCTCATGGTCCATATTGACCGCGGGAGCACCGAAAGCGTACAAACCATGGCGGATGAAACCGGAGCCATATATGCACGGCCTGTATTCGACATGAGCACCGGAGATGTCCAGTTGAAAAAGAGCCTGGGCCTTGACAAATGGTACGAGTTCGGTTTCGGTGAAGAATGTGAACTTGACGACAAGGCTGCTGTATTGGCCACAATGGCTTCCGTATCAAGGGTAGAATACAATGCTGTAATCGAGAAACACTATGTGGGGAAGCCCTTCCCGTATGTTCCCGGGCCTGAGACGAGAGTCATTGACAAGACAAGGTTCAATGACCCATATAATGTAGATCAGTGGGCATATGAAAATACCGGAAACAAAGGCTGGGCACCAACCGCCAAGGAAGGAGCTGACCTCAACATTGCCCAGGCATGGACACTTTGTGCAGGTAATCCGGAGGTTATTGTTGCAGTCATTGATGAGGCTGTGCAGTGGGACCACCCTGACCTTGCTGCCAATATGTGGTGCAACACGGCTGAGAGGGAAGACAATGGCACGGATGACGACAAGAACGGATATAAGGACGATATACATGGATACAACTTCGTTGACTGGACAGGCACTCTCGACTGGCGCAGCGACGGCAATGTCGGTCACGGAACTCATGTTGCCGGAAGTGTGGCAGCTGTAAACAATAATGGTACGGGAGTCAGCGGAGTCGCAGGTGGCAGCGGCAACAATGATGGCGTAAAAATCATGTCATGCCAGATTTTCAACCGTGACGGCAGCGCTTCTTTGACAGGTTTGGCCAAGGCATTCGAATATGCCGCTGACAACGGGGCCTGCATAGCACAATGCTCTTTCGGAATACCGGGAGGAGCCATCACAAGCGATGCTGCCTATATCAAAAACGGATACAAAATTGAAGTTGATGCAATCAGATATTTCATCGGAAAGTCGAATTGCCAGGCTCTTGAAGGTGGGCTTGTCATAGCATCTTCGGGAAATGACGGCACTGCGATGTCAGGCTATCCGGCTGCACTTCAAGAATGCATCAGTGTCTGCTCAGTCGGAGTTGACGGGCTTCCTGCATACTATACTAATTATCATCACGGCTGCAACATATCTACTCCAGGTGGTGAATACTTCACTGGAGGAACATATAATGAGAAAGCGACAATTCTTTCAACAATGCCTACCCAACCTATCAGGCTGCTGGATAACGACGGGAACCTTACAGGTGAGGTGACCCCAACCAATTATGGCTATATGCAGGGAACATCCATGGCCTGCCCTCACATGAGCGGAGTCGCGGCCCTTGGCCTTTCATACGCTCTCAAAACAGGAAAACGCTACACGAATGACGAATACAAGGCTATTCTTCTCTCGTCCGTAACAGGTTTTGATGAATATCTCTATGGAACGAAGCAGACATTGGTTGGTTCCACAATCGGCAGCATGCAGCTCTCACCATACAAAGGCAAGATGGGAACAGGATGCGCTGATGTGTGGCGCCTTTATATGCAGATGGATGGAGTACCTGCACTCGTAGCTGAAACCGGTAAAGCAAAAAGGATTGACATTTCTGACTATTTTGGCAGCGGGGCCGAAAATCTGATTTATACGGGAGTTGAGATTTCTCAGGCAGACAAGAGCGCCATCGGGCTTGCGGAAGACCCTGAAATTGCATACGGAAAGCTCAAAGTGCATCCTACCAAGACAGGATGTGCAAGGCTCACAATCAAGGCTCTTGCCGGCTCATCTGTGGGGTCTTCAAACAACCCGGGAGCAATGGAAATCAGCAAGACAATTTCAATTATAGCCAGACCTGCTGTTTCGGAAACAGGAGGATGGCTGTAACAATAAAACAAGAACGGATATGAAACATATATTTCACATGCTCTTCCTGGGCCTTGTCCTGATTGCAGGGGCGGGTTGCCAGGAAAAAGAAAATACTGCTGATATCACAGGAGAATGGAAACTTGACACTTGGTTCGGCCAGAATGCTGAGCAGAATGTCAAAGTTGACATATATCTAATTTTTGAAGCGAACGGTGGCTTCGAATTGTTCCAGAAAATAGGCGATGGACATTACAAGCGCTTTGCAGGCACCTACACATTCAAGAAAGGAATCGTTAGCGGAACATACGAGAAAGGCAAGCCTTGGTCATCCAGCTATACTGCTGTCGTAAATGGCAACCTGCTGACTATGACCATGGACAGTACTGGAGAAATCTGCACTTACAGCAAGGCGACCGTGCCAGACTCTGTAAGGAAAGATGCAGAGGACTACAATTGACGCTGCTGTAATAGCCTCATGTTTGTCTTCTGTTAAATTTGAATCGAAGATGAAGCAAAAGGTTTCACTTTCACATATGATGCCGTCCCGGTCGATGGTGCAAGCTTCACTTATTCACTAAGCAGAGATGTTGCATTTGCCGTGATATCCTATAAGGCCTGGGCCGGCACAGAATCGTTTCCGGTGTCAAATGCAGACAATCAGAAATTTAAGTTGAAAGTTACTTTTACTGTCGAACCTATTTTGTATCGCATATTTTCAGCAAAGAGTGAAACTGTAGAAGGGCATTAACAGACCGTCATACGGGAGTTTGCAATAAAACGGAGCTTGATTGAAGCAATCAGGCTCCGTTTTTAAAAATATTATTATATTTGCCAAAGTCAAGGGGAAACTTGAATGGTGAGCTACTGCTGAACGTACTTATAGTCAAGTAACGATATATTTCAACATTTAAAACAAAAACGAAATGAAACTTCATTATTTTTCCGCAATGCTTGTTGCAGCTATGGCAGCCATAGCCTGCCAGCCTCAGGACAAGGCATTCGAGCCGAAGCTTGAAGTCGATGGAATTACACTTACGGGGGGGGGCAGTTGCAGTTGATGCTGCAGGCACAAGCCTGTCTTTCTCTGTAACCGGAAACGTAGCCTTTACCATTACTTCTGACAAGGATTGGGTGGAAGCTACTCCGCAATCAGTCGGAAATGCCGACAAAAATGAGCTCAAGACCAATGTGACGATTGCAGTAAATCCGAACACTGCAGAGGAGCCACGTTCTGCCAAGGTAAAGATTGCCGCTGACGGAAATTCGGCTCTTGACTATACATTTACAATTAATCAGGCTGCTGCAAAGTATGAAAGGTATATCGAGGTACGTGACGCTTTGGAGTCTGCTGTTACGGGACCTATTGAAATTGCGGCTTCAGGTGCTTCTGCTTCTGTGACCGTTGTCTCTACAGTGTCATGGACAGCGGTGGCTAATGTTCCGTGGCTTATTGTCGAGCCTGCATCCGCTACAATTGAAAACTATAAGGAAACGTCTTCAGCCGTAAAACTTAACGTAGCTGCAAATGCTTCTGATGCACCGCGTAATGCTACTGTAACTTTCATATCTGAGGAGGTTGAACCGGTTGTCGTAAATGTTTCTCAGGCGGCAAATGTGAATTATACGTTCTCTGTTGATGTCGTTGACATCACAACATCCTCTGCAACTGTTACATGCACCCCGTCGGATGAGAATGTACATTATCTGATTTCTTGCGAGCCGGTAGGATATGTGAATCAGTTTGCTTCTGATGCTGAACTGGTAGCTGCTGATATCGAGTATTTCCGTGGAGTGTATGGTTCAAATTATGGTGAGTATGGCTTCTCTTCTTTTGAACATCTATTCTATGATGGTCTTTGCGTGTATGGAAATAAGAGCGTTTCATATAATTCGATGAATGACGCTGCTGACTATGTTGCATATGTATTTGCTGTAGATGATAAGCTGAATCTTATTTCTGATGTTTTCAAGAAAGAATTTACAACGGAAAAGAACACTTTGGAATTCTACGGCAATGCCATGTGGACTGACGTGTTTACAAAAAAATTCTTTAATGTAAAGGTTGTTGCTATGCCATGTGATGTTTATACGGATGCTTCCAGACCTGGTGTTTTCTTCTTTGACTCTCCTTATTGGTATAACAATATAGCTTCGTGGTTCAGTCTGACTCCGGAAGAGATGAAGCAGTATGACGGCAATTATAGGCAGGTTTATCTTGAGATTGATTGCTCATCTCCTGAAGCCGTGACATTTGCGGTACAAGAACTGGGATATGCTCTTAATCCTGATGAATATGGCTGGTATCTTGGAGGAGGACTCGAAGGTGCGAAGGGAACATACAGCAATAATACTATTACATTTGATGCTGCTGCGCTTTGTGTTGGAATGACGAAATACCAGAATGGCACATTATCCCCGACTGTAAGTAATGAAGGAGAGCTTACCTTCACTGTTGAAATTACTCCTGGAGGTTCACCGGCAAAACCTGCTTCAGTTGCATTGGCAAAAACAACGGCAGGACATTTCACAAAAATGTCTGCCACGAGAATAGCTCCGGCAAAATCTATTGCGATTCGCTAATGTAAGCCTCCGGTGAACTGCATCTTGTAAGTTTTATAAAGTTATCCCGACTTTGATAAAGTTAGCTCAAAGTCGGGATAACTTTATTGAAGTCGTTTGACTTTACTCAAAGTTGATTAACGTTGATTACAGTCGTTGAAGTT
>DBLW01000139.1 GCA_002298075.1 Bacteroidales bacterium UBA714 | reverse complement strand
GGGCTACCCAGGGCGTGCCGGAGCTTCGTGAGGCCATCGCGTCCCGCTATGGGGTTGGCGTTGAGCGTGTGCAGGTGACATCTTCTTCGCAGCAGGGAATTGACGTGTGCACAAGAGTGCTTGTGGATCCTGGGGATGTGATTCTGACTTCTGAGCCTTCATATCTGGGTGCGCTGCAGTCTTTCCGGTCGTATCGTGCGGATGTGCGCGGAATAAGGCATGACCTGGATATTGAGATATACCGCAGGAATTGTGAAGAGGCTGTTGAAGGAGCATGCCGTGACGGGAAAAAGATAAAGTTCCTTTATATAATACCGGATTTCCAGAATCCTTCAGGGGAGACCTTGACTTTGCAGGAGCGGCAGATGCTGGTAGGTCTTGCAGAACGCCATGATTTCCTGATTGTTGAGGATTGTCCGTATCGTGAGCTGCGCTACAGCGGAGAGGCAGTTCCGACCATGTATTCCATGGCTCCTGACAGGGTGCTGCATCTGGGGTCGTTTTCCAAGATTTTCGCTCCGGGCTTCAGGCTCGGCTGGGCGATAGCTCATCCTGATTTGCTTGACAGCATATATGTCTGCAAGCAGTCGCTTGACCTTTGCCCTCCTGTCTTTGACCAGTATGTGGCTGCGGAATTTCTGGGCAGCGGCAGGCTTGACGGGAATCTTGCAAAAAGCATAGCGCTTTATCGTGGAAAGAGGGATCTTATGCTGTCGCTTTTGGAGGAGCATATGCCTGCCGGAGTTCGGTGGACGCATCCTGAGGGCGGCCTGTTTCTGTTTCTGACTATGCCGGAGGGCTTTGATGCCGTGCGGTTTTATGACAGGGCTTTGGATGCAGGAGTCGCATATGTTGCCGGTGAGTTTTTCTATCCGCAGCGTGGCGGGAAAAATACTATGAGGCTTAATTTTTCATTTATGGACAAGGAGAGGATGGTTGCCGGCATTCAGCTGCTGGCCTCTCTGCTTAAGGATGAGCTATGCGTAAGGTGACATTCTATAAATATCAGGGTGCAGGTAATGATTTTCTGATTGCGGACAATCTGGACGGTGCCATTGAGCTTTCTGCAGAGGATATATCCGCAATGTGCGACAGGCGTTATGGCATAGGTGCGGATGGGGTTATGCTGCTCGGAAAATCTGGTTCTGCCGCATTCCGGATGGAATATTACAATGCGGACGGTTCCGGCGGGATGATGTGCGGAAACGGGGGACGGTGCATTGTCGCTTTTGCTGTGGATATGGGACTTGCCTGCGGGAGTGAATTTGACTTTGAGGCTGCTGACGGGATGCATACTGCCCAGGTTCTCTCTGATGACGGCCGCTGCAAGGTTATCCGGCTAAGGATGAAGGACGTTTCCGGAGTGGTGCGGCATGAGTCGCTTGCTGATGCCGTGGTGCCGTCTGACGGATATTTCCTTGATACGGGTACACGGCATTTTGTACGTTTTGCCGATGATGCTGCGGAATATGACGTTGTGGGCGAGGGACGTGTCATCAGATATGCCCGGGAGTTTCTTCCGATAGGGACAAATGTGAATTATGCATGCCTGGGAGAAGGAGGTCTTGTGGTGCGGACATATGAAAAAGGTGTTGAGGATGAGACTTTTGCATGCGGGACAGGCATAGTGGCTTCGTGCATTGCGGCTTATGTGCACGGGATTCCTGGGCGCAGTGCTTCTGCGGGACTTCCGGATGAGACGGCGGGGCAGCCTGTTTCTGCGGATGGTGCAAGAGTGGCTTATTGTGTTCAGGCGGTGAGGGACATTCTTTCGGTTGATTTTATTCCGCATGAGGATGGTTGCTTCTCGGATGTGTGGCTCACTGGGCCGGCAGTTCGTGTCGCCGAAGTCCGCCTGGAGATTTGATTTTTCATGGCAAATGTCAACTTGTTTTGAGGTTTTGTGTAAATTTTGCTTCTGCCCTCGGCTTTGGCGAGTATTCTTTCGCATTAGCTTCAGCGACTTCATCGATTACAAACAAGTTTGATGTCTGCTCTCAGTTTTTGACTATCTTTGCAGAATCGTTGTGCATAAAATGAACGATTAGGTTCATATTGGAGTTGCGGATGTGGAGTGCTGGTGGAGCCAAATGTGAATGCCTGAACATAGGGTGGAGTGCAAATCAAACGGGGTTTTGCCGAAGCTGGATAATTTAAAATGAAATCATTAAAACAGATAATATTATGAAACGTATTTTTTTATTTGCAGCGATTCTGGTATCGGCGGTTTCCTGCTTCAAGAATACCGGATGGTCTGAGTCTTACACACTGAGGGTGACTTTTGAGTATCCGAATGAAGTCTATACGTCATATTTCACTGCGGACAGCCTGTTTTTCGATAAAAAAGGAGACGGCTTCTCGTGGGGAGGAACTGTGCTTGCGTATAAATACAAAGTTGTTGACGAGCAGTTCAAAGGCGGTTTCCTGATGTCATATCAGAAAGGGCTTCCTGCGCCTGTTGAAGGGGGTGTCCAGGTGGAACTTGACCCTACATGGCGCGCGAATGCACCAGCCGGAGCTTATGACAGCAAGACATATGCGGTGTTCTATGATAATCCTGACGATAATATGATGCCTGAGAAAGACATGATTTTCACGCATTCATATTACGGAACGTGCGGCATGAATTCTTGTATGGTGAACAATACCGCGCTTGTGGCTCAGAAAGTCAGGGAGCATTTCACTCTCGGGGACAAGCTTCTGCTTAAGGCTACAGGGTATTCCGGCGGAACCAAGACAGGTGAGGCTGAATTTGTACTTGCTGATTTCAATTCACAGAAAGATTCAATCGTGTCGTCATGGACAAGCTTTGACCTTTCCAAGCTTGGTGCGGTTGAGCATGTGAATTTTGAGGTCATTTCTCCGAAGGCCGAGGTGCCGGGCTATTTCTGCATGGATGAGGTTGTCGCCAATATAGCTTTGTCGTCCAAATAAATCATATCCGGCCTTTTCCCTCTGCTCTTGGCTTAACAGTTTATTGTATGAGAACGAACAAAGAATATAAGAATGCCGCATTGGCCTCGCTTAAAGGCAATTGGGCGCCGGCGCTTCTCGCAAGTGTCATTTTCATAGGCATAGTATGGGCGGTAATGTTGCCTTATTACACCGTTGAATTGGTTGCGTATGGCCTGATCAAGATGGAGCCTCTCCTTATGCTTCTTCTGCTTTCCTTTTCATGGCTTGGCATGCTTTTGCTTATGAGGCCTATTGGTGTCGGGTTCTCCAATGCATTTCTTCAGTTTATGGAAAGAGGGGAGAGTGACCTTACTCAAAAGACATTTAAGGGGGCTTTCAAAGGCTACTGGCGTAATGTCTGGGGAATATTTCTCGCGGGATTCTTTACTTTCCTTTGGAGTTTGCTGCTCCTGATTCCCGGAATTATCAAGGGGTATTCATATGCCTTGGTGCCTTATCTTCTGAAGGAGCATCCCGAGCTTAGCGCCAACCAGTGCATCAATCTCAGTTGCAAAATGATGAAAGGCCGTAAATTTGACCTGTTCTGGCTGCATTTGAGTTTTATAGGTTGGGTAATTCTTGCTGCCCTTACCTTAGGCATCGGACTTCTGTGGTTAGTTCCTTATGCTGAGGCTTCCTTTGCGGCTTTCTATCAGGATGTAAAGAGGGAATATTAAATGAGCCCCTCGGGTATGGCCATTATGATTTCCTGATTTTCAGGATCTACAGAAATAATTAAATCTTCGTGGAACGGTATCATTGCCGTTCCATTTTTTGTGTCAACTTCGATGCACGGATTGTTCGGAATGTCTATATAGTCAGTGATTTCACCGATTTCCTCCACTTCCAGTTCTTCCTCACTGTCATCAAAGCTGCCCTCTGAAGGGGCAAGAAGAATCCATCCTATAAGAGCCTTGAATCCGTCTGTCTCAAGGTCCGGCTGAGGAAGTGAGTCCGCATCAGAAAGGACTGCTTTGCCGACGAGTTCTTCGGCGTCTTCTTTTGTGCATATGTCCGTAAGGTGAACAAGGGCTTTTCTGCTGCCTCTCCGGACAAGCGATTCGATAAAAAAAGGAACCGGCAGTCCATCAAAAATGATGAATACCGGTTCATTCAAGTCGATTTCTTCCGGTCCCATTTCACGAAAGCCCATCACGAGCTCCCCATCGGTACCGTTTGATTTCAACACCTGGGCTATCTGCAGCAAGTTATGACCTGCCTTGGACATTTAGGCCTCAGTGTTTTCTGCTGGTGTCTCCTCTGCAGCTGCGGCAGCGGCTTCCTGTGCTGCTTTCTCTGCTGCGGCAGCCTCTGCAGCTGCGCGTGCAGCCTCCTCAGCCTCGGCCTTCTTCTTGGCAAGAGCCTCTGCCCTTTCCTGGTTTACCTTAGCCTCAGCCTCGGCAGCAGCCTTAGCCTTTGAGTCAGCATCTTTAACGATTCCAGCTTTCTTTGCGCTTACCTTTGCGTCCTTCTCAGCTTTCCAAGCCTCGAATTTCTTGTCAGCCTGCTCCTGAGTAAGAGCTCCCTTAAGGACACCGCCCTGAAGGTGCTTCTTGAGAAGAACACCCTCATAAGAGAGGATACGCTTTGCAGTAAGGGTCGGTTGTGCACCTACGTTAAGCCATGCAAGTGCCTTGTCGCTATTGAGGACGATGGTTGCAGGGTTTGTGTTAGGGTTGTAAGAACCGATCTGCTCGATGAAGCGACCGTCGCGTGGTGCGCGTGAATCAGCCACTACAATGTGGAAGAATGCGAAATTCTTCTTTCCGTGGCGCTGAAGACGAATTTTAACAGCCATTGTTAATCTGTTTTAAATGTTTAATAAATAACCTATGTTTTTCCTGCTCGAGGAAAATCATGCAAAATTATGAAATAATCCGTATATTTGCAACCGCACACATTAATTGTCTTTAATAATGAAGAAAATCATATCACTTTTGGCGGCTTTGTTCGCCTTTTTTGCGGTCTCTTCTTTCGTGTCCGCAGCTCAGGACAGCCTCAATGCCTTTGCCGACGGAATCCTCGGAGACTATGAAGTCAGCCATCAGGGCGAATGCAGCAAGGTCAGGATTACCAAGGAAAATGACGGCACATATACAGTGAGGGTATTCTGGGTTCAGGACCGGCTTGACAAAAAAGGCAATGTCCGCCTGGATGACAAGAATCCGGACAAGTCCCTGCGTAATGTTGAGTGTGACAATATAGTGATTGTAACCGGTCTTAAATATAATGCCGAGAAGCAGAAATGGGGCGACGCGAAGATTTATGATCCCACAAGAGGCATCAAGGCAAACGTGGTATGCGACTTTCGTCCGGATGGCCTGTTGCGCGTAAAAGGCTCTCTGCTTGGCTTTTCCCAGTCGGTGTATTGGAAAAAATTGCAGTAAGAATAAAAAAAGTTGCAAAAACATTTGCAGAATTAAAAATTTGCAGTACCTTTGCAATCCC
>DBLW01000049.1 GCA_002298075.1 Bacteroidales bacterium UBA714 | reverse complement strand
TTTGACCTACTGATAACAATAGACCTGCGGTAAGTCATTAAATCACAACTTTTTATGAGATGGTTATCAGAATAAAAATCCGATAGGAATATCGGATTTTTTTGTTTCCGTAGTGCCGTTCTGGCTTTCTGATTCAGATGAAATTGAGATTGTTTGTTTGTGAAATGCTATTGCAAAGAACATCAAAACAGTTCCAACTGTATGTTTTCTGTAGGCGGTTCTTTTGATTTCTTTTCCGCAAACAACTCCATTGAACCGAATTGCTTGTCTGTAATGGAAAGGATGCCGACTTGGCCTAAGGGTGGCAGGAATGTCTTGACACGCTTGATATGTACGTTCGCATTTTCCGCGCTCGGACAATGCCGCATGTATATCGAGAACTGGAACATTACGAAACCGTCAAGAATCAGATTCTTGCGGAATTCTGCCGCTGCTTTCCGTTCTTTTTTTGTGTCCGTAGGGAGGTCAAAGAAAACAAGTACCCACATAACTCTATATTCACTGATGCGGTCCATATCATGTTATTTCCGGATAAATTAACCTTCGTGTTTCTCCGTTGAAGCATTTTGCCAATGATGCAGTCGTTTTTGAAGCCGCTACCATGAGAGGGCTGCGCTGGCCGTTTATGGTGACTTCAATTGCAGGTATTGACAGTAATTTTGTCTTGACTTCTTTTGTTAGTTCCTGAGGACATTCTGAAGATACGATTTCATATACAAGTTTGTCAATGTAAGGACGATACGGTTCCATGATGTCGTCAGCAAGGCAGTATGCGTTGTATCTGTTATGATGATGAATCCCGAGTGTGGGCAACAGACCGCTGCCTACAAGTGCACGGGCTATTATTGCCCGAAGTATGGCATAGCCGTAATTGAGCATGTTGTTCGGGAAATCCTCGAATTGTCCCCTAATGAATTCCGGATGCCCTGGAAATATGGTTTTCCAATAATAAGCGGCTGCACGTGCCTCCATATTTTCAGTATCACCGCTTCTGACCTGTCCTTCCCATACATTCATGTTGTTGTGGACTTCTCCAGTGGTGTATTTGAGCACGGCGGCCTGGTTGTGTATCTTGGCCTGGATGGTCTGTTGCCACAATTGTTTCTTGAGCGGCAGCGAAGAGTCCAGCTGTTGCCTGAAACGTTCGTTCTGTATGGTATTGCAATATAGCGGAAGCATAAGCCCGACCGGAAGGTGATTGCTTCCGCATGTCACTATAGCGCAATTGTTATCGATAAGTGTCTCCATCAGGCCTTGTGTAAGCGTTATCTGCCGATGGTCAAGTATGATCATGCCTATGTCTTCGATAGGAACTGTCTTTGCCGGCTTTTTCATGCATTCTGCCGATGTGGTTCCTTCTCCATCGTTATGGCTTTCCTGGTTGCTCATAGCGTGGACGTGTGCCTGAGACGGCTCCGGCAGGCGTATCACAAGCTGTCCCAGTTTCAGGGACAGGTAGGCCGGGTTGCCGAAATACAAGGTGCGCTTGATCATGACACAAAATCTTTAAGTTAGTATTCTCCTGTCTGGACAATTTGTCCTATGTGGTTTATGCGGACTTTGACTATACCAAGCAACATTGCCGGGCCTCCTCTTTTCCATGTGATGCCCTTCAATTTTGCATTGTCTTCCACATTGGTTTCCAAATGGTGGCGAAAAAAATAATCCTTTGTCGCCAACTTCTGCACCCTAAACAAATTAGGGCTTATAACAGCATAATTGTCTGGGTTCATCAAGTCAACTTCATTAGGGTCAAAGCCAGTCTCCGGATTAGGGAATACGAAATACTCATTCTGTTTCATGGTGAACAGAAACTCCCAGCCCTCTGCCTTCTTGTATTCCCTGTCTATGACCGGAATTCCAAGTGTGACTCGTGCTACAGCATCATAGAAGGATACAATCTGTTCCTGAAGATTGCCCTCCGCATCACGGAAGATCGCGACATGATGATTGTTTCCCGGACTTACATAATCCGTCGGCATCTTTGTGCCATCTGCATTCAAGACTGGATGGCCGTAATGGTCGCATTTGTCGTGAAGGGCCACGGCGTTATTGACACCCTTGATTTTTACGCTTTTTATCCGGATGCCCTTCTCCTTGTTCAGCCATATGGGATTGGTATCCAAATCAGAAAACGCTTTCTGCGGATCACCGCCAAACTCCGCCAGCCTTGCCTGCAGAATCTGTCTGATACCATCATCAACCACCTTGTCCACTTTCAAATCCTTATTTACAGGTTTTCTGACTGTGTACATCTCCTCCATAGACAGCAGGGAGACCTTCTCCGGAACCGTCTGCGTATGCATCGCGTCAACATATACCGGAGACTTGTCAATGCTGTTTTTTCCGGAAAATGCCTTCTTCGGGTCTCCTCCAAACTGCTTCAGACGTTCCGCCAGTGCCGTGCGGTATATCGGACTGGCCACTTTTGAAATTTTGTCGGAGGTAAATGTCGGACCGACCTTTTCCAACTTGGTGGCATATCTCTGAATCTGTCCATAAACTGTTTCATTATGTAGCTGGCCCCTCGGTGTGAGCTGGACTTTCTGCCGTGTGCCTCCCATGCACTTTGTGCGGTTTGCATTTCTCGTGACAACCTTATTCTTAGCCTTAATTGACACAAGGGTATTTTCAAGTTGCCTGCGCGCCTCTCTGCGGAATTCGTCAAGCGGCATCGGAGGCATGAAACGCAATCTGCCACCGACCTTGTCACGATAAAGTTGCGTACGCTCAATGGCCATGATGACATCGGTGCGGTCTGACTTATGTATGTCCAGTACGCTGTACTGCGACAGGTCCGCCATATATTCCTTGCCTACTTCTTTCTGGATTCTGGCATTAAGGTTGTTCAGATACTGGATGTACGAAAGCTTGGTAAATGCTATCGTCAAGGCATCCATTGCATGGTGCCTGTGGTCATTCCTCTTTGTCCAATCCCTGATTTTCTTTATTCTCCTTCCGTCATGGTCCTGAACAATTTCAGTAAGGCCGAGCCTGTCATATTTGTCCCAGTTCAATTCTTTCATGACATCCACAAGCTGCCAATCCTCGCGAAGCCTGTCTGTAACAGAACCCGTAGTTGAGACAACGTGCCTTGTGATTTCTTCCAGCATTGACTTGGCCATACGTGCAATGTACTGAGAGTCGCGGAGGTCGCGTGCAATGAAGTCCGAAGGAATGTCCGCCATCTGCATCAGCAGCTTGTTCCGCTTGGCTTTGCTGATACCGCCAGCTTTATACAATTGCTCTACACGGGCTACGTATTTCTCAACTTCAGCCTCCCCATATTTGTCTTTCACATAATCGTATGCTGTGGCATTCCCCTTGTCTAAGTTCACCAGCCTGGCCTCCAGCGTCTTATTGGAGAATGAATCATCGAAAAGCCGTGACTGAGGTATAATATGTTCTATGTCAAATTCTTTGGAAAAGATTTTTTCACGTGGAATATAAGTGTCTGAATACAAGGTCTTGTATCCGTTATCCTTCAGTTCCTCATAAAGCCTGTATCTGATGACATCATTCCTGCTTGGGCTGGCAATGCCGAACTCTTTATGAAGTGTCTCCCTTATCTCTTTATGATGCTTATCCGCACTGGCTACAGCCTTGCTCAGCTCCTCACGTTCCGCAGCGCTTTTCTTCAGTTCACGGGCAAGTTCTATCCTTATCTCGTCCGGCCTGCCGTATTCATCAATCACAGCATTGACAACGTTGACCATCTGATTCAGAATCTTTTCGACCACAGGATTCCGCAGGCTGTTCTTCGGCAATATTTCGAGATGCTCTTTGAGTATTTTCGATTCAATCTGCTCCTTCGTCAATGATTTTTTTGAATGATTATACCCGGCATATGCACATGCAAGACTATACTCATTGCCCTCTTTCATAAAAGTGAGTATTCTTTTCATTGCCTTTGTGCTCAAGCTGCCATAGTCTGGCGCAAAGGTGACATTTGCAAGAACTTTTGCATATTCCGGTTCAAAGCCTGTGATTTCAGATATCTTGGAAATAAGCTTTTCATTGCCTGAAACGGATTTGTCACCCTCGTATGAGTACAGGAGATGCCATAATCTGTATGCCCCCTGTTCTTCAAATGCCTTGCCTTCAAGTGAAGAGTCAAAATGCAGGAAATCAGTCCTGTAGCCAAGACCAGCGAAAATATCTGAAATTATGCCTGCTGCTTTTGACAACGGCATTTTGCTGAAGTCGTATTCATCGTGTCCGGTCAACATGATGATTTTCGAGTATGCCCTGAATAATGACGCCATTGTCCTGTTCCCGTCAATCTCCTTATAGTTAAGGACGATTTCCTTTTTCTTGTTTTCAAGGCTCACAAGAACTTCAGGCTCATACATCTCATCAGGGGCAAATAATGAATCCTGATTGCGTTCCCTGACGGACTTTTCCGGAGAAAGGCATTTTATGATTTCGGCTTTGGAAAGTTTGTCACATGTGCAAAGCCTGTCAAACAGACGTTCTTTCTCCTCCTGTGACAGATATCTCTTGTTTGCTGTCAGATTGTTGAGCACCTGCCAAATCTTGAACTCCTGGAACAGTGGAGAAGATTTTGGACAGACTTTCGGGCCGACCAGCTTTTTCTTTATCTTTCCGTCACAGGTGATTTCAATCTCACGTCCTTCAAGTTCACATATGCTTACAAGCCCTTTCTGACTTTTGAGAGGGCGCTGGTAAAATATGATGATGTCTCGTACACGTTTTTTAAGCTCATCCGTAAGTTCCGGATGATGCTTCGCTTGCACAGACCAGATTCTTTCGAACTCGTCCATATAGTCCTGCCTGTAGAAGACCGTGTTCTTCAGGCTGAAATGAGAATCTCCGCTTATCTTTTGAGCAAGATATTGCCCCACAGTCTGATTGTTGAAATATAATTCTTTGCTGCGGTCGCTGATTGCTCCGAGATACCCGCTTGAGCCGTTTATCTGGGAGTTTATCTTTTGAAAGACAACAGCCAAAGACTCGAGGTCCATCTGTTCTTCAATGGCTTTTGTCCTCCACAAGTAATTTTCTTTTTTGAGTTCCTCTCCTTTGGTTGTGCGGCTTATTCCGTTTATCCTGAAATGCTTTTCACATATTGCCCATGTCTGTTTCTCGTTCTTGCCTTCCAGCTCGCTTTTCAGTGCATCAGTAAATATCTCCGGGTAGAACTTTTTCTGGCATTCCCAAACCTTGTCAAATTCGGACTGCAAGTCTGACCTGTAGAAATCCGGAATATACTTTTTCCCGGACTTGATGAGTTGATATACATACTGTCCGGGAGTGAGGCTATTATCATATAAGGCTTTCGCAACCGTCATCCCGTCTATGAGCTGCCCGTCTTCATCATTATTCACTTTGCGGCTGCTCTTATATCCCCGCTTTTTGTTTATCATCAAGAGAATGCGTGCAAATTCTTCAAGAGAAACCTTGTCTGTAGCGGATTTGGCTCTCAGCCTCAGGGTTTCAAATGTGCTTCCCGAACCTTGCTCCGTAAGAATTGCCGCATCTGTTATCAGACCAGCATTCCTGAGTTCGTTTATAAGGTACGCCCTACGCAGTTTGTAGCGTTGCAGGTTTCTTCTGGCTCCCCGTTTGAGTGTGCGTTCCGCATTAGTGGTGATAGGCTTTCCTTTATTGAAATTTGTCTGCTCATCGACTGTGAGCGGATTGACTCTGACTCCTATCTTGACGATAGATGACTTCTCTTCAGACGTTTCAGCTTCTTTGACAAATGCCCATCCTATAGATGTGGTTCCAAGATCAAGGCCGAGGATATTTTTCATGATTAAAATGTGTTCTGTTATACTTATGCAGTTTGCTTGTAAATTTAGAGAAATCTTGCGTGAAAATCAAATAATAATGTGCGGTGTTTTTATGTGATTGTTGAGCGGTAACTGCAAGTGATTGATTATGAGCCCAATCTTTAAAGAAGACTTCCTGCGTCATTGTGCAAAAGAATCAAAGAGAAAGCGAGACCCAAAGGCCCCGCTTTAAATGTTTGCACAACGGAATAATCCTTATTGTGAATTGCTTCAAACTTCTGCAAAAATACGCAGTTTTCTGTAAAAAGCAAATATGTGATGGGAAAGATTGCTCTGTTATCAGGAAATGGAGGCATGTTTGGGGTGATTACATTATATTCATGGATTACTTTGAATCCTGCTTTGGCATAATGTCCTTGCTATAAAATTGTTTGTGTCTTGACGGGTGTGCCGGTTACATATTCATACTTGTGTAAGTGTTTAAGGGTTAAATTGTTGTGAATTGCTTTCAAACTTTGTATCTTTGACCT
>DBLW01000002.1 GCA_002298075.1 Bacteroidales bacterium UBA714 | reverse complement strand
GATGGGAACATGCGATAGGAACCAAAATAGAGGGTGACTTCATTGCACGGGCATATACAGACTGCCTGAATATCTCGATAGATTACGGTGTCATGGAAAAGACTGACAGGGCGTGGATATGTCCGGTGAAATTCGGCTGGACAGACATCGGCACATGGGAATCTCTATATGATTATATGTCAAAGGACAATGACGGCAACGCAATCAACTCGGAGAAACTCCTGACAGAGGATGCACATGGGGTCATGTATGTGTCACGGAACAAGAAAAAGCTGGTTGCAATCAAAGGTCTCGAGGATTACATGGTTATTGATACCGATGATGTGCTGGTGATATGCCCCAAGGATGACAAGAAATTCAAGGATTTCATTTCAGGAATAGCAATGCCTGAGTATGAAAAATACAGATAAATTAAAACATTATGGAACTCGAAAAGCAGATACAGGCCGACATGGTTGCGGCAATGAAAGCAAAGGAGACGGTACGCCTGGCCTCACTCAGGGCAATAAAGGCGGCAATACTTTTGGCAAAGACAGCGGAGGGCGGCACTGGAGAGGTAAGCGACCAGGATATAGTGAAGCTTATCCAGAAACTGGTGAAGCAGCGCAAGGAGAGCGCACAGCAGTATAATGATGCGGGACGTCCGGAACTGGCCGAAAACGAGATGGCTGAGGCAGCCGCAATGGAGGTATATCTTCCGAAGCAGCTGAGCGAGGCTGAGGTCGAGACAGAACTGGTGAAAATCATTGCGGAAGTCGGGGCAAGCAAGCCTTCTGACATGGGCAAGGTTATGGGTGTCGCGACCAAACGTCTTGCCGGACTTGCCGACGGAAGGGTCATTTCCGCCATCGTCAAGAAACTTCTTGCCTAATAGACAATAGATTTGAGCGCAAAATACAACTATCTGATAATCGGATAATTACGTGATAATGGGTACCAAAACCTAGGCACCCATTATCACGTAAAATACTATTATACAATATTTTACAATTTTCGATAATTTGAAGGTAGGTGGAGAAATTTCTTTATCTGGAAATCATGAGCCCCTGTGATGCGCTTCAATCTTGAATAAAGTTCGTATTTCACGGACATAGGCAATGACACCACATTGCCGGCAGGCCTGATTCCACAAATATCTTCCACATAGCGTATCATTTCCCGATATGCTGTATCCGGAGCCTTATAGAACGTCTCAGGAATATCGTATTCGCTTCCTGTATTCGAATTTATTGCGACAAGCATTTTGTGATATCCGCCATAATACCGGACCAGTCCCTTATAATCCAATCTGCTATACAGGCCTATGGCATAATCAACCAGAATATCCCTCTCCTTCATATCCAGCTTTGAAAGGAGTCGCTTCAGTAAAGTGTAGTTTAGATGGCAACCCGCATTAAAGGTGTTTTTCACTTCCTTTTTTGATTTGAGCAATTCAAAAGAAGACTCACGGCAAGTCCGCTTCTCAGAAAAGGGTGATGGAGAATCAATATATGCAATGAAGTTCCACCTATACTGTTCTGCCTTACAGCATAATTTCTTTTCCACTGGATTATTATACAGATAGGATATTGCTGTACGGACTTTCTTTTCACCAATCTTGACAGCACTTCCGAACGGGCTGTTGAACAGCGGGCCTTTACGGGAATACTCGATATTATACTCCTTTACAAACCTTGATGTCGTTTCACCGACACTTTTGTACAGACTGCTTTGCTCCCGAACTGACAGCAATGCGTGTATATGGTCATACATCAGGCAAAGTCCATAAACCGTTATACCATATTTTGCCATGCTGTTTGAGAAAATAGTAAAATAGACAAGATAATCTTCCACTGAATAGAAGATATTTATTCCGTCTTTTGTGTTCTGGTAAATATGATTGACAGCATAGCTGAAAAATTTTCTGTCCCGTCCCCCCATAATCCTATATCACGTTAGAAAATCAAACATCGCGGCAAAAATTCCTGTTGCAGCATTGTGCAAAGATTGGAATTATTTACGAGGATTCAAAACGAGAAAATGGAACGTAAAACACAAACACCTTATACATTGACAATTACGCAATGATGAGTGCTAAGATTTTCGCACCCATCATTACACAAAATCATATTAATCAACGAACTATATTTTACATCCGATGTCCCATACTTCGCTGGCGTGCCAGGTGCCCCGGATTGTCGGGCATCTGGCACTACTGCATTTTAACGGGAACAAATCAGTCCGCCTGAGGAAACTTAAGCATGGCAGAAATCGGATAATGGTCTGAGGCATATTGCACCCCCAGATATACATCCCGGATTGTCCTGTAGGAAAGGATGCTGAAACCGCTGCAAAAGATATGGTCAATGACCGAGTCCGAAGTTCCCCATCCGTTAAACGTTCCGAGATTGTCCGTCACAGGGGCAGCAGCACGCGCTTCTTCCATCACAAGCTTCAGAGGGTCGAATATCGCATCGGTCGTCTTCGAATTGAAATCCGCAGTCAGTATTGCAGGGTAGCCCTCAGGATTCAACTCCCTCAGTTTGTCACAAATCAGCAGAATCGAATTTTCCCTTGCCAGCCTGGCCTGATGGTCAAGGTGAGTGTTCATATAGAAAAACCTCTCTCCCGTAGCCTTCACCTTGAATATAGCCCAAGTAGCGGTCCTATAATAATTGGCATCCCAACCCTTGGAGGGCACATCCGGAGTCTGCGAAAGCCAGAATGTTCCGGATTTCTCCATAATCACCACGTCACGTTTCCAGAATATCGACATATGCTCCCCTTTTTCCACACCGTCGTCACGCCCCACTCCGACGGCATCATAATCCGGAAGCACCTGCTTCATATAGTCCATCTGCTCTTTGATTGCCTCCTGAACACCGAAAACTGTAGGATTCTCTTTGGTCAGAAGCGGGCCTATTGCCTTTTTGCGCAAGTCCCACGCATTCTTGGTATTCTTGTCGCCAGTACCGACACGCACATTGAAAGATATGACTTTCACCTGGTCCACAGGCACATTGTCCGGGACGGTTTCTCCCAGCTGCTCATTGCCGATATCCTCACCGGACCCGTCATAAACAAACTCAGGAATAAATCCGGAATTGTCCAAAGCCTTTTCGCATCCGGGAAAAGAACACAGGGACATGAAAACAAGAAATGAGAATAGAATCATCTTCTTCATATTAAAAGTATTATTATTCTGAAACAAGTATATCATCTATAAACCAGCGGGAGAACTCCCCGTCAGCAGGTGCGCTTGTGAATTTTATCTGCGTATTCTCCGTCGCGCCAACGATGTTCAACGAGAATGTCCTGAAAGAATCAACAGGAAGCCCAGAGACGGTTGCCGACGTCTTTCCGTTTACAGTACCTCCCCCTATTATCTCCACGACGGCCGAGGTTATATCAGGACGGCCGACATCAGGAGTGCTTGCCGATGCATTAGGCCTTATGGCAGGGGTACGGTACGCGCATGCCTTGAAAGACAGGGAAAAATCACCAGAACGCCCCAATGCCGGAGTTAGCAGAGAACCTTTCTCGTTCACATAGACTGTCCTGCTTGAGGCACTTTCTGTGTTGACGAAACCGATTTGCGCATAGCCTGGACGCTCCATGACCTTAGATCCGGACATTCCACGGCTCTTTTCCGCTGGCCACGATGAAATCTCTCCGGCACAATAATTCGCAAGCCCGCCGAGCCTGTCACCGATGAAATAATCCATCCCAGCAACAAGATTGTCGAAAGGTTCGAAATAAACGGCTCCCGAAGGCACCGGAGTATCCCCAAGCTGCTCATGTGACAGGATTATTGCCGAATGCAGGCACACATAGCAAGACGAGCCGTGTCCGTCAGCACCCTTATAACCGTCTGTCCCGTCAGAGCCTTGAGGCACAAGCTTTATATAAAGCATAGACCCGGCAGGCAAAGATGCAGGTAGACTTACAGGAACGGTGAAATACCAATAATTGCTCCCTCCGGCCTTAGGTTTCAGGATAACGATTCTTCCTGCCTCCTGCCAACCGGACTTGTCAGTTGACCAGAATACGGCCCACTCCCCGAGAGTGTATTTGTTGTTGGCGGTCAATCCGAAAGAGAGATTGAAATCCTTAGGCATTTCCATCTGCAAAGGCACATTAAGCAGCCACCCGCATTCTGCCGTAGGAACAGTCTTGCAATCAAGGGAAACGAAGCCTGAAGTGTTGAGATTGTCATGCGCCCCTGCCTCAGCCCAGAAATTAGGACCATAAATCTTGGATGCGTCCGAGCCATATGCAGTAACTTCAAGTGACACTCCCTTTGTCTCGTCAGAATCCCTTGCAATTACGCCCTGAAGGAGCTTTGAAGAAGCGTTATAGCTCAAGTTGAACCAGTCAATGTATTTCGGCGTCTTGTTCGTCTGCTCTTTACAATAGAAAGAGAAAACATAAGGCAGCTTGCGGATTCCGGCCTTTACTCCGATACGCATGTCAGACAAGGCTACATCAGATTTGCGCATCGGCCATATTCCCGGAACGGCTGCTGCCCCGCCGGCAATTCCCGCCACAGTCCCGGCACCATCGCGATAACTTTCTACCGCAAACGCGGCTTCTTCTCCGACCATAAGACGAAGATTGTCCGCATCTTCATTTTCAAACAAAGGGGACATCCCCAATGCTCCTCCGAGATAATCGGAGGTCACCTGAAAGCCGTCCAATTGGACAAACATAGACTCATAAATCCCGTCCGCCAAATCGGTAAAGCTTATCATATGCGTCTTGACATTTATAGGAGTGCTTTCTGTTCTTGAAGGCACAGTGGCCGGAGAAACTGTAAGGAATCCGTCCCCATTGCGTCCCAGCACGGCCTTATCCAGTTCTACCGCAACCTCCTCACCGAATGCAAACGCCTCATATTCACCATCAAAGAAAACCGTTATACCTGAATACGGCTGCAAGAAAGAATCTTCGACAGCAAATGAACCTGCCGGCCAGTTTCCGCTTTCAGAATCAGTGACCACAAAGCCTTTAATTCTGGTTCCTGCTGCGTCAACAGTCACCTTCTCCCCAGTTTTTTCCATCTGCCTGAGCGCACTGACAGATATGAATCCGTCAGACTTCACCCCGGCCTGCACAACCGTAATGTCACGGCTTATCGAACCGTCGGATGTTTCTACGGCAATTCGGCCGGTACGCTCTTCCCCATCATTTGCGGCCACATCAAGCACGAAACCGGACGAACCGACAAATTCAGTTACAGACGGCATAATCCAGTCAACAGACGACCATCTGACTTTCCATGCAGTATTGCTACCAACCTTCACGTCATAGTCCGCACCCATGGAAGGGGCCACAATGACCTCCTTGTCCAAGGTCAAGGACTGCATAGGCATATCAGGCCCCTCCTGGCATGAAACAGCCAGTATAAGGAAAAGCAACCAAATTATAGTATTTCTCATATTTCCAATCATTTTTTCATTTTTTAAAAAACATCTGCCTGTCCGCGCCCTGCTCATTCATAACTGAGACCGTCCTCCCAATTCGGATTCTGCTTTATGGCTCCTTGCGTTAGAACTATGTCCTTGGTCGGAATCGGATACAGATAATCCTTGCTCTCATCAAATTTACGGGTAATGTCGCCATGGCAAGTAATGTATCCCTGAGAAGACAGGTTGGCTTCCGCAAGTGAGACATAAACGGCACCATGCTGCTCGGCAGGCTTAGCCCCCTCATAAATCACATAGTCAATGGTACCGTTCCCGTCCAAATCATATTGTCCGGGACCAGGAAAGTACATCCCGTAGAAAGGTCTCTCGAACCGCTTGCCGGCTTTCCATCTCATGATGTCCCAATAGCGGAATCCTTCAGCAAAAAGCTCCACGGTCCTTTCTCTCCTGATTTCCAGAATCACTCCGGCATTCGGCCCGCTTACGCAGGAATACCCGGTCACAGGGTCAGAAAGATAACCGTCAGGAGAAGCATTTGCAGCATCCATGCTGAGCATTCCTGTCATCCCGGCACGCCTGCGGAGCTTATTTACCGTAGCGTCCAAATCACCCTGCGACAAGGTTCCCAGCTCAGCCTTTGCCTCTGCAAGATTCAGCATGACCTCCGCCGTCCTGAAAACAGGCAAATCATTCTCAGAAGACTTGTAGGAATCATATTTCGACTCACCGACATATTTGATTATCTGATAGCCCGTCATTGTCGCAGCCATGTCCGGAGCAAGGGCTAGGCTTGTTCCTATACGCTTGTACCCAGGTGTCCTTATGGTCTGTGCAAGCCTCGGGTCACGGTCCGCCGTCTCTTCCGCAAAATTCATTTTCTCATATCCCGGCTTGTCGGTGAACCTCGTTCCGTCTTTCATGAGATACATGTTCACGACATCCTTGGCCATTCCCGGACGTCCCATAGAAAGTGAGGTGTAACGTCCGTTGGAGTCATGAACCAGTCCGAGTGCAGACGCGTAGGCCCTTGACAAGATGACTTCCGTCCTGTCTGAATTGAGCATGGCAAACAAATCCCTATACGGCATGCTTCCCTCTGAATACAGTCCGTATCCTGAAGTCTTTATGAAAGTCTCGGAAGCGCTTACTGCTTCACTGAGGCATCCTTCCCATCCGTCAAGGCCATGATATTTACGGAATGTCCCTTCAAACAGAAAAATACGGGACTTCAGAGCAAGCGCAGTCCATTTAGTCACACTATAGACATCTTTTGACACCGGCAGATTGTCTATGGCGAAATCTATGTCCGCAAGTATGTTCCGCATTACATCCCTTCTGTCGTCACGTCCTTTGTAGAGAGTCTTGTCGTCCGCATCAAGCGGAACGTCAACCCACGGCACATCCCCGAAACGCTTCACCTTCTCGAAATAGAAAAACGCCCGAAAAAAGCGGGCCACGCCGACATAACGGTTTCTCACATTTACGTCACGGCATTGTCCGGAATGCTCTATGAAGAAATTGATGTCACGGAGCTTGTCCCAGTTCCACGCCGATGAAGTTACTGGAACAGTCCTGTTTCCTATGACTTCATTGGACAGCCCGAGAGGAATGATGTAATCGGCATCTTCAGTATAAATCGCGCTTCCCTCCGGCAAGATGGTATAGAACTCATTAGTATAAAGACGGCATTCCGTCTCGGTAGTGAAATATTTTTCAGGGGTGAGTTCGTCTTTCGGAACTCTTGTAAGGAAATCATCACAAGACACCAAGGCCAAAAGGCTGAGTGCAAGAACAGTTTTCCTATAGCCCGGCATAATGATGCCCCCAATTTTAATGTACGGTTTCATATCTCCTCTGATTAAAAGTCCAGTGTCACGCCAAATGAGAATGTCTTGTAGAAAGAATATGTATCACCATTCTTGTCGCTGGCCACGGCAAGAAATTCCGGGTCGGCATATTTCGAGTGAAGCGGACTCGTGTACCATAGATTCTCACCGCTGAAATATATCCTCAGATTGCTTATCCCTGCCTTTGCAAGAGCCTTTGCCGGAACGGTATATCCGAAAGTCAGGTTTTTCAGGCGCAGATAGGCCAGGTTCTGCAGATAGCGGTCATTGGTATAGTACAACGAGCCTGCATTGAGCGCAGAGTATCCCCTGGCACGCGGGAAATATGCGTCAGGATTAGTCTCAGACCATACCTGCGACATGAAGTCCCGGCCGATGAACGTAGTGTAAGGCCTTGAATATGGTCCCCAGAACCGCTGGTTGTCCGAACCAGGATACCAGTCCTGATGACCGATTCCCTGAAAAAATACCGAGAAGTCGAAGCCGAAGAAACTGAATCCGGCATTGAATCCATACAGGAATCTCGGCTGCGAGTTTCCAATCACCTCACGGTCTCCAGGGTCATCAAGAGTGGAACTTCCGAATGTGAGCACATTATTCCCGTCAAGGTCAAGATACCTCATGTCTCCTCCGCGGACTCCCTTGCCATAATCTCCGACAGACTCATAATAGTCCTTGCAGACCTGTGACATGTCGATTTTCGCGGCATATGCGGCAGCCTCTTCATCATTTGCGAACAAGCCGCCTACACGGAATCCCCAAATTTCGCCGAGTTGCTTTCCAACATATGGTTCCGATATGATTCCGGACGGATTATCTGCCTTTGTATATCGTGCCGTATAATCCGCCAGATTACCTCCGATGCTATAATCGAAGCGATGTCCCCCTATCATGAAGGAGTCTTTCCATCCTATCTGGATTTCCCATCCCCTGGTCCTTATGTCATTCGCATTTACCTTAGGCTCAGTGGCGCCATAGATTGAAGGGAGCTGCTTGCCTATGGTAAGGATTCCCTTTGTGTCACGGATATACATGTCACCGGAAAAATTCAGCCTGTCTTTCAGGAAGCCGAGATCAAGGCCGATATTTTTCGTAACGACAGTCTCCCAGGTTCCGGACGAAACCGGATCATCCACTACAGCATGACCTGCAAGAGACTGGCCATCAAACGTATAGCTCATATTACCCTTAGTATCAACTGTCTGGTAATAATCGTAATATCCGATGTTCTGGTTTCCGAGAGAGCCATAAGAAATCCTTATCTTGGCATTGTTCATTACTGGCTTGACCTGAGCCATGAAAGGCTCTTCAGACAGGCGCCATGCAGCCGA
>DBLW01000096.1 GCA_002298075.1 Bacteroidales bacterium UBA714 | reverse complement strand
CAAAAAAGAGTGATGACATGAAGGAAGAGAAGCGTTCGCGCTTCTCGTTCTTTTCTGATATGGATCCGGACAAGAAGTCGAACCTGCTCAAGTGCGCGGGCGTGGCTGTCTTCGTCTTTGTGATTTTCACTTTCCTTTCCATAGTTTCCTATCTGTTCACCTGGAAGGCTGACCAGAGCCTGCTTTCGCAGGAGGACATGATGGCGGCAGGAGTCGAAGTCGGAAACTGGGGCGGGAAGATAGGCTACAAATGGAGCCGTTTCCTTGTATCCGGTTTTCTCGGTCTCGGCAGCTTCGCCTTTGTCTTTCTGCTGGGTGCCGTGGCGTACAGGCTGTTTTTCTGGCAGAGGAGCATAGGGCTGATGAAAACTTCGCTCATAACTGTGAGCGGTGCTTTTATCGCCTCTCTAATATTGTCTGTTTTCGGTTCGGGAAATGTTTTCGGCGGAGGGCTTGGCGGAGATGCCGGCTATGCTGTCGTGAGCGGTATGAAGAATCTGTTTGGAAGCGTTGTGACTGTGTGCATCCTGCTTGCCTTGTCAGTCGTGTGGCTTCTGTTTGTCAGCGGAAGATTTTCCGCATGGTTTGCAAGGACAGGGGAAAGAGATAGTTCCGGCGCATGTCCTGCTGCGGAGCCGGGACAGGAAGATGATGCGGATGAAACTGTTGCGGCTGTTCCAGATGATGACGACTTGGACCCGCCTTTTGAACCTGAGGATGAAAAGGCACCTTGGGAGAATGAAGAGGACGGGCCTCATTATGTGTCTTCAAATGAAGGCTTTGTTGTGGACGGAGATGTACAGGTTGTGACGGATGAAAATCCTGAAACTGCAGTTGGAGAAATATCGCTTGGAGAAACGGCGCCGTCGGGAACGCTTGCTGTGAAAGCTGCCGTTGGAGAAACTGCATCGGGTGGGACTTCTGGCAATGCGGCAGGGGCGTCCGAGATGGAGGTTGTTGTGGATTATGACTTCAGTGCGAAGGTCACAAAGGAATTGCCGCGTATAGACAACAGGGAAGAGCTTGAGAGATTCACTTTCCCTCCTCTTGACCTTTTGGACGATTATGCAGGCGGGCAGCATCAGGTTAGCCAGCAGGAACTTGACACTAATAACAATATGATACGTGCGACCCTCCAGAATTACAGGGTCGAGGTTACAAAGGTCACTGCGGTTGTTGGACCTACCGTCACGCTTTACAAGGTGGTTCCGGCTCCCGGGGTAAAGGTTTCTTCAATTGAGAATCTGCACAGGGAGATAGCCATGGCATTGAATGCCAAGGGGGTGCGTATAGTGACGCTGCCTGATTGCGTCGGAATTGAGGTGGCCAACAGCACGCCTTCCATTGTGCCTCTCAAGGCGATGTTCAATGATGCCGCTTTCCGTGAGAGCAAGGCGGAGCTTCCGGTAGCCATAGGATATACGATTACCAAGAGGGTCAAGATTTTTGACCTTGCTGATGCACCTCACCTCCTTATTGCCGGAGCGACAAAGCAGGGCAAGTCCGTAGGATTGAATGTGATAGTGTCTTCGCTCCTGTATGCCAAGCATCCTTCTGAACTTAAATTCGTTTTCATAGACCCGAAGATGGTGGAGTTCACTGCATATGAGTCTCTCATAAAGCATTATCTTGCCGTTCTTCCTCTTGCGGCGAGCGAGCAGGACGAAAGGTCGCATGCCATTGTCAAAGACCCTAAGTCTGCGGAGGAAATCCTCAATTCCCTTTGCATGGAGATGGATGAGCGTTATAAGCTCCTTGCTCTTGCCGGAGTGAACAATCTCAAGCTATATAATGAGAAATACAAAGACCGTCACCTGCTGCCTACAGACGGACACAAGTATCTGCCTTATCTGGTAGTGGTCATAGACGAGTATGCCGACCTTACAATGGCAGGCGGAACTGGTCCTGAGGCGAGAAAGGCGGCCAAGAGCATAGAGGCTTCAATTGTACGTCTTGCACAGAAGGGAAGGGCTGCCGGCATTCATGTCATAATAGCTACGCAGCGTCCTTCGGTCAACGTGATTACAGGTCTTATCAAGACTAACTTCCCGACCAGAATCGCTTTCAGGGTGGTGTCGAGGATTGACTCTTCCACTATTCTTGATACGAGCGGAGCGGAGAATCTTATCGGACGCGGAGACATGTTGTATTATGCCGGTGTCGATATGGAGCGTGTGCAGTGCGCCCTTGTGGAGATGAAGGAGATAAACAGGATAACAAGCTTCATCGAGAAGCAGACAGGGTACAAGCAATGCTACAATACTCCATATTATCTCCCTGTTCCTGTGTCCCAGGACGGTGAGTCAGGAGGCGGCATGATTGACATGCAGAATCTTGACCCTCTGTTTGAGGATGCGGCCCGTCTTGTAGTTCAGACGCAAAAAGGCTCTACTTCAGATTTGCAGAGGAAGATGGGAATGGGATATGCGCGTGCAGGACGTGTGATGGACCAGCTCGAGTCAGCCGGAATCGTAGGCCCTCAGGAAGGTTCGAAGCCTCGTCAGGTGCTTGTCGCCGACCTTATTGAGCTTGAAGAGGTTATGGCTCCATTCCTGCAGCAATGACGGTTATGGCGGCAATAGCGGAAAAAATTGTGCTGACGGCTTTTGTGGCGGTGCTGTCTTGTGCCGCTGCTCTTGCCCAATCGCCATTGGACAGGCTGTACAATGCTTTTTCATCATCTTGCGTGGAGCTTGTGCTCAGCTATGAAGGTAGGTTCGGAAAGACCTTGCTGAAGGGGGAGGCCACTTTGCTTGTGCAGGGGGACTCTTATTTCATGTCAGGGAACGGACTGGATATTTTCTGTGACGGGGAATCAGTCTGGACTGTTGACCATGATGCACTGGAGGCTGTGGTGGAGACTGCTGAAAACGTGACAGGTGCGGCTTTGGGAAATCCTGCGCTGCTGATTGTACGTCTTGATGAGTTGTTTTATGTCCGGAATGCATCTTCATCCGGAAACAGGTACAGATATGAACTGTCTGCAAAAGAAGACTGCGGAATAAAAAAGGCGGACGTGGATGTCACGTCCGCCGGTATTTTGCTGGGCGGGGAATTCAGCATGTCAGACGGAACTGACGTAAAGGTAGAGGTCGTCTCCATGAAGTCCCTTATGAATAAGCCTTCGGGTGCTTTCCGTCCTGACTTTGCTTTCGGAGCGGATTGGACTGTAACAGATTTGCGCTGAGCCAGCCGTTCCCGGAACGTATGGCGATGTCCCTTACCATTTTCCTCCTGCTCCTCCGCCTCCGAAGGAACCTCCTCCGAAGCCTCCGAAACCGCCGCCGAATCCACCTCCGAATGAACCCCCTCCTCCAAATGGGCCTCTTCCGCCGATGATGACCGGTCCGGTGTATATGCGCCGTCCTCTTCCGCCGTTAGAGCCTCCGTTCTTGCCGTTCTTGTCAGCTATCGAGATTATCACGGCCAGCACTATGAGCAATATGACGAATGCAACGGATATAAGCGCATCATAATTCTTCCTCTCACGCGGCTCCGAGATTTCTCCGGATGCCAGCTTCATCAATGTTACGCAGCCGGCAGCGGCACCTGCAAAATAATCGTTTTCCATGAATCTGGGAATCATCTCATTGTCGATTATCCTTTTGGCATATGCGTCCGGAATAGCTCCTTCAAGGCCGTATCCCACAGCAATGAACACTTCTCCGGATGACTTTCCAGTCTTTGGCTTGATGAGCATTACGATTCCGTTGTTGAAACCGCTGCTCCCGACCTGCCATTCTATTCCTGTCCTTGTGGCATATTCGGAGGCCTCATATCCTTCCAGGTCCGTCACGGTTATCACGGCTATCTGGTTTGAGGTCGAGTCGTCGAAAGCGGTCAGGACCCTTTCAAGAGATGCTGTCTGCGCCGGAGTGAATATGCCTGCTAAGTCGTTTACCAGGCGAGGGGGCTGGGGACGCTGCGGTATGGCCGATGCCGTGATGGCGAATACGTATGAGATGCAGAGCAGCGCAGCAAGCCACAGGCAATAGTGTATCGGATTCTTTTTCATATATGGCAAATAAAAACTGACCGTGTCCAGGCAGAGGGCTGCCGTGCCGCGGTCAGATAATTCTCAAAATAGGATATTGTTTATCAGAATTCTACTTTAGGTGCAGTTTCCGCCCCGGCCTGTGCCTCAAAATATCCCTTTTTCTCGAATCCGAACATGGAAGCGATGATGTTTGACGGGAATCTTCTGATGAGGGTGTTGTAGCTCCTTGCAGCCTCGTTGAATTTCATCCTTTCTGTGGCAATCCTGTTTTCAGTGCCTTCCAGCTGTGCCTGAAGCTCGCTGAAGTTCTTGTTTGCCTTAAGGTCAGGATAATTCTCCGTAATCATGAGCAGCCTTCCGAGTGCGCTTGAAAGCTCTCCCTGGGCCTGATTGAAGCGGGCGATGTCTTCTGCGGAAAGATTCTCCGGGTCAACAGTGACCTGTGTCGCCTTTGATCGTGCTGCGATTACATTCTCAAGTGTCCTGGACTCATGCTCGGCATATCCTTTCACTGTGGCGACGAGATTCGGAATCAGGTCTGCCCTGCGCTGGTAGACGTTCTCGACCTGTGACCATGCCGCGCTTACTCCCTCTTCTGCCGTTACCATCCTGTTGAATGCGTTCTGTGCCCACAGGAAGCAACCAAGAAGGACGGCTGCTACTGCAATCAATGCTATTATACCTTTTTTCATGTCTTTAAAGATTTTATGCCCCTTGCCGGGATATTATTTTTTGCGGACGCATCTGACTGATGCTCCGAATGTGTTTATGTCTCCTTTTCCTATCTGCAGGTCAGGCTGGTCGGCAATGATGTACCTGTAGTATGCCATGCCGGGCTCTCCCTCCACCAGGTCTCCGGTCCAGAATACGGCATATTCTTTCACTCCCTGGAAGACCGCTCCCGGATACAGGAACTCCATATGCGGGCGGAGAGGGCTTTTTTCTGCATTTTCTTCAGAATTCGGGTCGGCTGTGCCCAATGAAGTGAAGCCTGCTGGTATCATGGAGATTCCTGCCGCGTCAGTTATCTCACCGACCGCCGGCCAGTATTCCCACATTTTTGTCCCGTTGAATTTTGCGTCCGCCATTAGTGCCGCGGCGACTCCTTCGATTTTCTTGTATTTTTCAGGCTCACCAGACGCACCTGCCGCTTTTGCCAATGCTGTCCAGTCTTCTTCTGAAGGAAGTTCCCATCCCTGGGGACATGCGTTCTTTGCATCGTTCCAATTGTAGAAACGGCCCAAGACATCGTTCATGGCTTTGCAGTTGCGGTATGGAAGGCCGGAGTTGCCGTTTGAAACATTGCGCCTGAGCCAGTCACGTCCGCCTATGCTTGTTATATAGTAGGTCTGTCCTGCTATTGTCTCGGTCTTGCTGCTTGAAAAGTCGATTCCGGTAACTGAACCGTTCACGCCTCCCTTGACAATCTCCGGATATGCCGTAGCCGTAATTCCGGAATAACCTTTTGCGAAAGCATAGCAAGTCACTGTGTATGCCTTCAATGTGTCTGGGAAAGTATATGTGAAAGAACCGTCGGATTCGTTTCCGTCCTTGTCAAGTCCGCTTTCCAGCCTTGTTGTGTCGCTTTTTGTCATTACGGGGGTCACTCTCCAGCTGTAGCCGATTCCTGCGCCCTCCGGATGTGACGCGCCGGTCTGTTTCATTGCGACTGTAGCTTTCTGGGCTATGTATGCCGGTACGGATATTTTCAATTTGCCGTTCAGTGAAGGGCCTGCCGTAAGCTCGTCATCGTCTTTGCATGAAACTGCGGACAGGATTACTGCCCCGGCCAAAATAATTGAATTAAGTTTTCTTAAACTCATCTTCATCTGTTGTCGATTGTTAAAGTGCAATTTGCAAATATACGGTTTTAATTTAAAAAACCTGTGCCTGCATGCAAATACTTTGCCGCTATGCCGTATGAGAGTGGTTAGCGCCGGAGCTGCGTAATTGTGCATAGCCGGAGAAATTTCGGATTGTCAGGGTACAGGAGGATGTCGGAATGGAATTAATGACTATTTTTGTGCGCCGGATTGCGGAAGAGTCCGGCTGAACATGAATTTTCATAGATATGATGGAAAAATTTTTCAAGAATATGAGAGCCTGCATCTGCATGGCTGCAATTGCTGCCGCAGCAGTGGGCTGTGCACCGTCTGACAGGTACATCACCATTTCCGGATATGCCCAGGGAGGCACATATACAGTCAAAATCAATCTCAACGGAACCGGCGGCATGATTAAGGTTCCGGCTGAGACTGTCCGTGACTCAGTGGATGCAATTCTTCAGAACATCGACAGCTCGCTTTCCGGGTATAACAGGAATTCATTGCTCAGCCGCTTCAATGCCGGCCGGACTGTGACTCCGGACAGCCTGTTCATTGATATTTATGGACATGCACGCCGTGTATATGACATCACCTCTGGGGCAGTTGACGTGGCTTCTGCTCCGCTTTATGATATATGGGGCTTCGGATTTACTGATGACGCCATGCCTTCTGACGGGAAAGTCCGGCAGATGCTCGCAATGTCAGGTATGGGACGTCTCAAGGATGACATCCGCAAGGCGATTTCCCCTGACGGAACATTGGAGCCGGCTGCCATGCTTGTCTGTGAGGCGGACACCGTTTTGCCGAGGCTCAACTATAATGCCATAGCCCAGGGCTATAGCTGCGATGTGGTCGCACGATATCTTTATTCGATAGGAGTGAAGGATATGATGGTTGAAATCGGTGAAATCTTCTGCGACGGAAAGAATCCGCAGGGCAAGCCGTGGACTCTCGGCATAGACCGCCCTGTTGACGGAAACAATGACCCTGGGGCTCAGATGCACGGAATATTCCGGGTTCCGGAGGGACCTCACGGGGTCGTTACATCAGGAAACTACCGCAAATTCTATATGCGTGACGGGAAGAAATATTCCCATACAATTGACCCGCGCACCGGTTATCCGGTCAGCCATTCGCTCCTGAGCGCGACAATTGTAGCGCACGACGGCATGCTTGCTGACGCTTATGCTACCTATTGCATGGTAATAGGTCTTGAGGCTTCCAAAGAGTTCATATCTTCGTCACCTGAAGTGGAGGGCTGCCTTATATATGATGACGGCGGAGCATTCTGCACGTGGTGCTCTGACGGCTTTTCTCTTGAGAACATCTGATAGAGATATCGGTGCGGATGCTTGTGGGGCTACTGCTGCAAAGGAAAAAGAAGATTGAATATGGGAATGACGATAGCTGTCATCAGTCCCATCAGCGCAATAGCAAGTCCGCTCACAGCGCCTTCCACCGCTCCTGTCTCGATGGCTCTCGAGGTTCCCAGCCCATGTGCGGAGCATCCGAGGGCCAGGCCGCGTGACACAGGGTTGCCTATCCTGAACATCCTCAGGAACACAGGCCCTGCTACTGCCCCGATGAATCCGCACAGGACAACCGAGACTGCCGTCAGTGACACGTTGCCTCCGAGTGATGCCGAAAGGTCCATGGCTATCGGAGTGGTTACTGATTTGGGTTCAAGTGATTTCACGAAAATTTCATCGAGGGCAAAGATTCTGCACAGCAGATAGACGCTTCCGACACCGACTACGCTTCCTGTAAATACGGATATGAGGATAGGAAGGGCATTTTTCCTTATTGTTTCCATGTGGTCATAAAGAAGAAGGCCGAGTGCCACGACGCTCGGGCCGAGCATGAATTCGATTATCCCGTTTGCCTCCATATAGAAACTGCACGGAACTCCGGTGAAATAAAGGATTGCCACTATCGTCGGGATGCATATCAGGAACGGATGCAGCAATGACAGGCCGGACTTGTTCTTGAGATATATTCCAAGGAGGTATGACCCGATTGTAAGGGCCAGCATGACAGGCACATTGTAAATCAGCCCGTCAGGGATGTCATATGTTTGCATCATAATAAGTTTTTGTGTCCGGCGCATTTTTCCGTTCTCCTATTGAGAAATTTATCCTGAGCTTTCATCAGGCAGCTTTGCGTGCCTCCCACCGAAATCAGAACCAGCAAAGTGGAGATGAGGATTACCCCGACCCAGCCTATGAGGCTGCTGCTTATCAGTCCCCACTGCTCCATGATTCCTATTGATGCCGGCACGAAGAAAAGTGACATGTTCTTTGTAAGGAAATCAGCCACAGGCCTTACCTCGTCCGCCTTGATGATTTTTGCGGCGAGTGCTGCGAAGAGCAGGACCATCCCGCATACGCTTCCGGGGATGAAGTTCCCGAGCATTAGCGAAGCCGCGTTTCCCAATGCGAGGAAACCGATAATAATCAATATGCCTTTCAAATACATAATCTGTTTTTTTTATGAACGGGCGGCAAAAGTACATAAATAATAAATATTATGTCCGGATTTGTCTTAAAAAATATCCATGGGCCTTCCTATTTTGGGAATTTGGAGCCGGAATGTTCGGCAGAAGCAAAGCAAGCTTGACGTTTTGCTC
>DBLW01000055.1 GCA_002298075.1 Bacteroidales bacterium UBA714 | reverse complement strand
CACTTTCTCGGACTCCTGTCCTTTTGAGATCATCTCAACTGGACAGGAGTCTTTGTTTTTATTCACACCCTCCATCTTCGCAGTACCGTATAGGATTATACTTTGCTTTATCTATAATGTCTATAAGGACATTGTAATAATTATATTATGCCAAATTCTACAAAGTACGGCACAGGATGACTTGCATTGCATGCTTTGAGCAGGCTACTTGCGTATTTGCAAATTGCGGAACACTTTTGTGAAATTGTTTCGTGCCGTATATTCGGGATGTAATGGGAAACAGTAAAATATCGTGCGATTTTTGATTATTCATGTTACGGCAAGGTTTTTGATTATTTGGGCGCGGACAAAATGATTTATGATGAACTTCTTTAGAGTGATGACAATTGCTGCTGGTCTTGTAATTATCAGTTTGAGCGCAAGTGCGCAGAATGATGATGAGGTGATTTCTTACCGTGGCAGGGGATATCGTGGAAATGTGGCATTTACTGACCAGTATCTGGTCTGGATGGGCTTCGACACTTCGCACGGATATATGTTTAATGAGCATCATTATCTTGGAGCCGGTGCAGGATTGTTTTTGGCTCCGATATATGAATTGCCCGCTTTCGGACATGTATTTCTTGATTATCATGCTTACTTTCAGAAGAAAAAAAGCACTCCTATGGCAGGAATCAAGGCTGGTTATTGTTTCAGTATAGGCAGCCATGCCGGCAATGTATTTGACAAGTCCTTTGAAATTGAGCCTTGCGTCGGATGGAGCTGGGGCTTGTCCTTAAAAAGAGGTTTGAATCTGTCTTTGGGTGCATCTGTATTTGTGTATGGAGAGAACAAAGCCGTAGCTATGCCTAAGGTTTCTTTTGCTTTTGAATTTTGATTTATTGCCCAGATGAAACGGGTATGCAGTATATGTTTGGAGGGTCGGAATGAAAGTCCGGCCCTCCCGTTTTATATGTTATCGTGATAATGGCTACAATTCGTATTGTCTGCGCACTTGTTTGTTTGAATGAAACAAAATTAAATGTAAATTTGTACGCTTGCCATGTTTCATGGTGGGGGTTGGTGGCTAATTGCAGCCAAGATAGAAATGCTACATTAATAAATAGTTCACATGAAGAATTACATTGAAACTAATAAGGACAGATTTTTCGATGAGCTGTTCTCGCTTCTTAGGATACCTTCAATCAGTTCGCTTGAACAGAATCGTCCGGATATGCGTGCGTGCGCGGAAAGACTTGTGGAACTTTTGAAGGAAGCCGGGGCTGATGAGGCTGCTGTTTATGAAACTGATGGACATCCTGTAGTTTTCGGGCAGAAAACCGTCAGTGCTGATGCCGGGACAGTCCTTGTATATGGACACTATGATGTGCAGCCGGTTGATCCGCTCGAATTGTGGGCATCAGACCCTTTTGAGCCGGAAATACGTGACGGAGCAATATATGCGCGCGGTGCCAATGATGACAAGGGGCAGCTGTTCATGCATATCAAGGCTTTTGAGTATATGGCCCGTGAAGGCTTGCTCAGGCATAACGTGAAATTCATATTTGAAGGTGAGGAGGAAATCGGCAGTCCGTCTCTTGCAAAGTGGGCTGAAAAGCATAAGGAACTTTTGGCGGCAGATATAATACTGGTTTCAGACACTACAATGATATCTGAGGCTGTGCCGTCTATCAATTGCGGCATGAGAGGTCTTTCTTATGTGGAGGTGAAAGTGACAGGGCCGGACAAGGATCTGCATTCCGGACATTATGGCGGGGCAGTGGCCAATCCTGTCAATGTGCTTTGTGACATGATTTCATCTTTGATAGATAAGGACGGGCACATTACAGTAAAAGGATTTTATGATGATGTGGTTGAACTTTCTGACGAAGACAGGGCAAAACTTTCCCGTGCACCGTTTGACATTGATGAGTATAAGGAGTTCCTTGACATAAAGGAAGTGAAAGGAGAGTCTGGTTATACCACTCTGGAGCGTACCGGAATACGTCCTTGCCTTGATGTGAACGGAATCTGGGGCGGATACATCGGCGAGGGTGCAAAGACGGTGCTTCCTTCTGTGGCGCATGCAAAGATTTCCATGCGTCTTGTTCCGAATCAGGACAGCGAAACCATCACCCGCCTGTTCACAGAGCATTTCAAGGAGATTGCTCCGGATTATGTGAAAGTGGAGGTTACGCCTCATCACGGAGGCAACGGATTTCTGATACCTATATCGTCGCCTGCATATCAGGCAGCGTCAAAGGCCATGGCTGAAGTATATGGAGTGGAACCGGTACCGAGCAGGGGAGGCGGCAGCATTCCTATTCTTGCGGACCTGCAGAAAACCCTCGGTATAGATCCTCTGCTTATGGGATTCGGATTGGAGCGTGACACGATTCATTCTCCTAATGAGAGCTATCTGCTTAAGCAGCTTTTTGCGGGAATGGAGTCAATTGCCCTTTTCTATAAATATTATCAGAATTAGTACCCGTGATTCCCGTCAGCACAGGATAGACGATTAGGCAAACGGTCGGGGGAGCATTAAGCGGGGACAGGTTTTCGCTATGCGGAAGTGCTTGAATATGCCGAGGACGGAGTGATTGTAAATAAAGTTTAAAATAAACGATTAAGCTGTGAGCAGAAGACAAATTCATTTGTATTATGCCGAGGCGGAGTTTATCGTAGATTGAAAATCTAAAATATGAACAGAGAACAATTGTATGAGCAGATAAAGGCAAAGAAGAGCATGCTTTGCGTAGGCCTTGATGTTGACTTTGACAAGATGCCGGAGCATGTGAAAGCTTTGGCCAAAGGAGGTGAGGTAGCGGTCGGGGGCCGTCTTTTCAAAGGGAAGGCACGTGCTATCGTGGAATTCAATAAAGCTATCGTTGATGCGACTGCGTCTCACTGTATTGCATACAAACCTAATCTGGCTTTCTATGAATGCTACGGGGCAGATGGAATCAGAGCGCTGGAGGCTACAGTTGACTATATCAGGACAAGGTATCCGGAGATATTCCTGATTGCTGATGCCAAGAGAGGGGATATAGGCAATACAGCCAAAATGTATGCCAAGGCTTTTTTTGAGGAAATGGATTTCGATGCCGTGACGTTGGCTCCTTATATGGGGGCGGACAGTGTGGAACCATTCCTCGCTTATAAGGACAAATGGGCTATCGTGCTTGCCTTGACTTCCAATGCTTCTGCGCTCCAGTTTCAGGCTGCGCAGAAAGACGGTAAGCCCCTATATAGGGCAGTGATGGAAGAGATGATGGAAATATCCACTCCGGACAATATGATGTTTGTCGTGGGGGCTACCAAGGCTGACAAGCTTGATGATTTGCGCAGTTTCTGTCCAGATAACTTTTTTCTGGTACCGGGAGTGGGGGCACAGGGCGGTTCTGCTGAAGAGGTTATTGCACATGGAGCCAATGACCATGGTGGACTGCTCATAAATTCATCCCGCGGAATCCTTTTCGCAGACTCTTCTGAGGATTACGCCCGTGTTGCCGGTGAGGTCGCATCCAAGACCGCCTGCCTCTGACAAGGTGGCCGGAACTCAGTCTGAACTCTCAAGAGCTTCAGTGAAGAAATCCCTGCACATTTTGCGGCTTTTCCCGTAGGATGTGCAGGTTGTCTTTTTTACAATCCGGTCAACATCAGTCAGGTCACATACATAGAGCCTGTCGATGAGTGACAGGTACATGACGG
>DBLW01000168.1 GCA_002298075.1 Bacteroidales bacterium UBA714 | reverse complement strand
AAGGAGCACATCATATCCCTTGGCCTTAGCGCTTTCGATATAAGAATACTGTCCCTCGACATCAGTAGCATAAAGGAACACCACTTTCTTGTCCTTGTCAGTCTGGGCCGGCTCTATAGCCTTCCTATAGTCCTCTATGCTGTAATACTTGCTCTCAGTATTCTTCAGAAGGGCAAACTTCATGGCCCTGTCACAGAACTTCTCATCGGAAAGCATGCCATATTCAATGAACAGCTTGAGATTGTCCCACTTGCTCTCCAGAGCCTCACGCTCATTCTTGAATATGTCCTCAAGCCTGTCTGCAACCTTCTTGGTAATGTATCCCGATATCTTCTTCACATTAGAATCGCTCTGCAGATAGCTCCTTGACACATTCAGAGGAATGTCCGGAGAGTCAATCACACCATGCAGGAGCGTCAGGAAGTCAGGAACAATATTGTCAACGGAATCCGTCACGAACATCTGATTGCAATAAAGCTGTATCTTGTTTCGCGACACCTCAACATTGTTCTTGATTTTAGGGAAATACAGGATTCCAGTGAGATTGAACGGATAATCCACATTCAGGTGGATATGGAACAGAGGCTCATCCTGCATAGGATAAAGCTCGCGGTAAAAAGCCTGGTAATCCTCATCTTTAAGGTCGGCCGGTTTCTTCGCCCACAGCGGCTCCGTCTTGTTTATGACATTGTCCTTATCAGTGTCAACATATTTTCCGTCCTTCCACTCCTGCTCCTTTCCGAATAGCACTGGCACTGGCATGAACTTACAATATTTGTTCAGAAGTCCCTGGATGCGGTTCTTCTGTGCAAACTCCTTCTCCTCATCATCAATGAACAGGGTAATCACTGTTCCCCTGTCAGACTTGTCGCAAGCCTCCATCTCATATTCAGGAGAGCCGTCGCAAGACCATCTCACGCCTTTCGCACCATCCTTCCATGAAAGCGTCTCTATTGTAACCTTATTGGCCACCATGAAAGCCGAATAAAAACCGAGTCCGAAATGTCCGATTATGCTGCTCAACTGGTCCTTATACTTCTCAAGGAACTCCCCGGCACTCGAGAATGCAATCTGGTTGATATACTTGTCAACCTCCTCCTCTGTCATTCCGATTCCGTTATCGACAATCTTCAGTGTCTTTGCATCCTCGTCAAGCTCAATGCGCACAGACAATTCCCCAAGTTCCCCGCCGAACTCTCCTGAAGCCGCAAGGGCTTTCATCTTCTGAGTCGCGTCAACCGCGTTCGCTACCAGCTCACGAAGGAAAATCTCATGATCCGAATACAGAAACTTCTTGATGACCGGGAAAATATTCTCGGTCGTAACGCCAATTTTACCTGTTGTTGCCATATCAATCTGTTATTTCAATTATTACCTGTTATCCTAACCGCCAACTCCCGCACAAAGCACCATGCAAAAAGGCCTGCGGCCGCAGACAATCACAATGTCCACGGCCGCAATCCGGTCAAAATATGTTCCAAGCCCGTAATCGTGACTTTTTGTCAGTTTCCGGTATCGCAAGACTGACAGAAAATCATCTTCCGGTATCAAACTTTGTCAAATATCCCGGCCTCAGAGTCAGGCTGCACCTGTCAAGTTCCCTGCTGTCGCTGTACCTGAATGTCGAATAGGCAAAAACTCCGTCATATTCCATGCGTCCGTCAACCTTCCTTATGCCCACCTTCATAGGCTTTACCGTCTCAGCTACACTGCCCAGTCCCGAATCGGACTTTTCCCTGCCGGTTGCCTTAATCAGATATCCGTTATCCTCCGCACTTGTCACTGAGACATTTATGGATTTCGGAGCGTCAACTGAACTTCCGGAGCCATTATACAATTTCAAAGCCCCGTCAACCAATTCAGCCGCGAACTCATCATAATAATAAAAAGTATAGAAGAGATTCAGGCCCTGCGAATAATCTTCAATGCGTACCCTGAGGTTGGTTATTTTCCATTTCCCCGACGCCAAAGTCTTTTCTCCAGTATCAATCATACACTCAATGTATCCGCTGAGGGAATCAGCAAGCGAATATACACCCTCATCTAACTGCAAAATATTCTCATAGAAGCGACAGTCATTCAGTTTTTCCTCTTCAGGAAGCTGGAGATATGCGTCAAATGCAGTCACCAATTCAGCCACATGAAGAGGAGCACACACATATTCCGCAAAAAGAACAGTCCCGTAATTCTCAAGGTCGCGCGAAGATAAAGGGCTGACCTCAAAGTAAGACATTTCACAGGACATCATGCACAGCGCAGCTGATGCACAGCAAATCATTCTTTTCATATTCGTCAAAATAAACATCAGTCACACATAATGTCAGAAACGGTAGCCAAGACCGAAATTTCCTCCAAGCCAAGCCGTACCTAACGAACATTCACCGAAGACAAAGAACTTCCGGCCCAAAGTGATGCCTATCGGAGTCACCTGCAAAGCTGCATAGCAGTCATTTGAGCCTCCGAATCCTCCGCCCGAGATGCCGAGTCCTGCAGAAGAATAAAGACGCACCGCCCTTGCATTCACCCAATTGAAGCGGGCAACAGGAAGCAGGGTCACGACAGCACCCCTCCGGTTTGAAGACCACTCATCCTCGACAGGATAATACATCCTGCCCCACATGCCGTTGACACCGGCAATCACCGACAGAGTGAACCATCTTTTGAAATGTATGCTGAACTCCCCATAGATAATTCCTGTCATATACTCAGGACCGCGTTTGGGAGAATAAAGACCGTCAAGAAAAGAGGGGATGATACGGTCATTGAGATGCATATGATTATCGGCATCCAAAGAAGGATAGCCGGCCCATCCTATACGGAACTCATACTTGTAAGGAAACTTTTTCCTGAATCTGTCCTCTTTGGTCTGCGCGCCCATCAAATCTGCGGAAAACACGCAGACCAGAGACAGAAGAATGATGATTTTCACTTTCATAGCACTGCATTTTAGCGACATATAGATGCAGCATGAAAGCATTTAGTTGCACCGTCAGGCGGTTTTATTTGTACATGAACCTCTTTATGCTCATCTTCGGGGTCTTCTCAAAAGGCTGATCCATAATCTCCACCTTGGCCAGCTTGCTGTATGACGGCATCGACTTGTTGACATCGCCCACAATGCTTCCCGCATAGGCAGCCAGGTCTATTCCGTCAGCCTTTGCCTTTTCCATGTCAAAATACACAAGCGCAACAAGCTTTGCCCCCCTGTCAAGCACAACCGACTCCACTACATACGGGCGCGAATTTACGACAGCCTCAATCTCCTCCGGATAGATATTCTGCCCGTTGGCCGAAAGTATCATATTCTTGCTGCGTCCACGTATGAATATGTTTCCGTCCGCATCAATGACACCAAGGTCACCGGTATTCATCCACCCGTCATCGGTGAATGCCGCCCTTGAAGCCTCCTCATTCTTGAAATATCCGCTCATTATGCTTATTCCGCGTGCCTGTATCTCTCCTGCGACATTCTGAGGGTCCTCGGAATCAATCCTGACCTCCGCACTGTCCACTGCCCTTCCGCATGAGCGCGGCACAAAACTCTGCCAAGGGGCATACGCAAGAAGAGGAGCAGCCTCAGTCATGCCGTATCCGACCGTGAACGGAAGCCTGAACTTCCTGAACCACTTTTCAACATCAGGATTGAGAGCGGCGCCTCCCATTATTATGCTGCGCACCTTTCCTCCGAAAGCATCAATCAGAGTCTTACGTATCTTATTGAAAATCATCCTGTTGACTCCAGGTATTGAAGTAAGGACCTTCATCACCGGCTTGTTGAGGACAGGCTGGACCTTGCTCTTGAATATCTTTTCCATCACAAGAGGAACCGTGATTACAAGATAAGGACGGACCTCAGCCATAGCACCCAGCAACAGGGCCGGAGTAGGAGTTTTTCCGAGATAATAGACAGAAGAACCGCCGCATAGAGGATATATCAGTTCGAACATCATTCCGTACATGTGCGCCATCGGCAGCATGGAGACAATCTTGTCTTCAGGATATGAAGGGAGCCAGTTCTGGCCGAACTCAACATTTGCGCTCAGGCATTCATAGCGGAGCATTACGCCCTTCGGAGCGCTTGTTGTACCGGAAGTATAATTTATGATTGCAAGTTCCTTGTCATTGCCGTCAGGATAAGACACTTTGTCCGGTTTGAACCCGTCAGGATATCTCGCTGCAAACAAATCGTCCAGACCTGCGGCAGCTGCGGCAATGTGGTCATTGGCGGCATATAGAAGCGAGAAGTCCCCCACTGCCATGACTGCCTTTATATTCGGCATCTTAGAACGGTCCAGTTTCTTCCACATGTCTGCATCCGTAAAAAGCACAAGGCTCTCGGAATGGTCCACAAGCGAATTTATGCTGTCCGGATGAAAATCCGCAAGAATCGGAACCACGACAGCCTCATATGTATTCACTGCAAAGAAAGCTATTCCCCAGCGTGCGGAATTCTTGGCGCACAAGGCTACCTTCATCCCTTTCTTCAGCCCTGCGCTCTCAAACAGGATATGCAGTCTGGCGATATGCCCTGCCATTTCCGCGAAAGTGAACTGCTCGCCCCGGTAGTTGCACAGCGCCTGTCTGTCCCAATTGGCCTTGACAGCGTCCTCAAGTCTTTTCAGATAATGTTTCATATAGTTGAGTTCTAATAGTTTTGCATCACAAATTTATCAAAATAAATCATTAAAACGCATTAATTCCTATATTTGTGGCTAACATTTTTGCCGGCGGCGGATACAGAGCCATAATGATGCCGCGACAGGCAATCATTAGAACAAAATTTTCATTAAACATGAAACGGAACATGAGAAAAAAACTGATTGTAGCCCTCGTCTATGATTTCGACGGCACCCTCTCCCCCGGCAATATGCAGGAGTTCGGATTCATACAGGCAATCGGCAAAAAGCCGATGGAATTCTGGCAGGAGAGCGACGACATTGCGGCAGGACAGGACGCGAGTAATATCCTAAGCTACATGAAACTCATGTTCGATGAGGCCAAAAAGGCAGGCATAAAGCTCCGCAAGGCCGACTTCAAAAAATTCGGAAAGAAAGTGGAGCTGTTCGACGGAGTACTCGAATGGTTCAGCCTCATCAACAGCTACGGCAAGGAGCGCGGTGTCAAAGTCGAGCACTACATAAACTCCTCCGGGCTCGCTGAAATGATAGAGGGCACACCGATTGCCAAAGAATTCAAGAGAATATTCGCATGCTCATTCCTCTACAACAAGAATGGAGAAGCAGAATGGCCTGGCGTGGCGGTCGACTACACCGCAAAGACACAGTTCCTCTTCAAAATCAACAAGGGAATACTCAGCATCAGGGACAACAAGCTCGTGAACGAGAGCCAGCTTGAAGAAAACAAGAGAATCCCGTTCCCACATATGATATATATGGGTGACGGCGAGACAGATGTCCCGTGCATGAAAATAGTCAAGATGTTCGGAGGCCACTCCATAGCCGTCTATAACCCCAAGCTGCCTCACAAGAAAGAGACTGCACGCACACTGCTGCGGCAGCAAAGGGTCAATTTCATAACCCCGGCCTCATATACGAAAGAGAGCAGAACGTACAAAGTCGTCTGCTCCATTATAGATAAAATCCGAATTGACCATGACCTGGCCCAATTGGCCGCATTCAAATAATATTTCGATGAGGGTGACCAAAAAGTAAATTTTTGCTCACCCTCAATCGTTTTTCTTTGAAAAACTGACCCTCCCCCCGAAAACTAAGTTTACTGCTCGCTACAAAAAGCCCACAGGGCTATTTTGTTATTCGCTCACGACCAAAGGGGTGTTTCGAGCCTCCGGACCGGTCGCATCGCGACTTTTTAGTCCCACCGAGTTAAAGCACTTTCACTGAAAGTTTAGCGTAAGCCCTCTCGACCTTGGCAAGAGCATCCTCAACCGTATCGGCTGTCGCAAGAAGCACACCGAGCCTTCTGTGGTCTATAATCTCAGGCTTGCCGAAAATGCGAATCTGCACTCCAGGCTCCTCAAGGACTTTCTCCAGGTCGCAGAATTCATATTCACGCGAATTGCCTTCCACCACGATTGCCTTTGAGGCCGACGCTCCGTAGAACTTGATTTCCGGCACCGGAAGCCCGAGGATGGCACGCGCATGCAGTGCGAACTCCGAAAGGTCCTGGGATATCATTGTCACCATTCCCGTATCATGCGGACGCGGAGAAACCTCGCTGAATATGACTTCGTCACCCTTTATGAAAAGCTCCACACCGAAAATGCCGTACCCTCCGAGAGCATCGGTAACAGCCTTCGCGATTTCCTCAGCCTTGCCCAATGCTACCGGCGACATGGCCTGCGGCTGCCACGACTCGCGGTAATCCCCGTCAACCTGATGGTGTCCGATAGGCTTGACGAATGTGGTTCCTGCACAATGGCGCACTGTAAGCAAGGTAATCTCATAGTCAAAATCAACAAATCCCTCGACAATGACCTTCCCGCTGCCGGCGCGGCCTCCTTCCTGTGAAATCTGCCATGCCTTGTCAATGTCTTCAGGTATGCGCACTGTGCTTTGGCCGTGGCCTGATGAGCTCATCACAGGCTTCACGACACAAGGAATGCCGATTTGTGCCACTGCCTCATCAAACTCTTCACGTGTGGACGCGAAACGGTAGGCAGAAGTAGGCAGGCCGAGAGTTTCAGCAGCAAGACGGCGTATTCCCTCGCGGTTCATGGTAAGGCGGGTGGCCTTTGCCGTCGGAACGACATTGTATCCCTGCTCCTCAAGTTCCACGAGTTTGTCAGTTGCGATAGCCTCAATCTCAGGGATGATGAAGTCAGGCTTTTCCTGTTCAATCACCTGCTTCAGGGCATCTCCGTCAAGCATTGGAAGCACATGACTGGAGTGTGCGATGTGCATGGCAGGTGCACTGGCATACTTGTCAAGTGCAACGACCTGCACTCCATAGCGCTGAAGTTCGATGGCGACTTCCTTTCCGAGCTCTCCGGAGCCGCAGAGAACGGCTTTCTTGCCCGACTTTGTGAATGTTGTTCCGATTTTTGTCATTCTGTAAATGTTTTATGCTGGATTACTGTTGTCCTGTCCACGCCAAAGGGCGCACGGCAGCGTCATTTGCCGTATCTCTTCAATATGGTGTCCGCATACGCGTCAATGCGCCTGTCCCTGAAGAACGGCCATCCGCGCCTTACATATTCAGTCCTGTCAAGGTCTATTTCAACGACCTTGACACCTTCCTCATCTTTTCCGAACTCCGCAAGCAGCTCTCCCTGAGGGCCCGTAGCGAAAGAACGTCCCCAGAACTGGAGACCTATCGTGTTTCCGGTAGGATCGTCCTCATGTCCTGTACGGTTGACCGTTATGACAGGAAGGCCGTTGGCCACCGAATGTCCCCTCTGAACAAGCTGCCATGCATCGCTCTGCACCTTCTGCTCCTCTTCCGGGTCAGTTCCGACCCCACCGATTGCAGTAGGATAAATCAGCATCTGCGCCCCATTCAGAGCCATGCACCTTGCAGCCTCAGGATACCACTGATCCCAGCACACGAGCACTCCGAGTGTTCCCACGGAAGTTTCGATTGGCCTGAATCCGAGGTCTCCCGGCGTAAAATAGAATTTCTCGTAATAGCAAGGATCATCCGGGATATGCATTTTCCGGTAGATTCCGGCAATGGAGCCGTCCTTTTCCATCACGACTGCGGTATTATGATAAATCCCGGCAGTCCTGCGCTCAAACAACGAGAGCACTATGACTATTCCGAGTTCTTTTGCCAAAGCTCCGTATATCTCGGTCGAAGGTCCCGGTATAGGCTCAGCAAGATCACAGAGGGCCGCCTCCTCATGCTGGCAGAAATACACCGAATTGTGAAGTTCCTGCAGCACGACAAGCTTCGCTCCCATCTGGGCGCACTTTCTTATGTTGGATTTGAGTTTCTCAATGTTGGCAGCAATGTCTGTCCCGCAGGACTGCTGCACCATGCCGACTTTCAGTATATTCATGTCTTTTTCTTTATCCTGTCCTTTAAAAATGTCATCTGATGTATCCTGCCGGGAACTGCATCGTCACACAATGCAGCGAGCCATGTCCGGAAAGAAGCGCACGGCAGTCTATCACTACAACCTCCCTGTCCGGAAAGACTTCCTGAAGACGCATGCGGGCCACCTCGTCAAGCGGCGAACCTGTCCCGGGAAGCAGAACGCCCCCGTTTACAATCAGGAAATTGGCATATGACGCAGGCAACCTGTAGTCATCCAGATACAACGGCTCAGGCAAAGGAAGAGGCACAAGCCTGTACGGTTTGCCGTCAAACGTCCGGAATCCGCGAAGCTGCTCCTCCATGGCAGAAAGCGGCCCGTAATGAGGGTCCTCAGTGTCCGTGCACTGCATATATGCGATGGTATCCGGAGAGCAGAACCTTGCAAGAATATCCACATGACTGTCTGTATCGTCACCGATAATGGTCCCATGGTCGAGCCACAATATGCGTTCCAGTCCGAAAGCCCCCATAAGTTCCTCCTCAATCTCCTCCCTGGAAAGATATTCATTGCGGTTCACCGAGCAGAGGCACTCCGTAGTGGTCAGCAGCGTACCGCAGCCGTCAGTGTCGATGCTGCCGCCCTCAAGCACATACGGACGCATGTCAACTCCTGTCACATCATCATTGAAAGCCCCCTGGTGAAAAATTGTCTTGGTTATCTGATTGTCAAGATCCGACGCGAATTTAAGTCCCCATCCGTTGAAGACGAAATCATAGAGATACTTCTCACCGGAAGCTCCATAGCAGCTGATTCCGCCATGATCCCTCGCCCAAGTGTCATTCAGGGGCGCCTGATAAAAGCGCATCTTGTCCCACGGCATATCATATCCCTTGGCTGAAGCAATGCGTACGATGTCAGAGCGGCATTCCTCAATGTCACGGGTCACAATCATAAGGGGTTCGAAACGTAATATATTGTATGCTATGTCAACATAGCAGTCGAGGACCTTGTCCAGTTCATACCATTCGGTATCGCAATGAGGCCATGTAAGCTGCACTCCGCTCTGAGGCTCCCACTCTGCAGGCAATCTTCCCATAAGCTAATTTACCATTTTATCAATCCGGCTGCAAAGATATAAAGAATATGCATAGAAGCTGCGGCATGACAATAAAAAAAGGGCGGCCAAATGTTTTGGCCGTCCCCCATTATTCATGTCAGCTGATGATTACTCGAAAGAGATTACCGCTGCCCTGCTGAGAGCTGCATCACCGTCAGCCACAACCTCTGTCTTAACAGAGAAGTTGCTTGCATCGATGCCATATTTCTCAACGAGGATGTTCTTCAAGTACTCTACACGCTTCTCGCAGAGGTATTTGTTGCGTCTTGCAGAACCAGTCTTGCTGTCAGCACGGCCTGTAAGAACAGTAACCTTCTTGCCGTTCACGTAAGGAAGTACGTTTGTGAGGTAGAAATCAAGGTGCTCAAGCTCCTTCTTAGAAAGCTGAGTCTTGCCGATTTCGAAGAAGAAAGCAGCCGGACCTACATTCTCAAGACCTGGCTTAACATTGTTAAGCTTGTTCTTAAGGTCAGCATTCTCGTCCTTGAGAGCGTTAACCTCGTCAGTAAGGTTTTTCTTGTCAGCTGCGAGGGCAGCGTTTGCTGCTGCGAGAGCTGCTGCGCTTGCCTCAGCTGCACCGATACGGTCCTCATCAGCAGGATTGTGCCAGTTGGAAGCACGTACCCAGTTGGTCTTGCCAAGGTTCACTGAAAGTCCGAGGGAAGTAGTGATGTAACCAGCCACACCTGCAGTCGCATGATGTCTGCCGCTGAGCAGGACGCCACGTACATCGAGAGTAAGGTCGAGCCTTTTGCAGAGGCGGAGGTTGTTCAAGAGACCGAAACCTGCTGCTAACTCCTGATCCCTGTAGTCAACGTCTTTCTTTCCGTAAGTCAAATGATAACCTGAGTGGAAATAAGGGATGAAGTTCCAGAAACGAGTCTCTTTGTAGCCGCTGAAAGCGTGTGAGATGTTCCAGAGAACGTCAGCGTGAACATAAGCGAAGCCGAACTGCTGCTTGTACATGTTCTTTGACGCGTCAAGCGAAGTGCCGAGCACTGATGCTGTGTTTGACCACTCTGCGCCTGTAAGGCCGTTGTAGCCGAGTCTTGCACCCACTGAAGGAGTAAACCATTTTCCGACATTCACGTCAAGGGCACCGCCAACACCTGGCTTATAGCCGCCGTCTCCAAAAATGTTTACGCCACCTGCAACTCCGATGAACCAGTTGTCACCGAATTTGTTGGTGAGGTAAGGTCCGCGCACGATCTTGCCGTTCTCGTCCCTGTTGCCGTTCTCCTGAGCCATAGCGGCAGGAGCGAACGCCATTGAAACCACCGAAAGAGCCAATGCTCCCAAAAAGAATTTCACTGTTTTCATATTACTTTTAAATTAAGTTGATTCCGAACTGATTTGCAAAGGTATTACAATTATTGTGAATACACAAATAAAAATTTCGTTTACGCATTAAAACAGGCTGTGGACATCAGGCCTTAGCCTGACATCCATGCCATGTTTTTCCGGGTGCACCGGGTTCTGATGTTTTAGAAAGATATTTTCACGGCTCTGCTGAGTGACGGATCTGCTTTCGCGTTAACTACTTCAGACTTCACTACGAGACGGTCTTTTGAGATTCCGTATTTGCCGGTAAGAAGGTCATATACATATTGTCCCCTGGCCTCGCTGAGCTGTTGGTTGCGCACCTTTGAGCCGGTGTTGCTGTCAGCCGTTCCCTGAAGAGTGATGTAGATTTTGCACTGCTTGTCAGCCTTGGCGATGATATTCTTGGCGATGAAGTCAAGGTGCTGGAGTTCTTTCTCAGGAAGGACTGCCTGACCGATGTTGAAGTAAACGGCTGCAGGAGTCATATCCTTATAGAAGTCTGCAGGATCGTACTTAGGCTGGTTCTTGAGCTGCTTTACCTCCTTCGAAAGCTTCTTGTTGTCAGAAGCAAGGCTGCGGTTCTGGTCCTGAAGTGTAGAATTTGCCACTTCAAGTGCGGCGGCAGCAGATTCAAGAGAGGAAATCCTGTCCGCGTCAGCAGCTGCGACAGCTCCCACTACTGTAGATGTGCGCACGAAGTTAGGCCACCCGAGATCAACTGCAAATCCCATTGTAACAGTAGGAAGGACTGCCACGCCTGAGCCTCCGTTCACTCTGCCGCTTACGACTGTTGCACGCATATCGACAACGAGGTCGAGCCTGTCAGTAAGGCGGAGATTGTGGATGAGACCACCACCGGCTGCAAATTCATTGTCAGCGAAATCAACTCCGTCAAGTCCGTATGAGCGGAAGAAACCTGCGTGCAGATAAGGAACGAAATTCCAAAATCGGGTCTCCTTATATCCGCTGAAGGCGTTTGAGATGTTCCACAGGAAGTCACCGTGCACGTACATATATCCGAATTTCTGCTGGTATTTGTTTCTCTCAGCATCCAGAACGGAACCGAGTACCGAAGAATGGTCTGCCCACACTTTTGAGCTGATTC
>DBLW01000023.1:11055-13131 GCA_002298075.1 Bacteroidales bacterium UBA714 | reverse complement strand
GTCTCATAATTAAGGCAGCATTTGAGTTTGCCGCACTGCCCGGCGAGTTTCTGAGGATTAAGCGACAAATCCTGACAGCGCGCTGCAGAAGTGGTAATGGACTGGAATCCTGATATATAGTTTGAACAGCACAATTCACGTCCGCAGACTCCAAGGCCTCCGATAAGCCCGGCTTCCTGGCGCGCTCCTATCTGCTTCATCTCGATTCTTATCCGGAACTCCTCCGCAAACACCTTTATCAGCTGGCGGAAATCCACACGGCCGTCTGCGATATAATAGAAAATAGCCTTGGTGCCGTCTCCCTGGAACTCAACATCACCGATTTTCATCTCAAGTTCAAGCTCTGCCGCTATCTGGCGCGCACGAATCATGGTCTCATGCTCCCTTGCGATTGCCTCCTGCCACTTTTCTATGTCAAAAAGCTTGGCCTTGCGGTATATCTTCTTAAACCCGAAAGTTTCCTGGTTAACACGCTTGCATTTCATCTGCCGCGCAACAACAGGCCCTTCAAGCGTGACGATACCAAGGTCATGGCCATTTGCAGCCTCCACAATCACCATATCACCGGTCTTGATGCTCTGGCCGGACACATTCACATAAATGGCCTTCCGTGTATTCTTGAACCTGACTTCAAAATAGTCTTTGTACTGTTCCAGCTTCACTCCGGGAAGCCAGTCATAAACTTCAAGCTTGCAGCACCCCTGACGGTAGCGGCAATCAAGCTCTCCAGTTTCAAGGCGCTCAACCGTACATCCCCTCGAGCAGTCATATTTTTTCGATTCCTTATCGTTGTTCATAGTTGTCAACGGTCCTCAGGACCGGGTTATATGTTTGTTATCATGCGGTTCACGAGGTCGCAGAAAAGTATTTTTGAATTGACGTTCCTGTCTATCATCGCAACCACGCCCTCAATATCCGCAACCGCCCTCCTGCAAAAATTATCAGAGCATTTTCCGGCAATGCCGGAATAGAAAGGCAGTTCATCCTGCGGTATGGCCGCAAGAGCGGGCAAATTCTGCCGCATCATGAAGATTTTTCTGATGCACTCACCTGCAAAGATACAAAAAGCTTTCTGTTTTTCACGCGATTCCAAAGAAGCTATGGACTCCCCGCACTCCAGTGCACCCAGAAGGTCACGCGAGACAAGGGCATTCATAAGAGCCGAAAACATCTCAAAAAAAGAATCATGCTCATCCATGTCACCGAGCATCTCCATGGCCACTCCGACACTCCCTCCGGCAAAAGCCGCAGCAGAAGCCGCATCAGTACCGGAAACTCCGAGCTTTTCAGTCAAAGTCCTCTCAAGCTCCTCTTTGGAAAAAGGCAGCACGCGCACGCTCTGGCATCTTGAGAATATAGTCTGCAAAACTTTTTCCGGAGCATGGGTTATAAAAAGGAACAGGGTCTTTTCAGGCGGTTCCTCAACCATTTTCAGCAGCATGTTGGCAGTCTGCTGATTCATTTTCTCCGGAAGATAGAATATGACGGCCTTATATCCTCCGGAGACAGCCGTAAGGGAAAGTTTGGTCAATATTGACTTCGCCTCAGCCACGGCAATAAGGCCAGTCTTGCTTTCAATGCCAATCGCTTTCTGCAGGTCAGACTCCAGAAAATAAGGATTGCCCAGGACAAGCTCTCTCCAATACTTTATATAAGACTCGGAAGTAGGCTTGTCATCAGACGCCTTAGGTCCTTTGTTGACCGGAAAGACAAAATGCACATCAGGATGCACCAGCTTGGCCATCTGTCTGCATGAGGGGCATTCCCCGCAGGAGTCACCGCCGGACGGATTGGCGCAATTCAGATACTGGACATAAGCAAGGGCAAGTGCGAGGGCACCGCAGCCTTCATTCTCATAAAGCAGCATGGCATGCGCCACACGGCCGGTGTCCGCCATGGAAACAAACGCCTTCGAGACATGAGAGTTACCTATGATGTCAGCGAATCTCATCACATTATCCTTTGGGCCGTAAAGTAAGCCAAATCAATGAGACAGTCTTTCTCTCGCGAATCAGGGAATGCCGCCAAAGCAGCCACCGCCTCATCAACATACTCCCCAAGCCTGCGGGCAGCATA
>DBLW01000023.1:0-10674 GCA_002298075.1 Bacteroidales bacterium UBA714 | reverse complement strand
CTTCCGTCAATTTCCCTGACAAGCCTGCGGACATGTTCGCTCTTCTGCTGAGAAACGGCCGCCAGTGCACCAAGCAAAGGAAGTGTAATCTTCCGTTCAAGCACATCCACTCCCAAAGGTTTTCCGGCCGTATCGGTGCCGGCATAATCCAGCATGTCATCCTTAATCTGGAAGGCGAGCCCGAGAGCCACCGCGTATTTTCCGGCTGCGTCCCTCATCTGTCCGGAAGCGCCGACAGAAGCCGCCCCGGAGACACATGCCGCCTCAAACAGCGAGGCAGTCTTGCTGTATATGATTTTCAGATAATCATTTTCATCCGTATCGCAGTTCTGCGCTTTCTGCAGCTGCAGCATCTCCCCCTCAGCAAGATCTCCCAGCGTCTTCGAAAACAGCCTTATGACACCTATGTCAGCCACCGGGTCTCCGAATACGAGTTCCATTGCCTTTACAAGCCAATAATCTCCGACAAGCACGGAAACAGAAGGCCCCATGAGAGACCTTATCGTAGGAACTCCACGCCGCTTGTCACTGTCATCAGCCACATCATCATGCAGCAGAGTGGCATTGTGAAGAAGCTCCGAAGCAGCGGCATATCTTACTGAAGTATCGTTTATCACGCCACCTGAGCAAGCCCTGGCCACAAGAATGGAAAGAAGTGGCCTAAGCTGCTTGCCCGAATGGGACAGCACAGTGCCGTTGGTCACGTTCAGCAGGTCTATGTCACTGCACAGAACATTCCCGATGCGTTCCTGCACCAGTTCCCAGTCACGGCCGACATATGTCTTTATAGAACTCAGGTCCATCGTATATTCAGATTAGAACAGAAAAGCCACGCTAAGGGTGACACCGGAGAAATTCTTTCCCTCAAGCACGGACTCCTTGGCTGTGTTCCATATTTCAGATGCCCCCGGAGCATTCCCGCCGGCATCAAACAAAGAGCCGAAATTCCAATTATAACGTGCCGTCACCTGGATTTTCCAAATCTCGACGCCCGCACCAAGCCCAAGGCCATACTCAAGCCGGCTTATGCCTTCCCACTTGTCTTCACCAAGGAAAGAACCGGAAAGGCGGTTATGCAGGCCATAGCCCACAAAAGGAGTCACATCAAGATACGGACGGAAAAGAAGAAGGTCCGGTCCCCACTGCAACGACACCGGAAGCTCCAGATAGCCCATCCTGTAATCAAATTTCTCTTCACCGGCAAACACGCCCTCTATTGCGGAATTCTTCATCTGATACAGAAGAGAAGGCTGCAAGGCAAAACCCAGCGGCAGGCGAAACTTATAGGTAACTCCGGCATGATAGCCGGTGGCAAGCCCGCCACTGATATCCTTCATACCGGTAAAGCCGGCGCCTCCGACAATTCCAAAGCTTCCGGCAAAAAGATTCTGCGCACCGGTAAAAGTCAGTACGCAGAAAGCCATTACGGCAAGCAAACGCTTCATAAGCATCAAATCAGATGAGAGAATCAAGTTTTGCGGCAATCTCCGCCTTAGGAGCAGCTCCCACAAGCCTGTCCACGAGCTCGCCGTTCTTAAAGAAAAGCAATGTAGGAATGCTTCTGATGCCGTATTTCATAGGAGCATCCTCATTCTCGTCAACATTGCATTTTCCAATGACGGCCTTTCCCTCATATTCAGCGGCAAGTTCTTCAATCACAGGACCGATAGCCCTGCACGGACCGCACCATGTAGCCCAGAAATCGACCAATACAGGCATCTGGGTATTCAATGTCTCAGTAAAATTAGCGTCTGTAATAACTTTAGCCATAATAATTTCTTTAAATGTTGATTATAAAAAACAATCCAACCGCAAATATAGCTAAAAGCCGAGAGCAAAACGTCAAGCTTGCTTGTAAGTTCTGCCGAAGCTCCAGCGTATATATGCGCGATAGCGCAAATATAACGATTTACGGTTGGATTTACAATAATGATACCGCAAGGCGGCTAATATGATTTTTCGACGTTCCAGACAAATGCCCTCAGTCCGAGAGCCGGCGTCTCCTCGTCCATCGCCCTTACAGCCGCCAAGATGCCATCCACCTTCTCATCCGGAACAAACGAGAGAATGGCGTTGTTCATTGTCGGCCAGGCATGATTGCCAAGATGAGGCTCTCCGGTTTCGCTGCCACGCCCTGAAATGTCATGCCACATGGTCATTCCGCGGCAGCCTGTCTTTTCGAGAACATCAGCTATTTCCATATTGTAAGCCTGGTCATAGGCTATGAATATTCCTTTCATAATAATTATCTTTTAAATTTATGCCTTGGCCGCCTTTCTTGCGGCCTTCCTCTGTGCACGGCGTTCCTGCCATGAAGCCGTTGACACATACACAGTAGGGATAATCACCAAGGTGACAAGCGTCGAGATAGAAAGACCCCAGGCCACGACCATACCGAGAGAGCGCCACATCTCAGAACCTTCTCCCCGTCCGACAGCCATAGGAATCATACCGAGCACAGTGGTGAGCGTGGTCATGAGGATAGGGCGCAGACGGGACTTTGCAGCGATTACCGTAGCCTCGACAACATCTATTCCCCTTTCACGCATAAGTATCGTATAGTCAATAAGCACGATACCGTTCTTCACTACAATACCCATCAGGATAAGCACACCGATAAGTCCCATGACTCCAAGAGGAGTTCCCGTAACAACAAGTCCGACAAACACTCCGACGAATGCGAACGGAATAGAGAACATGATTACGAAAGGACTCATGAACGACTCGAACTGAGATGCCATCACGATATACACAAGGATTACAATCATGACGAGCAGCATTATCAGATCTCCGAAAGTCTCCTGCTGGTCTTCATACGAGCCTCCGATGCGCACACGCAGTTCCGAAGGAATCTCTGTTTCCTCAAGAGTCCGCTCTGTCATCTCTACGACATCCGACAGGGCAATTCCGTCCGCCACGATTCCGGAAACGGTAATGACACGCTCACGGTTCTTACGCTCGATTGACGGCGGCATCTGGGCCTCAATCACAGTTCCGAGGTCCTTGATTCTCACGGCACTGCCCATATTGTTATACACAAGGATATTTTCAATGTCCTCGATGCTCGTCCTGAACTCAGGCGCATAACGCACACGGATATCATACTCATCTCCGTCCTCACGGTAGAAAGACTGTGTGGAACCGTTCATGGCTGCGCTCAGATAAGCCGCGGCAGTTGTGCTGTTCAGGCCGTTCACGGCAAGCTTGGTCCTGTCAAAGTCAACCTGGTACTCAGGAATATACTCGTCACGGCTAAGAAGAACCTGCGAACATCCGCCGTCCTCAAGCATCTTGGCCTGAATCTCCCTTGCAAGACGGTCCGTAGCCTCGAAATCGTATCCATACACTTCAACGTCAACAGTAGAGGCACCTCCCATTCCGCCGCCACCTTCTGTAACCTTTATCTTCTTGAATTCAGGATAGCCATTGAGGATTCCGCGGATCACATCAGCAATCTGGGCACTTGAACGGTCACGTTTCTCCATACTGCCGATATTTATGTTGTAAGAAATAACGTGTGTTCCATTGTTTCTCATGGCAGCCCAGGCATTCTCAGAGTCAGCCTGGCCAAGCGAATACGAACAGTTCACGATCTCAGGCACAGCCTCATTGAACTGGGCGTAAAGCTCATGGGCGACAGATCTTGTAACGCTCTGTCCGGTACCGGCAGGAAGCTCAAGCTCTACAGTAATTCGTCCTTCATCTGACTTAGGGAAATACTCTGTCTTTACCTGAGGATAAAGGAACACTATCGTAGCCGCAAAAATCACCAATGCGCTGCACACCACTATCGTCCTGTGCCCTACGCACCATCTGATGACATGCGAATATCCCCTTGATATCCAATTCAGGAACTTATTGAAGCTTCCGAAAATCAGGTCATGCAATTTTCCTGTCTTAGGCTTGAAGCGGAGGAACTGCGAGCAAAGCATCGGTATGAGGGTCAAGGCTCCTACAGTCGAGACTATCATGATGATGCTGGTAATCCATCCGAGCTGCTTGAACATGATTCCGGCCATACCGTTTATCATAGTAAGCGGGAGGAACACCGCGAGCATCGTCAAAGTTGAAGCGATTACTGAGATACCAACCTCCTGGGTTGCATGCACAGCGGCCTCTTTCGGTTTTGCACCTTTCTCAAGATGGGTCGAAATGTTCTCAAGAACCACAATGGCATCATCGACGACCATACCGATGGCAATCGACAGGGCCGACATGGATATCACGTTCAGAGTGTTTCCAGTTGCCCAGAGATACATCAGGGAGGCAAGCAGGGAGATAGGAATAGCAAGCACGATGATGAAAGTGGCCCTCCATCTTCCAAGGAAGAGATAAACCACAAGCATCACTATGAGGAATGTTACGATGATGGTCTCCTTAAGCGAGTTGATGGAGTTGATGATATTGTCCGAGCTGTCCACGACAGTCCTTATCTGGATGTCCGAAGGAAGGTCCTTGGCAATTTTAGCCATTTCCTTCTTCACGCCCTTGATTACATTCACCGCATTCGCGCCGGACTGCTTCTGGATGATAATCTGAGCACCCTGGCGGCCGTTTATGTAAGCCTCCTGATAACGCTCTTCCACACCGTCAACCACACGCGCCACATCACGCAGGTAGATTGTCCTGCCGTTGGAGTACCCGACCACAATGTCAAGCATCTGCTCAGCGCTGGTGAACTCTTTCTGCACACGGAGCGAATATGCATTCGAACCGATGTCAACAGTACCGCTCGGCACATTCCTGTTCTCAGAAGCAATTACTCCAGAGATGCCGCTCACCGTAAGACCGTAGGCCTCAAGCTTGTTAGGGTCGCAATAGACCTGTATCTCACGCTGCGGAGCACCGGCCACTGACACGGTACCGACTCCTGACACACGTGCAAGAGGTGTGGCAAGTTTGTCGTCGAGTATCTTCTCCAATGCAGGAAGGCTCTCCTGGGCTGTTGCCGCAAGAATCATGATCGGCATGTCATCCGCGCTGAATTTGAAAATCACCGGGAGTGACGCGCCGTCCGGAAGTGAGGAGTTCACCATGTCAAGCTTGTCCCTGACATCGTTCGTCGCCACATCAATGTCAACGCCTTCGACAAATTCGAGTGAGATTATCGAGATGTTCTCCTTTGAGGTTGATGTTATGTTCTTGAGGTCACTGACACCGTTCAGTGAGTTTTCGAGGACTTTCGAGAGGTTAGTCTCGATGTCCGCCGCACTGGCCCCCGGGTACGAAGACATCACCATGATGAAATTCGCATCAAATTTCGGGAACCTGTCTATGGATATGTTTATAAGCGAGAACACTCCGAATATCGCCATGGCAATGAAGACCAGTGTCGTGGTGACCGGGTTGTTGACCGCTTTTCTGTATATGCTCATAATTGTCCGCTATTGTTTTTCGCCGCCTTCGTGACGGCTGTTTCCCTATTCGTTGACAGTAACCTTTATTCCGTCCTTAAGACGCGGCTGGCCTCCGGTAACTACTACCGCACCGTCAGAAAGACCTTCAAGTATCTCATACTCTGAACCGAGACGACGTCCCAAAACCACTTTCTGGTAGTTTACAGTGCCATCCTCGCCGAGCACATATACGAAACGCTCGCCGGAGCCCTGCTGCTTAACGACAGCCACATCCGGAACCACCACATTGTTGTTCGAGCCGAATGTCACGGTAACCCTGACAAACATTCCCGGACGAAGCGTCTTGTATTTGTTGTCAACGGTAACCTCAACAGTAAATGTGCGGGTTGCCGGGTCGATGGTAGGGTAAATCCGGTTTACCTTTCCGTAGAAAGTCTTGCCCGGAACAGCGTCCGCGGCAATTGTCACCGCATCGCCTTTCTTCACCTTGGTATAGTCAGACTCGGAGATTCCGACAAGAAGTTTTACGGGAACAATCTGCTCCACGGTGAAAACAGGAGCGCTCATCGCGTACATGTCACCGACATCATAATTGCGTGCAGTAACGACTCCTGTTATAGGGGAGCGGAGCACCGAGTTCTCCAGAAGGTTCTGATATGAGGTCTTGCTGACCTTATAAGCAAGCTCGATGGCATCAAGGTCAGACTGCGAAAGTCCGCCGGCATCATAAAGCCCCTTGAGACGGTTGTACTCTATCTCATTGTTCTTCATCTGGAGCTCTGCCTGCTGAAGCTGTATCTGGTCCATCTCCGCCAGCACCTGACCCTTGTTCACGAAGTCTCCGACTTCAACATTTATCTTCTTTATCCTGTTCGCGCTCTGCGGAGCGATGTTGTTCTTCACATACGCTTCAACAGTTGAAGTATATGTAGCGACCTGAGGGACCTCGCGCACCGATACCTTTGCCACAGTGACCTTTGGTGCGACTTCAACAGCAGCCACATCCTGCTTGTTCTTCTTTACATTGGCTCCGCAGCCTGCCACAACGGCCAGCGCGGCACCGAGAAACATAGTTCTGATGATAGTTTTCATTTATATTGACTTTTATTATTCATTTATGAAGTCCTGGCCGAGAGTCTGCTCAAGCTGAGCCTTGGCCGTAACAAAATTATATATTGCCTGGGATTCCGCAAGACGGGCCTGAGTGAGGGCAAGCTGCGCGTCATTCAGTTCGATGAGCGTACTGCGTCCGACCTTATATGAAGCCTCAGCTATGTCGTATCCCTTCTGAGCGGAACGGACAGCATCCTGGGCCGCATAGTAGCTCTTCATGTTAGTCTCCATTGTATTGAGGCTCTGCCTGATGGAAATCTTGAGCTGGCGTTCCGTATTGAGGGACTGCAGCTGCACCTGGCCATACTGGTTCTTTGCCTGGCGAATCTGGTGATATCTCTTTCCGCCTGCAAAAATAGGTATGTTGAGGCTTAGACCTACATAAGAATAAGGTGTCCAGCGATATTCGTTGAACTTGAAATCGTTGGTCATCGCGTTTATGCTGTAATTGAAAGCAAGCGAAAGCGACGGGATGCAGGCATACTTCTGGAGCTTTATGTTCTGGGCGAGCTGCTCAGCCTGTATGGCAAGCTGTTTCATCGTTGTATTGTTCTCCAGTGATATGCTGTCATGCTGATGAACATCATAAAACAGATGCTCCGAATAATCACCGAGCTTGCCCGCAATATCAAGATTCATGTCAAGGTCAACTCCTATGACAGCCTTGAGCTGCCACAATGACAAAATGACAGTACTCTCCGCATTATACACGTTAGGTACAGCATTCGCTACCGTGGTCTTGGCCCTGATAAGTTCGAACTCGGAAACTTTCTGCGCATCGTATTTCTTCTGGGCCTCAGCCAGATTCTGCACAGCGTTCTCATAGACCTGCTTATAAACATCGAAAGCCTCCTTGGCAAGAAGAGTTGAAAAATATGCGTTCTTGACCTGTGTCACCATGTCAAGACGTGAGGCACGTGCCTTCTCAACAGCAAGTTCAACATCAAGTCCGGAAATCTTTATGCTCTGCCACAACTGGGCGTTCACAATAGGCATCGAAGCCGAGATACCGGCTGCCCATGTGTTCCATCTACCGACCTCAAGACCACCTCCCGACGATGCGCCGGAAGAGCCTTCACCGGCACCGGAACCTGCTGCCGGGCCGTCGCCGGGAATTTCTCCCTCACCGCCCTGGCCGTCGCCTCCGGCTCCGGGTCCGCCCAGCGATCCCATGTCAAAATCCATGTACATAACCTGCTTCTTGATGGTCCTCTGATAGGTTCCGGAAACATCAATCTGAGGGAACAGAGAGGCATATGTGCCTTTCTTGGCAAAGCCGGTCCTCTCAATCTCCATATCGGCCACCTTGACCGAAAGATTTTCGCTCAACGCTATTTCAAGCGCCTGCTCCAAGGTTATGACCACAGGAGCATCCGAAGAGTCAGCCTGCTCAAGAATAAGTTCGGCCTCCGTTTTCCGGGCGTCATCTGCTGCTTTCTTTGTACGGTACTGCGCATCAGCTGCGGCCTGACCGAAAAGAAGCTCCGCGGCAATCACCGCTAAAACCGCTAATTTCTTCATTTGAATAATACACTAAACATTTTTGAATACAAGGGGCTGGCAATGTGCAAATTTCAAGCCAGCCAAAGCATTGTCTTTGGTCCAAATCATTATAGATTTGGTTCTAATTTACAAAGTATTTATATTTGGCCCGCAAAATTACTAAAACGCATGAACACAGACAAAAAAACGGCAAAGCCGGCAAGTATATTCGGGAACAAGAACGTGTCCAGATTCGGCTATATTGACGAGTTCCTGTTCGCCGGGGAAATCAAGGGCGGAGACCACATAGTCTATAAAAAGGCAAGAAGACCTCCGTACCACCTTGTAATCATCATACTTGAAGGGACCATGAGCACCATAATCAACGGCAAGGAATACAAATTCCACGGACGCTCATACATGAACATGCCCACATGGTCCGAAATTGCGGAAATCAAGTACAGCGATGATTTCCATGCACTCGTAGCCGCCACTGACAACACGATACTTGAAGACATATTCCGCAACAGGAATCCTTTCCCTCCTGATTTTCATTTCCGGATGGCACATTCCATACAGGGAGACATTCTCACTGAGGAAGTCATCAGCACACTGCACCGCGACATATCCGACCTGATACGGGCGCTAAGCGCCAAAGACCACCATTTCATGCAGGAATTGTGCTATGCGTACTTCTATATCCTGTTGACCGACATGGCTGACATAATGTGGAAGCGGTACGGGAAAGGCTCCCCTTCGCGCTATACGGACATGAAACATTCGGACGTACTCATGCGCGAGTTCGTAAAACTGCTCATAGAAAACATAGAGACAGAGACAGGCGTATCTTTCTATGCAGAAAAGCTCTGCATATCAAAGCAATACCTTTCCCTCATAGTCAAGGACAAGACAAGGGTGCCCGTAAGTACAATCATATCGTCACTGCGCGTAGACAGGGCCTCCAGACTTCTCAGGGACCCCGACCTGAGCATACAGCAGATTGCGTCCAGGCTGTCTTTCTCGGACCAGTCTTCCTTCGGCAAATTCTTCAGGAAGCATACAGGAATGTCTCCGCTGAAATACCGCAGCAGTCTCAGAAAAACACTGCTGTCACTCAGGCCGGAGCCATCCGGAGGAAAACTGCCGGGCTAATCAGACACCAAGCCCCTTTGCATAATGCGTCGGATTGCCCTTGACCTTAGCCGGATGCACGATAGCGGCCGGCTGCTTCTTTATGAAGCTATAGGCCAGAAGCCCCGCGCCAAGCAGGATGAAAGGTATGCTGAGGAGCTGTCCCATGTTCAGCAGCATATTCTCCTCAAAGCCAACTTGCGGCTCCTTTATGAATTCAATAAGGAAACGCATTCCGAAGAGCACGATAAAGAAAATCCCGATGAAAGTGCCACGGCACATCTTGTCCAGCCTGTATTTGTACAGGAGCATAAGGATAATTCCGAGAGCGGTATAACTGAACGCCTCATAGAGCTGGGTCGGATGCTTCGGAAGGGTCTCACCGCGCAGTTCGAAGATGAATCCCCACGGAAGAGAGGTCACATCACCATAAATCTCCGAATTGCACAGGTTTCCAAGACGGATAAGTGCTCCGGCAAAGCAGACCGCGATGCAAAGCCTGTCCAGAATCCAGAGAAAATCAAAATCATATCTGCGGCCATAATGCCTTGCGAACCACCACATTGCTATAAACAATGCGATTGTGCCACCATGGCTTGCAAGTCCTCCTTTCCAAGGCATGAATATCTCCCAAAATCCCTGCCAGCTGCCGAGATAATAGTCAGGCTGATAAAACAGGCAATGTCCCAGGCGTGCACCTACGATTGTTCCGATGAGCAATGTATAAAGCAGAGGATCAAGCAGTGTCTGAGGCACCCCTTCCCTCTTGAAGAACCATTTGAATATGAACCATCCGAGAATGAACCCGGAAACGAACAACACAGAATACCATCTCAGGGACAAGGCCCCGATATGGAAAATCTCCGGATTCATGTGCCAGTTTACCACAAGCATTTCAAGCATATCTTTCAGATTTAGCTGCGCTTCACGCGCTGTTGAGGTGCAAAGGTATAAAAAATAAAGAGACGGACCCGCATCCGGACCCATCTCTTTAAATATGTATTCCTGAGGACTACTTGCGGATAGCCGCAATTCCCGGAAGTTCCTTGCCCTCAAGGTACTCAAGCATGGCTCCACCGCCTGTTGACACATAGCTCACTTTCTTTGCAAAGCCCATCTGTGTCACAGCTGCAACTGAGTCTCCGCCGCCGACGAGAGTGAACGCGCCGTTCTCCGTAGCCTTGGCAAGCATCTCAGCAACCTTGTTGGTTCCCTTTGCGAAAGCAGGAATCTCGAACACGCCTACAGGGCCGTTCCAGAGAATGGTCTTTGAGTTCATGATGACATCCTCCCACACTGCGAGAGTGCTTGGAGCCGCATCAACACCCTCCCACTCGTCAGGAATCTCAGTGTTGAGGCAAATCTTCGTATTGGCGTCATTCGAGAAGCCGTCCGCGATGATGACTTCCTTTGAAAGATAAAGCTTCACGCCTTTCTCCTCTGCCTTCTTGATTATGTTGAGAGCAAGCTCCATCTGGTCGTCCTCGCAAAGAGACTTTCCGATTTTTCCGCCCTGTGCTTTCTTGAAGGTATATACCATGCCGCCGCCGATAATCATGTTGTCAACGGCGTCGAAAAGGTGCTCGATGAT
>DBLW01000080.1:591-8510 GCA_002298075.1 Bacteroidales bacterium UBA714 | reverse complement strand
TTTATACCGGCTTCAATCCTCTCATACCTGTCTTTTTCAGCAACAGCACCCTGTATCCTGTCCGCATATTTTTCTGACCAATCGCCCGGCATATCGGAATCCGGCATATCCAGCAATACGAATGTCTTTTTCACGCCCCAGGCAGGATTCCTCGAACCGGAGACAACCAGGGCATTGTCAAAGAAGAACGCAGACTGTTCCAATTCTCTCAAAAAATCCATATGCATGTACGACAAGGCAAATTCACGCTGCGCATGGGCAGCTATGAATTCGTCAATGCTTCGGCCTTGAGTATTCCAGCCGTATTCGCCTTGCGCCACAAATCCCCTCATCACCGTTTCCATATGCGGAGCACCGTCATCCCATGCTGTCGCCAATATTCCGCTGAGGCCATTTTGAGCAACCAGCGCACTGAAGTCCTTTATATATTGAGCCCTTGAATTGTTCCTTGGCATAAAGCTGGAACCTCCGGTTGCCGCAGCTGTCGCTGCCATCACCTTCAGTCCTTTCTTCTGATACCAGTCCAGCAGCAGGCAATGAGACGCCGAAGTCGGGTCATCATACCTCCAACGCATGTATATGCAGTCCTTTGGAAACAGTTCTATGGCCTCATCCAGCTTTTCCGTATTCCATCCTTTCTCCAACTCTTCGTCAGTCAATCCGGAGCTGTTCACAAAACCCCAAAGTCCAGCATACTTTATAGGCATATCATCCCAAAATATAGGCGTCCTGCCATGTGCCAGGGCAAAGTCGCAGACTTTCTTAAGCCATTCCATCTGCAATTCAAAAGGAGTCTTTCCTGTTGCCTTGCAGCGTTCATCAATGCCGATGGCAGTAATCTCGTCGCCGCCGACATGCAGGTATTTGCCGTCCGGCATAGCCTCCAACGCATCTTTGTACAAATCGAACTGCAAGTCGTATGTGGCCGGATTGGACGGACAAAACTCCCAGTCACTTGCCGGGTTCTCACGCAGTTCCCAATGGTGTTTCAGTATATATCCTGCATGTCCCAGTCCTTGTACCAAAGGAGTTATTTCAATGTTCCTTTCCTTTGCATACCTGCTTATGGCCCTCACTTCCTGCTTGCTCAAGGCATTGGGCGCACCGATTTCCGCATGCCGGGTGAATCGAAGCTTGTCGTCAATCTCCCATATGACGGCATTTATCTTGTAGCGCGCCAGTTTGTCTATCGTGCGATAATAATATTCAGTGCGGTCCAAGTGGTGCTTGTTGTCGAAATGGACGGCACGGTAACCAATCTGCGGATAATCTGTTATCCGCATTTGCGGAATTACAAGGTTGAGGTCACGGCTGTCTTCCATCAATTGCTCCAATGTCTGGCATCCATAAAAAAGGCCGGCACCTGCTCTGGACGAAATGGTGACTCCATTTTTCCCGACTTCCAGCAGATAACCTTCCTCAGATTCAGGCGTACCCTTGTCAGTCAGGCGCAGGACGATGCCCTTCCCGGCATTGCGGAATTGCGGCAGGCATCCTGCCAACGGCCCAAGAACAGGCATGGCAAACTCACCCTCAGTGACAATAAAGGATAGGTCGCAGCCTCTCAGCCCGTTGTCCGCAAAGACTTCCACCTTCTGCGGAAGCGGCAAAAGTTGAAATTTGCTGTTCAAATCTTTGGCAGAAACAGCACTGGCAACAAGAAAAAGCCCTATGGCCGCAAAGGACTTTTGAATGGAACTCATGTTCATTCTACGATTATTATAAGTAAAGACAGAAACACATGATATTTTCCGTCACAAAAAAAAGAATGGAGCTGAATAACATTAAACAGCCCCATTCAAACCCGAATTATTGCATTTTCTTTTCCTTTGCTTTCACAAGCTTCTCCTTGATGATGTCAGCACAGTCAACGACCGCGTCCTCGAAGGTCTTGGCATTTCTCTCCACTACTATTGTGCCTCCCGGAATGCTTACCTGGACCTTGACATTCTTGTTGTCGTGGTCCGGGAGAAGGGAAAGGGCCACATCTACTCCGCTTATGGAATCATTGAATCTCTCGAATTTTGAGAACTTCTTCTCTACAAAGTCCAACAGCTTCTGGTCTGCATTGAACTTGATGGATTGTACCCTAATGTCCATTTTTACCTCCGTTTTTTGCCCGTGGATGGGCGGATTCATAAATCTGTTTCAGCCGGGCGATGCTGCTGTGGGTATAGACCTGTGTAGCCGCCAGCGAAGAATGCCCGAGAAGCTCCTTTATCGAGTTGAGGTCAGTCCCGCCGTCAAGAAGTCCCGTGGCTACGGAATGCCTGAGCACGTGCGGTGACCTGCGCCCCGTTATCCCGGGAACATCTCCAAGCTCGCTCTTCACTACCCTGTCAACATATACCGGATACAGACGTTTGCCGGAATACGTGACAAGCAGCGGTTCTTTCACAGACCTTCTCCTTCCCGTCATCGTCTCAACTGCTTTCAAATATAAGGAAATTTCTTCACATAATGAAACTATCATGGGAATTTCGCGCATTTTATCTCCCTTACCGACAACTTTCACAACTTTTCGGCCAAAATCGACATCTGACACATCAAGCGCGACAAGCTCAGCGCGACGAAGCCCAAGACAATAAAGCATAGAAATCACAGCCCTTGCAAGACGCTTCACATACAGTTCCTTGCCATGAGGCGTGCCATGGCATTCCGTAAAAATGTCCAGCATATCACGCGACGCGTACAAATCACTGTCACGGAAATATCTCTCCATGGCATCGCCTTTATAGAATACAGGCAAGCGCTTTTCCATCTTCGGCCGCGGCACAAGCTTCACCGGATTGGAATTGAGCATCCCTTCTTTTATCAGATAACGGCAGAACCCGCTGAGCACCGACAGGTGCAGATTTACCGTTTTGGGCTTCATGGCACAGTCATCAAGAAGATGCACCTCATAACGCCTTATCTCCGAAGGATTGAGCACGGCAGCGAGTTCCCCGGCATTCCCGTGTCCGTCGTTTTCCTCACAGGCAAAATCGGCAAAATGCCGGAGCACATCTTCGTAAATTCGGACCGTCCTCGGAGAATATCTCCTTATATCCCTTATATATGATATGTATTTCACGACAAGTCCCATAGCAAGGGAATTTTGACTATTGTGCACATATTATTGCGTGCAGAAATCACTTGAGAGGATGAAGTCCCATTCCGGCGGCTTTCTCACGCATGAAGCGGTCCGCGGCCTCAAATGAGTTTTCAATCTGCCCGTCAAGAATCGCATTTTTGACAGCATCCTTAAGCTGACCTATCAGATTGCACGGCTCAATGCCGAACAAATCCATCACATAATCTCCTGTTATCGGATTCTTGAAATTCCGTATGGCATCCTTCTCCTCAACCTCAACCAGTTTGCTCTTCACAAGGTCAAAATTCGCCTTGAGACGCGCCACTTTACGCGGATTCTTTGAAGTTATGTCGGCACTGCACAGAAGCATAAGGTCATCTATATCGTTTCCAGCATCAAAGAGAAGCCGTCGCACAGCCGAATCAGTCACTTCCTCTGTCACAAGCGCAATAGGCCTGAGATGCAGCCCCACAAGCTTCTGCACATATTTCATTTTCTCATTCAGAGGCATTTTTAAGGCTGTGAAAATCTTAGGTATCCACCTTGCCCCCACAACTTCATGCCCATGGAAAGTCCAACCCAGAGCATGGTCATAACGCTTTGTAGCAGGCTTTGCTATATCATGCAGCAAAGCGGCCCAGCGCAGCCATACATTAGGTTCAGTACGGACTTTTTCCGTCTCAACACCGTCCTCAAACACATAATCCTTGAGCAAACCGGACCTTATGGCTTCGCTCTCCGAAACCGCCACATTGTCAAGTACCTCCAACGTATGAGAGAAATTTTCCTTATGGCCCTTTCCCTCAACGGTCTCCACACCCTTAAGTTTGGCAAGCTGAGGAAGAATCAGGTCAAGCAGCCCCGTCTCATCAAGCAGACGGAAACCTATAGAAGGCTTCGGAGTCACAAGTATCTTGTTCAGCTCGTCCACAATCCGTTCCTTGGAAAGTATTTCAAGCCTGCCTCTGTTGCGCCTTATGGATTCCAATGATTCCGGCACTATATTGAAAGCCATCCTGTCAGAAGTCAGTTTAGCCGCAAAACGGATGGCACGTATCATCCTTAGGGGATCATCGCTGTATGTCGTATCAGGATCGAGCGGCGTGCGGATAATCCCGGCAGCAAGGTCACGTATGCCTCCGAACGGGTCTACAAGAGCACCGTAGTCCTCTTTCTGGAGACTGAATGCCATGGCATTAATCGTAAAGTCACGCCTTAGCTGGTCATCCTCAAGTGTACCGTCCTCAACAATAGGCTTTCGCGAATCACGTCGATACGACTCCTTGCGGGCACCGACAAACTCAACCTCGACACCCTGGAAACGCAACATGGCAGTTCCGAAATTCTTGAATACCGAAACATGACTGTGCACCTTTGCCCCCACTGCCTCGGCAAGCGAAATGCCGCTTCCCTCAACTACGATGTCAATGTCCTTGCTCGGACGCCCCAGAAAACAATCCCGCACATATCCTCCGATTACAAAGGCACGGACACCAAGCTCCTCCGCCGCATCCGAAACAATACGAAATATACGGTGGTCAAGAAAACCTTCAGTTATTGTTGCTGACATATCTCAAATCTCGTTTACATTCAATTTATCATATTCATGAACCAACCGTCCATAGCCCGTTTCCGCTCCGGAAGCAGGCCCATGGCCGGCAAGCCATGCTTCGTTCACGGCAAAATACTGCCACAAAGCATCAGGAAGGAGGTTAACTCACATCATTCCGGATTCCGGCAAGCCTCTTCCGAGGCCAGTTCTTCAAGCATTGCCGCATAGGCCGGAATAGAGTCAACAAACACATACCTCCGCGCCCCTCCATCCACGACACGCCGGCAAATGCAAGTCTTCCTGCCGTTGGTGATAATCATATACAGCACATCCAGCACCATATTGTAACGCACAGCCTGATCAAGAACAGCACCGTCAAGCTCCACCCCAGGCCTTTTGCACTCCACCACAACCAAAGGGTGGACTTTCCTGTCATAGACAATTATATCGGCCCGGTACTGCTTTCCGCCAAGACGGAACGGAGCCTCGCTCATCATCATATGCATAGGAACTCCCAGCTGCCCTGCAAGCACCCCGATACACCACTGCCGCACTCTCTCCTCCGGAGTGAGCGCCACTTCCTTTTTCCTGAGCGGGTCCCATATGGTAGCCTTGCCTGTCATATTCACAATCAATAATATTCCGCAAATGCATCACGGATAATTTGCAAAGATATTCAATTCGTTTCAAAAACACGGCATCATGCTGCAAAATACCCGTCCGCGCCATATCTTTCCATGTCACGCAACACTATTCAGATTCCATAGCCAAAGTATTTCCGCGCTGTGCGATTTCATAATTATATGAGCTATGCGTCCCCAATGGGATATGACACTGCACATTGTGAACGCAGACATATCGCACAATATCAATAATAAGCACCAAGCTGCCACATCACCACAAAAACAAACCGTCTGCTCATCACGCATGCATCTTCAGTCATCAACATTTAATAAGAACAGCCGGCAGATTCTTGCGTTTTTTGTAGATTTGCGACCGAAACGGGAAAACTGAACTGAAATGAAACAAGATACAGGGCACGGCGAACATAAATCCGGCAATAAAAATCATAGAGCCGCAGACAAATACGGTGATCATGGCAAGAAGGGAAAAGATGCAAGACATGAAAGGGCGGCAAATCCCTCCAGACACAGCAGCCGCACATCCGGCAGTCATGACAAGGACATCAGGATAGTCTATGAAGACAAGTGGATCATCGTAATTGAAAAGCCGAGCGGCCTGCTTACAATGTCCGCAGGCCGTGAAGGAGAAGACACTGCATATTCAATTCTTACTGATTATGTCAGAGAGTCCAAGCCCATGGGCAGGAGAGCAGACAACCGGAGAAGTAGACGGGACAAGTACTCTGACGGACACAGCCGGATGGAAAGGCCACGGATATTCATTGTCCACAGGATAGACCGCAACACTTCCGGTCTGCTTGTATTCGCCAAAGACCGGCAGACAAAGGATGCCTTGCAGGAAAACTGGAGCGAGACCGTTACAGCGAGAAGATATGTGGCAGTCGTTGAAGGATGCCCGAGAAACAGTGAAGGGACAGTGACCAGCTGGCTTACGGAAGATCCCAGGACACTGAAAATGTATTCCAGCCCGAAGGCCAACGGAGGACAGAAAGCAGTGACGCACTACAAAGTTCTTGAAGAATTGAATGAGACCGGATATTCTCTTGTAGAGTTTGAACTTGAGACCGGCCGCAAAAACCAGATAAGAGTCCATTGCGCCGACATGGGGTGCCCCGTGGCCGGAGACGGCAAATACGGAGCGGCAAGCAACCCTATCGGACGTCTCGCCCTGCATGCCCGCACCCTGGAATTCATTCACCCGTGTACAGGCAAGCTTATGAGTTTCACGACTCCGATTCCAAGATCATTCAAAAGCAGAAAGATAAAGTCCGGACAATGAATCATGGCACAGCATGTTCACTTGGCACATTATTTATAGCCAATCACGCCTTTGTAATAACATGAATCAAAACAACATGAAAACAATACAGGAACACATAAAATCGAAACACGACAACCTCGACCTGAGCCTGCTCATATGCACTCCGGACAAAGGTGCGGCAGAAAACGTCACCCCGAAGGCGATAGTACAATTTTCACACGGAATGTGCGAGCATAAGGAAAGATACATTCCTTTTATGGAATACCTTTGCGACAACGGGTATGCATGCATAATACACGACCACAGAGGGCACGGAGCATCTGTCAAATCGAAGGAGCATCTCGGATTCTTCTACTCCGGCGGCTGGAAAGCCATTGTGGAGGACATACTGACAGTAAACACATTTGCGCACGGGATGTTTCCTGATATTCCGCTGTTCCTTTTCGGACACAGCATGGGGTCGATGGCAGTCCGCTCATTCACAAAAAGATATGACGACAAAATTGACGGGCTGATTGTATGCGGAAGTCCGAGTAAAAACAACGGAGCCGCAATAGGCAGGATGCTTGCAAAATTGTTCTCATTGTTCAAAGGGCCGCAATATCGCCCGAAATTCATACAAAAGATAGGCTTTGACTCATTCAACGGCAAATTCAAACATGAAGGCCAGAACGCATGGATTTGCTCTGACAGTGAAGTTGTCAGATCATACAATGCCAACAGCCTGTGCAACTATCAGTTCACAGCAAACGGATTCGACAATCTGTTCGGGCTGATGCAGGACTGTTATTCCGGGAAAGGCTGGATAACATCCAACAAGACCCTTCCGATACTATTCGTCTCAGGAAAAGACGATCCTTGCAGGACAAGCGACAAAGACTTCGGCAAGGCAGTGCAGGCCGTAAAAAATGCCGGCTACACCAATGTTGCATCAGTCTCATACGAAGGCATGCGCCATGAGATTCTCAACGAAACCGGAAAAGAGAAAGTTTGGCAAGACATCAAAGACACGCTTGACAGCTGGCTTTATGCTCTCCGGATGCGCTAATCCATGGAATATTGAAATTACCATAAAACAGGCCAAGTGAAAAACTGGTCGTCAAGTATGTTCTGCCGCCTTTGTGAAAATGCGCCGGAATCCGCTCGTGACGCAACTGCAACCACTCATTCTCCCCCAATGCCATTTAACTGACGTTATCGCATAAGCACTGTTTGGCGAGACGGGAATAATCAATAAGGGCTGACTCCCCAAAATGGAAGCATCCCCTATTTTAGGGATTGTCATGAAATAAATTCAAGAAATATAATCAATTGATTATTAATGTGATAATATTTCATATCTTAGTGGAATGGAATAAAAATTCCGAATGCTGTGGAAAGGCTCATTTC
>DBLW01000080.1:0-203 GCA_002298075.1 Bacteroidales bacterium UBA714 | reverse complement strand
CAGCAAGAGATTTCATTTACAGAGTTGGATTTTTGTCAGCGACACGAAGAGAGTTTCAAGACCTCTGAGCTTGGACGCATCAAGTCGCTTCTTCTGCTTATGGAGATGTCGGTATCGTTTGCTCTGATTGGAGATTATTACTGTCCGCTAAACTTTTTTTGAGCGATTGAAAAATTAGGGCTGGCACCTATTGCAGGAGTCAG
>DBLW01000043.1 GCA_002298075.1 Bacteroidales bacterium UBA714 | reverse complement strand
CTCAGCTTTTGCTATATTTGCAATCGCATATTGTGGCATGAATTATTGCTTACTATCGATTTTTGCGATAGCAGGTGTAGAAACAAACAATTACAGGAGCTTTGTACGGCCTGTGCATTGCTATAACTTTGCACCAGGAAATTAAAATGAAAAAGTAATGAAAGCTTTAATCATCATCGCAGTGTGCCTGGCATGCGCTTTCGTCTTGCACATAGCAGAAAAATTCTACAGCATGAGACATGAGAAAGTGCAGATACCTATTGAAGATGAGAACGGACTCCGTGAGGCTATACGCATTTACAGGGATCTGGACGACTGAATATAGAATCTGATATGGAACTGAGACAGCTGAAATATTTTGTCAAGACTGCGGAGACGCTTAATTTTTCGGAAGCGGCGAAGGCTTCGTTCGTTACTCAGAGCACTCTTTCGCAACAGATAAAGCAACTTGAGCAGGAACTTGATACCGCCCTTTTCGTCCGTGACAGCCATAGTGTTGTCCTGACTGAAAGCGGGGCGCAGCTGCTGCCGTATGCCAAGCAGACGCTGCAATGCGCAGGAGCCTGCATCGACCGCGTGCGCGACCTCAAGGAAATGCTGTCCGGCTCCCTTAACATAGGAATAACATATTCATTTGCCCCGATTCTGACAGAGACGGTGCTCGAGTTCATGAAAGTCCATCATAGGGTCAAGCTCAACATCTGCTACAAGACGATGGAAGAGCTGATTGAGATGCTCAAAAAAAGAGAGCTGGACTTCGTGCTCGCATTCAAGCCTTCCGCTGTGCATGAAGAGATAGAGTCGCATATATTGTTCGACAATAATCTCTCTGTCATAGTGAACGCTCATCATCCGCTTGCGGAAAAGGAAAGCGTTACTCTTGCCGACATACTCCCGCACGGGATAGCTATGCCCGCAAAGGGCCTCCAGGCAAGGAACGCATTTGACATGCTCTTCCCGGATGCGGAAAAATCATTGAGCATACGCGTGGAACTGAATGAAGTGAACGTTCTTCTTGACATTGTCCATGGAAGCAACTTGCTCACTATTCTTTCTGACGCCACCGTTCACTCTTTCCCCGGGCTGAAGGCAATCCCGATAGAAGTGCCCCGGAACACCATGGAGGGATGCGTGCATACCTTGCGCAAGTCTTACCGCAAACGTGCCGCGGAAGAATTCATAATGATGCTAAGCGAATCTGTGTCAGTCAGGAAAAGGGCCAATTACTGGCTTAAATAATGGAATTTTTAGACAGTCTTTTTGAAGGCGTAGAAGGCTCCTGGAGCGGGGGTATCGCGCATATAATGATAATATTATCGGTTGTCATAGCTTTGGGAAAGATTCTGGGCAGGTGCAAGATCTGCGGAATCTCCTTCGGTGTGACCTGGGTACTTTTCGTGGGCATCGTGTTCGGTCACTTCGGCCTGACGATAAACCCTAATCTGCTGCATTTCATGAAGGAGTTCGGCCTCATCCTATTCGTATATTCCATAGGCTTGCAGGTGGGACCGGGCTTCTTTTCGAGTTTCAAGTCGGGAGGGCTTCCTCTCAATATGCTCGCATTGTTTGTCGTTGCGGCTGGCGCGGCGGTCACTTTGGGAATCCATTGGCTGACCGGCACTCCTATTACTGCATCGGTGGGCATAATGTCCGGAGCTGTAACCAATACTCCTGGACTCGGTGCCGCACAGCAGGCTTATTTTGATACCGTAGGCTCTTCTGCACCTGACATTGCCTTGGGATACGCAGTCGCATATCCGCTTGGAGTCATCGGATGCATCATGTCTTTCATTCTGATAAGGATGTTCTACAAGACTTCTCCCGTATCAGCCTCAAAAGGCTTTGCAGGTGCGTCCGAAAAGTATGTCTTCGAGAAGGAGGCTGATGCCTCAAAGAAAAATTACGTGTCTCGCAAGATATTGATTTCAAAATCCAAGCTGAACGGCATGACATTGGAGAAGCTTGATTTTCCTGACCATCTCGGAGCAACCGTGGTGCGCATCAACCGTTCCGGTGTGGAACTGGCAGCCACACCGCAGACGAGGCTCAGCTACGGAGACCTTGTGACAGTCGTGGGAAGTGAAATGTCTGTGGCTGCGGTTGAGAAAGTGCTCGGCAATTCACTCAAGCGCCTCGACCAGCCTAACCTCATCCCTATTTTTGTGGGAATCGCGCTCGGTTGCATACTCGGAAGCATTCCTATTGCCTTCCCTGGCATTCCGCAGCCTGTGAAGCTCGGACTTGCAGGTGGACCGCTCATCGTGTCAATCCTCATAAGCCACTTTGGCCCGCGCTTCAAAGTCATAACTTATACTACAACGAGCGCCAATCTTATGCTGCGTGAAATCGGCATAGCTCTTTTCCTTGCCTGTGTGGGCCTTGAGGCCGGTGAGGGGTTTGTCGAGACCATCGTCCACGGAGGCGGATTGAGCTGGATATTCTATGGCGCTCTTATCACTCTGATTCCGGTGTTGCTCGGAGGAGTTCTCGGAAGATTCGTCTTCAAGGTTGACTACAACACGCTCATCGGTGTGCTGGCCGGATCATGCACAAATCCTCCGGCTCTAGCTTTCGCCAGCGAGCAGGACAGGTCAACTGAGGCAGCGTCTGTCGGATATGCTACCGTGTATCCGCTGACCATGTTCCTCAGGGTCCTTGTAGCCCAGCTTCTGATTCTTCTGTTCCTATAGTCGTATATTACGGAACATCAGGCCCGATTCTGCAGGGCTTTTATGCAGTCTCCCAGAAAGGGAGACTGCATAAATTTTATGTCAGGGATTATTTCTGCCTGTCAAAAAGCATGGCGAATACCGTAAGCAACGGGAAGATCTCTATACGTCCGAGGAACATGTCGAGAGTGTATATCAGTTTTGCCGCTGCAGGCTGGGCTGAATAATTGCCCATGGTGCCGAGCACGCCTGTTCCCGGGCCTACGTTGCCGAGTGAGACAAGCGTCGCGGAATATGCTTCCGATACCTCCACGCCGCAAAGGAGCACTGCTACAAAGGAGAGCAGATGCAAGAATATGTACAGCACAATGTACATGAATACGGCCGAGACCGCTTCCTCGGATATGAATGACTGCCCGATTTTGGTCCTGAAAACTGATGATGGATGCAGGCGTCTCTTGAAGTCTCCCGAGAGTGACTTCAGTGATATGTACATCCTGTCCGCCTTGATGCCTCCAGTAGTGGAGCCCGAGCATCCGCAATGGAAACCTGCAAAGAGAAGGAGTGCATTGGCAAGCATCGGCCATGCCGCATTGTCGCTTTGTCCGAATCCGGTGGTAGTCAGGAAGCTTATGGTCTGGAACGAGGAGTCAAGCAGAGCCTTGCCCCAGGAATCGTAGCCGCCCTGGAATTTCAGCACCAGCATTATGGCCAGGGACAGCACGGCTATTACGCCGAAATAGTACCGTGTTACCGGGTGGCTCAGGGGCTTGGGGGAACGTGTGGCAAAAACGGAATAGATGACTCCGAAATGCATGGCTGACAGGGCCATGAAAATCATTATTATGACTTGCACCGGTACTGAGCCGAAGTGCATGATGGAGTTGTTCTTAGTGCTGAATCCTCCTGTCGATACGGTGCTGAACGAGTGGTTCACAGCATCGAAAAGGGACATTCCTGCGACTTTCAGGCAGATTGTCTCAACTATGGCAAGCCCGAGATAGACTGTGGTTATGACTGTAACCGTCTTTCCTGACTTGTACCTGTAGCCCTCTTTAGAAATGGAGGACAGCTCAAGGTTGGACAGCTTAAGCTTGAACGGGCTGGAATCGGGCATAATCAGAAGCAGGAATACAATGACTCCGAGACCTCCGATGAAATGCGTGGATGACCTCCAGAAAAGAAGCCCCTTGGGAAGGGACTCTATGTCGGTAAGTATTGTGGAGCCTGTCGTAGTGTATCCGGACACGCTTTCGAACCATGCGTTCACGATGGTAAATTCACCTCCCCAGAGGATATAGGGCAGCATGCCGAAAATGAATGAGAGCAGCCATGACATGACTATCGTCAGAAAGCCGTCCTGAAGCGAGCTTCGCGGAGTTTCTCTGACGAAAATGAACGGGAATGCTCCGGCAATAAGGGTCACGATGCCGCTTATCAGGAGCGGTGTGAATCCTGAGTCAAGGCCGTATAAAGCCGATACTCCTGCCGAGATGAACATGAATAGGGCATTAATCAGCAGTGCCTTGCCTATGTTTGCAGATATGGATTTTACATTCATTTCTTGTCTGCTTCATTCCGGGTTTCCGGCTCTTCCGTGCTTTCCTGCTTGTTTTCCTGCCTGCGTACAATCAGTATCAGGTTCTCGCTGTTCAGCCTTATCTTGAGCCACTGGGTAAGCCTTATCCTCTCCTGGTCGGAGAATTCCTTGGAAATGTCAGCGACCACAAGGACACAGTGCTCAGGCAAGGTGCTTCCATGCTGTACATTTGCACCGGATGTTATGCATATGTTGCCGACAGAAGGGTAGGAACTTGTGATTTCCTTTGCAACTTGCAGGTAAGGAACTTCCTCGCCCTTTGCCTTGCGCAGCTCGTCCTCAAGCATGCGTATCTTCTCGTCCCTCTTGGCTATTTCCGCATCCATCTTGTCGTAAAGGCTCTTTATCACTTCCGTGTCGCTGCCTTTGCGCTCGGTCGTGTGCTCGCTTATTATTATGTTCTTGGATTCAAGGCCGTATTCTTTGGCTGCTTCGTAAAGATTGTTCCTTCCGGTCTCGCTCAACGGCTCTCCGGTCATGAATATTTCCACTTTCGACCCGTCGCTGTGGCTGAAGCTGTAGTCGTATATGAAGCTCTTTTCGATGCTCTTGTGGTTTTCCACGAAAGCGGTGGCCTTTTCCTCAAAGTTGTTCTGCTTGACAAGCACTATAGCAGACCATACGCTCGGGATTATGAACGCGATGATGAGCAGCGAGATGAAAGTCTTGGTCCTGCGCTTCATCTTCTCGTTAAGGAATTCAGTCTGGCGGAAGCGCAGGTATTTCACCATTATATATGTGGCCAGCGTGATAAAGGTGCAGTTTATCACGAACAGGTAAAGTGCTCCGAAAAAATGGGGAAGGTTTCCGCTTGCGAGCCCGAAGCCTGCCGTACAGAGAGGAGGCATGAGGGCTGTTGCGATGGCAACTCCGGAGAATACCGTACCCTTGTCCTTGCGGCACTGCTCAAAGATGCCGGCAAAGCCGCCGAACAGGGCTATTATGACATCGAAAATAGTCGGATTTGTCCTGGCGAGCAGCTCTGTCGGATTGGTGAGGCTCAGAGGTGTTATGAGAAAATACACCAGTGACACGCAGAGGCTGATGGACACCATCACCAGCAGATTCTTGGCCGCAGACTTGAGCAGTGGCACGTCATTGGTGCCCAATGCCAGTCCGAGTCCGAAAATCGGTCCCATGAGAGGGGAGATGAGCATTGCACCGATTATGACCGGTATGGAGTTCACGTTCAGTCCTACCGATGCGATTATGATTGCCACGGCCAGAATCCATGCGTTCGGCCCTCTGAAAAAAATGTTGCTGCGGATAGCCTTTTCAGCATTCTCCGTGTCCATGTGTCCGTTCAGATCGACTATGCTGCGTATCTGCTGGAGAGTATTGTCTATAAGTCCCATGTCAGTTCAAATTGTTTCAGTTAATGTTGATGGCAGGCCTGCATCAGAACGGGAACAGCATAGGCAGCACGAATATCATCACGATGCCCATGATTATCTGCAGCGGAAGCCCGACCTTTATGAAATCCATGAATGTATATTGTCCGGCCGGCATGACCAGAGCGTTTGGCGGCGTAGAGAATGGGGATGCGAAGCACATGCTGGCGCCTACCGTTACGGCAAACAGGAACGGAACCGGATTGACTCCGACCTGAAGCGCGCATTGCAGGGCAATCGGTGCCATCAGCACGGCAGTGACAGTGTTGCTTATGAAGATTGTCATTATTGAGGTCGCGAAATATACTCCCGCAAGAAGCAGCCTCGGTCCGCTTCCTCCGAGCCCGTCAACAATGGCGTTTGCGAGAATCTCGGACACTCCGGTCTTCTCGAGGGCCAGGGACATCGGCAGCATGGCGGCGAAAAGGACTATCGTTTCCCAATTGATTGTCTTGTATGCGGCTTCCACGTTGCGGATGCATCCCGTTATTATCATCATTACTGCAGCAAGGAGCACTGCGGTGACAGGAGCTACCGGAATGCTGTCCACGACCATCAGGAGTATCATGGCAATCATTATCACGGCTGCGATGGGTGCCTTGTGGTCCAGTGTCACCTTGGCGGCTTCTTTAAGAGGCTCTCCGAGGACAACCCAGTTGCTGGACTCTTTCCTCAAGCGCGCAATGTCTTTCCATTGCCCCTGTACAAGGAGCACATCCGAACTGTGTATTTTCTCTTCTCCCAGATCGTGCAGGAGATAGTCCTGCTTGCGCCTGATGCCAAGTACATTGACACCGAACTTGCTTCTGAATCCGGCGTCTGTAATGGTCCTGTTTATCATGGAGGATGACGGCATGATGAGAATCTCAGCCACTCCGATGTCATAGAAGTCCATTGAAGCCCCGCTGCCGTTTCCGTGCACAATCTCGTCAGTCCTGTTGTCGAGAAGGGCGAGAGAATAGTCCTCGGCGAACTTGCTTATCATCTCCGGGTCTCCCGAAAGATAGAGAACGTCTCCGTGCTGCAATACGAGGTCTGGAGCCACGAGCTGCTGGTTTACGGTTCTCACGAATCTGTTGTGACCGGCGCTGCGCCTCAGCTCCAGCACATTTATTCCGTATTTGCGCCTTATGTCAAGCTCTACCACGGTCTTTCCAGCTGCTGAAGACTTCTCATCCTTTATATGTACGCGGAACAGGTTGTCACTGATTCCGTACTCGCTCACGAGTTCCTTGAGTGATTTGGAAGATTTCTTGTCTTCCCTTGACTTTTCCTTAGGTGTGAGGAATATCTTTGTCAGCGGCATTAGAACAAGTATGCCTACAGTCAGTGTCACAAGTCCTACAGGAAGGAATGAGAAAAACGAAAGCGGCTCGTACCCCGCGTTTGTGAGTGTGTCCTGGATTATGAGGTTCGGCGGAGTACCGATAAGCGTCATCATTCCTCCCATACTGCTGGCAAAGGCAAGAGGCATGAGGAGCCGTCTTGGCGATGTGCCTGCGTTTGCAGCCATGCTGACAACTATAGGGAGCATCAGCGCTACGGTTCCTGTGTTGCTGACAAAGGCTCCGATTGTTCCTGTGACGAGCATCACAAGGAGAAACAGCCTTGTCTCGCTTGTCCCTGCTAAGGCCATTATCTTGCTGCTTATCATCTTGGCGAGACCTGTCTGGAAAATCGCTCCTCCGACAACAAAGAGTCCGACCATCATGATTACAACCGAATTGGAGAAGCCCGAGAGAGCTTCTTCCGGAGTGAGTATCTGGCAGAGCAGCAAAGCCAGCAGGGCGCATAATGCAACCAGGTCTGAACGGACTTTCCCGCTGACGAAAAGCGCCGCAGATATAAGCAGGATTACAAGTGTGGCAATCATATAAGCTACTGTTAAGAATATATCCTTTAAAAATCCGCGCCCGCATATGCAAAAAACAGACCCGTGGTACGGCTCTTTTTGCGCAGTCGCCGGAAACATACAAAGATACTGCTTAAAATCAAAAGAAGCGCTCATGACTTGGAAAAGTTTTCCGGAGTCACCTTTAAGTGTTACCTTTGCGCCCTGTAATGCAAGGCCGGAATCGCCGGCCTTTTGAATGGATTTTCTGGAATGAAATACGATGTGTGCAAACTTGGTTCCCGATATGGGGATCTTCTCAGATTGGGCATGCCGATAATGGTCGGGCAGCTTGGAGTCATTGTGCTCAGTATCGCCGATACCATGATGGTCGGCCGTTATGGGACAGATGAACTTGGGGCTTCCGGATTCGTGAACAATATGATGAACCTCGTGATTGTGTTCTCCACCGGGTTTTCATACGGGCTTACCCCTGTCATAGGCAGCCTGTGGGGCAGGAATGAGCTTGCCTCAATAGGACGTGTACTCAAAAATGCGCTGTGCATCAATTCTTTGGCTGCCTTTGTACTGATGGCTCTGATGTCTGTCCTGTATCTGAATATGCATCGTCTGGGACAGCCGGAGGAACTTCTCCCTCTTATGCGTCCTTATTATCTGGTGCTGCTTGCATCACTTCTCTTTGTGTTGCTGTTCAATGCTTTCAAGCAGTTTGCGGATGGCATAACCGATACTGTCACACCGATGTGCATCCTCTTGGGAGGGAATGTCCTGAATATAGGAGGCAACTGGGTCCTTATAAATGGATATTGGGGATTTCCTGAACTGGGCCTTCTCGGCGCTGGAATCGCAACTTTGGCCTCTCGCGTGCTTATGGTCGTTGTCTTTGCCGGGATATTCTTCTTTTCCGGGAAATATGCAGTCTATAGGAAAGGATTTATGCAGGGCCGGCTTAACCGTGATGACTTGACGCTTCTCAGAAAGATGGGCATGCCGGTAGGATTGCAGATGGGAATGGAGACGGCTTCTTTCAATCTCAGCACCATAATGGTCGGATGGCTTGGGACCGTGGCTCTTGCTGCCCATCAGGTCATGCTTACCGTGGGGCAGCTCGGGTTCATGATGTATTACGGAATGGCTGCTGCGGTGGCTGTGCGCGCAAGCAGTTTCTGCGGACGGGGTGACAGGGAAGGAGTCGGAGTGACCGTAAGCTCCGGCTTCCATATAATCCTTGTCATGGCTGCTGCGGTTTCCGTGCTGATGCTGGCATTCAGGCAGCAGGTAGGGGCACTCTTCACTGACAACGGGCAGGTGATTGCTGCCGTAGCCCAGCTTGTGATTCCTTTCGTGATTTACCAATTCGGTGACGGGATGCAGTGCAATTATTCCAATGCATTGCGCGGAATAGCGGATGTCAAGATGGTCACACTGTATGCTTTCATTGCATATTTCGTCATATCACTTCCGGCCGGCTGGTTCTTCGGCTTTGTATGCGGCATGGGATTGACCGGCATCTGGCTTTCTTTTCCTCTCGGGCTTACCAGTGCCGGCCTTATGTTCATGCTGCGTTTCAGGAAATCTGTCAGGCAACTGGCCTAAAGGCTTTCCATGAAGGACTCGAAAAGGGCCTTGTGGTGACCGGGGAATACCACATGGTGATTTCCGATAGGGTTGCTGAGGAAATAATTCCTGCATACATCTTTTTCGGCCACGTTGAGCACAATCTGTGTGCGGCACAGGTCCTTTTCGTTCAGATTGCCGGTGAGGCTGGCCTGGCATGCGAAATGGCGCGACAAGTCTCCCGAAACTTTGAATATGGTCACGTCTCCTGTCGGCAGGCAACCGCAGATGGCCACTCCTATGCCGGATTCGAAATGGGTGTTGAAGCCGTAGCTGCTTACCATATTCAGAGGAATGGTGCAGTGGGCTATTACAATCTCACCGCTCTCAGGATTTATGCGTGAGGGGTTGGACTGGAAGCCGCATACTCCTGTCAGGGCATTTCCTATTGCCATTGAGAGCAGGGCAGGGACGTCACCCTCGCAGCCTGCCGGTATGCCTTCGCTTCCGAGTATAGCAAGGGCGAGGCAGCCTGTGTTGCCGACAGCTGTCAAAAGGTCGAAGCATCTGAGTGTAAGTCCGGAAAGATTATATTTGGTCACAATCTTTTTCAGTGCGGCATATATGCTGAACGCACCGTCTGCATATCGGGCGAGCGCTTTCGGAGCGCATGAATCGAATTTTTCCTTGACTTTCAGTGCCTGCTCCGGAAGATTCCCGTATGAGGCGGCCTTGATTTCACAAACAAGCTCTTCAATCGGAATTCCGACAAGGTTGATCCCGAGTTTTGCGCTGATGGCTTTTGCGTCGGCGTGGCTTGATATGAGCCAGTCTGAAGGCTGTCCCACAACTCCCAGGTTGGTGCCGGCCAGTGATTTGCGGGCAGCCTGCACTTTTGAAAGCATGCTGAGCCTTTCGGCTATGTATTCCACGGTGCCGTGTATTATTTCACCAAAACGTCCCTGCTGCCTGAGGAATGAAAGGATTTCCATGGATGCGGCCAGTGAGTTGCTCTTTCCGGAAGTCAGGATGTGCACATGGCCTTTTATAAGAGGGAATACTTCCCTGAAAAGACCTTCCGTTCCTCCGGTGCGTACATAAATCACGTCAAGGTCATGCGAGCCGAAATCCGAGAAGTCCGGTCCCCTGAAAATGAATTCGGTGCCCAGGGATGATTCAATGTCCTTTATGAATGCGGCTGAAGAGCCGTTTACTGCAGCTTCGTCATGAAGCGGTGATGTCAGTGTGTATAATGCTATTCTCATGTGTTTGTATATTGTCCATAGATTATTTGCATACCATGATGTCAAGTATCATATTGTCCGTATTCTGCATTCCCACAGAGCCGATGCGCCCGAGGTTCCGTATGGTCTTCTCGATGCACTTCTCGATTATTCCGTCGTGCTCGGAGACGCATGTGCCTTCACGGGCAAGCACTGCAGACTGCAGCGCGCTTGAAACACCGGAGGCCACTTTCATTGCGCAGCCTACCTTGGCGCCGTCGCATACCATGCCGGTAATGTTGCCTATCATGTTCTTGATTGCCCAGCAGATTTGTTCGAACGAGCCTCCGCGAAGATATACCAGTCCGCATGCCGCCCCTGTAGATGCTATGACGCAGCCGCACAGGGCGGACAATTTGCCGAGATAGCCCTTTATGTGAATCGCAATCAGGTGGCTCAGGACCAGTGCTCTCGCCAGCCGGATGTCATCAGTCCCGTATCGCAGTGAATATGCTATGACTGGCATCGTGACCGTTATTCCCTGGTTCCCGCTTCCTGAATTGCTCATTGCAGGCAGTGTGCATCCTGCCATCCTTGCGTCAGATGCCGCGGCAGTGAGCGACATCGCATAGCTGAGGAAATCATCTCCGAAGACCTCCCTGTTGCCGTCTGAACTTATGGCATGCCCTACATTCAGCCCGTAATTGCCTCTCAGCCCTTCTTGTGCAAGGGCGAGGTTCAGTGTCCGTGATTCCAGGATGAAGCTAATGTCATCGTAATCGACTGTCGTTGCAAACCGGTATATTTCCTCGACAGTCAGGTGATAGTCGAGCGTGCTCCTTGTATCGTCACAAAGGGTTTCCCTGTTGGTGCATCCGCCTGACAGGACTTTCCCGTCGAAGCCGGTCTCCACAATATTGTCATGATCGTCTTCTATCACCGCGCTGGCGCAATGCCCGCAGCTGCCTTCCACTATGGCTTTTACGTAGAGTTTGTGGTCTGTCTCCGCAAGGGCTACAGTCACGGCCTTGTCCGCCACCATGCGCTTTGCATTGGCAATTGAGGCTTCGTCAAGGTCGTGCAGAACTTCCAGACCATATGATGACCTTCCGCAGACTGCGCCCAAGGCTGCCGCAATGTGAAGCCCGACCATACCTGTGCCCGGGATTCCGACACCCATGCCGTTCTTCAAAATATTTCCGCTCACTTCAGCCCTGATCGTGAAATCTGCGCCGATTTTGCGTGCTCCGCCATTGCCGCCGCATTTCTCTTCCAGGATTTCCGTCGCCTTGGCAACGGCGAGGGCCACGGCTATCGGTTCGGTGCATCCCAATGCCGGCTTGACCTCTTTTCTGATAAGCCCGATAATTTCAGCTTCGCGTTCTGTCATTGTCTGAAAAATTCAAAAGTTGCAGATATTATGCAGTCTATGCTGTCTTCTTCCTTTAATGTCTCGATGGGGAAACCGATGCAGACTGTCCGGTATCCGCTTCTGCTGCAGCGTGCCGCTGCAGGAATGCCCGTGTCCGCATATCTCATCATGATCTCTCCAGAACCTGCAGGTGCAATTCCGTCCGGGGCTTCCACGCAGTACGACTCTTCATTCGGCCAAGTGTGGAATGCCATGGTGCTGAGACTGTCTGTCACACTCATTCCATTCCTTTCAAATGCGACTTCTCCTGTCCTGCTTGCGTTGTTTCTGACCCATTTGAACCCGAGCACGCCCTGGGCAAAGGCCTTGGCGCTCTCTGCCTGCCGGCTGTCCTTCGCTACAGGATAAATGCTGTCCCAGATATCTGTACCGATATGCGCTCCACTCACAAGGACATTTCCTCCCTTTGATGTGAAAGTGCGTATTGCCTGCTGAAGCTCTGGAGGGAAAACGGCAAAGGCGGTGCTGTCTGCTGCAGAAGGCACCGTAACCTGCTTACCGCAGATGAGATCCATGCTCCAGGCCTTTTCCGTGAGATTTGCTTCCGTGCAGAAAGCCTCGCTGCTGCATGAGAAAAACGGATGCCCTGCCTTCATTATGGCCTTGCCATGAATATAAGGATAGTCGAAAGTGTTGCCGGCGAGTTTTTTCCCTGCATAAGACGACCAGCTGGCTCCGAATCCCGGATTGTCGTTTGAGATCCATTGTGCCCCGCGCCTCATTTCATACATGTCACCTATATATGATATGTCGCTGATGTACGGGACGCCTCTGTCTGTTTCATGCGTGAAGCCGCCATAGGATGGAGTGTCGAAGAATGCCGGGCCGCTGACCCTGCTGAAATTGTTTACGACAAGTACGGATCTTCCGTCTGCATTGCCGGAAGGAATGCCTATGCACAATGTCTCAGAAAGGAAACTGATTCCTCCGTCGTTGTATGCGGCTATGCGGAAACTGTATATGTGGCCTGGTTCTATGGGGACCTCTGTCCAGTTTCTTCCGTCTGTCTTGTGTGTCTCCCTGAGGACTTTGCCGGAGTCGAATGCCCCGTCATCAATGCGGGTGTACAGGATGTGCCCTTTTGCGCGTGCCGTCGGCTCGGCGGGATCGGCTGTATCTTCCCAGCTGACAATTGCCTTGCCTTCATCTGCAGGGGAAATTGCCATCGAATGTACAGGCAGCGGCTGCACCTGATAGCGGCAACCGTACCTGTTGGAGAGATATTTCAGCATACCCTTATATACAGCCCTGCACACAGTGAAGCGGAAAGCCGGGTCAAGGCCATATTTCATGTCTTCGAAATTCTGGTGGGACAGCAGCTCGAGAAGCATGGATGGGGAGGACGGGGTACGTGACTCCCTGTATCCTCTGTCCCATAGTTCCCTTCTTGTCCATCCCGGGTTATGCAACATCCTGATGTCGTGCACTATCTGGCTTTGCACAAGGTCTGCATATTCTCTGCTTGCCATGCGGCTTTCCCCGTCCGGCAGTGTCTCGCGTCCCTCTGACTTTAGGGTATATATCGCAAGCGTGCCTACTATGGAATCGTCCGGGGTTACTCCTGCATCTGAATGAAAGCCAAGGGCAAGGTCTACGGGAATGCCTTTGCCGCTTCTTCCCGGGTTCATGCATGAGCCGCCGCTTATCCAGTCCACCCAGTCGCCCCGTGACATGAAGTCGTCCTTGTAGTCGTTGCACATGTCATTCTGGCTGTAAAGCTCTTTGTCGGCTCCGGACCATTGCAGGGAATATCTTGCCCCTTCGGTGTAACGCGGCATTCCGGATATGCATGCGGTGGAATCGGCATCTCCGCGCGCGATGCATCCCATTCCTCCGCCGAACCGCACTGCGTCAGCCGTCACTACATTGCCTTTCTTGAATGAATGTCCCTGCGGAGTCCTGCTGCTCAGGCTGACATAGCCCTCCGTACCCTTTTCAAATTCGAAGGTGCCGAGATATGTCCACATCCCTCCGCCGATTCTCTGGTTTACTATGAACTCGCTTGTCCCGCCGAGATGGACTACGGTATAATGTGCCGCAGAGGTGCTTTCCGGAAGGCTTTTGTAGGATACATACACTGCATATCGGCCTCTTTGCGGTATGTCCGGTCTCCATTCCGCCCTTGCTGCCTGGCCTTTTGCCTCAGATGAAATGCATGTGGACTTGCGTGCCGTTCCCATCGAAAACGGGCTTTGTGTTCCCGTATATACAGGCTTGGCATCGGCGAATCCGCATCCGGCATCCTCCCATTTGCCGCTTTCCGCATATGCTGCACTTCCTCGTCCTCCCAGAAGCGGGTCGTTGTCTGATATTACTTCGGAGGTCTGGGTGTCCCTCTCCCTCGGAAGCATTACGTATGCACCTGCATTCTCAAGCATCGGAACGAGAAAAGGGAGGACATATGCCGACGTATATAGGTCTTCGACAGTCGTGAAAAGGCACGGTCTCTGCCATTGCCAACGCTCTTCATTCGTGTCATAGTACATTCCGTGGCTCTGCCACAATGCTATTGTCCTGCCGCTTAGTCCTTTGTCGAAGAACATCCCGTCTTTTTCACTGACAGGGCGCACATATCCTGCCGGTGGAGAGACCCTGCGAGGAGACGGTGACGGGTTGCCGCTGAAGCCGAGGGCCGGAGTCTCGAGTTTTTCCGGTGCGATATGTTTGGTATATATCCCTCCTATGCTGTATCCCTGCCATTTGCGCGGGAAAAGCTGCTTGAGAGTTTTTCTGAACCATTGCGCGTCTCCCTCCCTGAGAGGATGGTCTCCAAGTGATTCGGTGAAATAGAAGTCGAGTGTCTTGCCTCTTTTCATGATGGCTTTTAGCCTGAGCTTGCCGTCAATGCCGCTGCGTTCGTTCAGGAGGACGCAAAGAGAGTCGCATGAAGGGCGGAAATCCCTGACAATAGCGCTTTGCGCAGAAGCTTTTGCACAGAAAAGCGTCAGGACAGACAATATGATGAGGGCTCTTTTCATTTTCGCCTGCGCCTTGAATTGATGATTACAAATGCTGCTGTCAGCACTGCGCCTGCCGCAAGTCCGGTCATGTCAGCATAGAAGTCGTTTATATCGTATGACCTGTATCCGGTCTGGCCCTGCATGATTTCGGTTCCGAATGCGAATGCTGCTCCCATGGCGGCGAGGACCGCAATTGTCAGGAAAGTTGTCCATAGGCTCTTCATGTGCGGCATGATGGACATGTATGCGAGGGCGGGAAAAGGCATGAACATGCAGAAATGTGCTATCTTGTCTGCCGGGATGCCCAGCCATAAGGCAGGAATCTTTGGCAGGGAGTCTGTCTTAATAAGGCACACCACTCCTACGGCCGCTATGTAAAGCAGGAACATTATCCTTGATATGCGTCTTGTGTCAAGTCTCATGCAGTTTCTATATTGTATTTTGCAAAATTACACTTTTTCATGATACTCCACACGCTGGTGTCACAGCATTTTTTCTATCCAATGGTACATCAACAGAATCCTTTTGCGCATTATTTCAGTGTCAAGGGTCTGTGGCGTATCGCGTGTCTTGTTGGTGTTCATTGTTATGCCGGAGGTGAACAGGACTGCTGGTATCCCGTTGTCAACAAAGACCCTCTGGTCGGAAAGGCGGTAGAACATATTGGTGAAGTTTTCGCTGCCGTAGTATGTCAGGCTGATGTCCAGGTCGATTGCGAACATTCTGTTGCATGCCTGGAGAAGTTCACGCTTGACCGGCTTGAGCGAATGCGTGCCGAGCATTATCATGAAGTCTTTGCGGTCCGGCCTCAGCGGTGACAGCGTGCTGCCTATCTGGTCAATGTTGACCATCAGGGAAATCTGCCTCCTTGTTATCACGGCCCCTGTCTGCGGGTCTTTCAGCTGTCCGTTCTCTATCATTCTCCAAAAGGCCTTGGAGCCTGCCATGTCGGCTTCCTTTCCGTCGAATGCCACGAAAATGATGTTGCTGTCGTGTGTCTTACCGATTTTTCTCATTGCAGACAGCATCTTGGCGAGATTTATCATGGCGACTGTGCCTGAGGCGTTCGCGTCTGCACCGGGATACATCTTTCCGTTGAGGATGCCCAGGTGGTCAAAGTGCGCTCCCACTATCACATACCTGTCCCTGGAGAAATGTGTTGACCCGGGAAGCATGCCGATGATGTTGCGTCCGAAAGTGCCGTTGCCTGCATAAATCCTTCGGGCATAGCTGTCACCGAATTTCAGAAGCCCGGCCTGTGCGAAATGGCGCTGTATCCAGAATGCAGCCTCTACATTTCCGCGTGTCCCGGTGGCCCTTCCCTGGCATAGGCTGTCGCTTAGGAAACCTATCTGGGCAAGCAGCACCGGTGCGCTCACCATGCTCCTTGCGGCCTCGTGCTCACGTGTCCATGCATTCTGTGCGGCAGCCTGAGGCGGGGACACGAATATTGCGGCGCATATCGCAAATGCCATGGCCAGTATCGTGGCACATGCTTTTGCTGCATGTGTCCCGGCCTGTCCGTTGACATGATTTTTGATTTTTTTTGTCTGCATGCGCACAATAAATTCTTATCTTTGTAACTTGGCTTTTGATGTCCCGGCATAAGGGACGCCAAAATTAGGAAAAATAAGCAACAACAGGAAAAATATTTTCGATATGCATAGGGTAGTGTGGAAGTTTCTCGTTACGTTGTTCCTGCTTTCCGCGGGGGCACAGGGGCTTTTTGCGCAATATGACAAGGATGTGTTCTTCATGCGCGGAAGACAGGCGCTGGCTGACGGGAAATATGCACTCGCAATTGAGAATTTCAATGTTCTGTCGAGGCTTGACACGACCGATTACTGGAACTTCTTTTTCCGTGGCATAGCGAAATACAATCTGGGGGATTTGCGCGGGGCCAAAAGTGACTTTGACCGTTCTGTGCGCCATAATCCGGTTTTCACATCTGGCTATCATTACAGGGGAATCACCGAAAGCCGTTTCGGCAATTATGAGGCGGCCCTTGAAGACCTCCAGAAAGCCATAGACCTTCGTCCCGGCTATTCAGGCCTGTATTTCAGCCGTGGTGTCACATATTTCCTGTCTCGTCAGTTCGACAAGGCTGTGGGCGATTTCGACAGATATATAAGGAAAGAGCCGAAAGACCCTTCTGCCTATCTTAACCGTGGAGCGAGCTATCTTTTTTTAGGTGATACCCTCAAAGCGATGGCAGACTATAACAAGGCCATCAAGCTGGACCGTTTCGACCCGGAAGGGTATGTGCGCAGGGGGCGTCTGCATGCCTCTATGAAAGATTACGGCTCCGCTATAGCTGACATGGACAAGGCGATAGGCCTTGATACAGCCAATACTTTCGCATATTTCAACAGGGCGCTGATGCATTATGAGCAGGGTGACTACAGGGATGCGATGGGCGATTTGAACAAGGTTCTTGAGGAGGAGCCCGGAAATGCCCTGACTCTTTATAACAGGGGACTGATACATGCGCAGCTCGGAGCTTATGAGGAGGCGCTTGACGATATGGACAGGGTACTCAACATCAATCCGGACAATGTGCTCGTGTATTTCAACAGGGCTTCAGTTTTCATCGGGCTGGGGCTTTATGAGAACGCCCTGGAGGATTATGACAAGGCCATAGAACTGTATCCGGACTTTGCGAAGGCATATATGAACCGTTCGTATGTGAAGAATCTGCTCGGTGACCTGAAGTCCTCAAAAGAAGACTATGACGTGGCCACGCAGAAAGTGAGGGAGTATCGTGAAAAGAACATGTCGGATGCCGGCTCATTTGCTGACACGACCCGCAAGTACAGTTCTCTTCTTGCCCTTGATGCGGAATTTGCCAAGAAAGACTTTAATGACGAGCTGCTGCAGCACCGTGACATTGACATCAGGCTTCGTCCGCTGTACAAATTCGTGCTTACCGGCAAGAAGGATGACGTGAGCTATGCTCTTGCCGGAGGCTATGAGAATCCTCTTGTTGACAAGTTCACAAAGGAGATGCCTGTAGGTGTCGGCATAAGGAATGAAGAGCTTGCTGTTGATTCCAAGGCGCTGGCCGCTGCTGCAGGCGCAGATATGGGAGATGGATTGGACATGTCTGGCAGGATGTTTATCCGGGCGCTTTATGAGAACAGTTCAAAGCAGTTCAATTCAGCCTTGGACTGCTATGGAAAAGCTATAGATTCAGCCTCGGACGAGACCGGTACAGGAAAACTGTACGAGTCATTCTACCGCATGAACAGGGGAGTGCTCCGTGCGGAGATGATTGATTTCATATCATCCATAGAGAGCAATGTCCAGGTGCTGTCCATGGATGATACGGGCAATACGAGGGCACGTGTTAAAGACCAGGTGACGCGCCTGTATGACTATACTGACGCTATTTCGGATATGAAGGCCGCCGGTGAGATTGTGCCGGATCTGCCTTATGTGTATTATAATCTCGGCAATCTGTATTGCCTCTCATCGGAGCATGTCAGCTCCATTGAGAATTATACAAAGGCGATATCGCTGTATCCTTATATGGGGGATGCATATTTCAACAGGGGACTGGTCCTGATATATCTGAAGGATAAGGAGAAGGGATGCATAGACCTTTCGCGTGCCGGAGAGCTTGGCATAGCCGAGGCCTATGGAGTGATAAAAAAATATTGTGAGAACGGAAATGAATAAAGCATTGATATTCGATATGGGAGGCGTTCTTGTTGACCTTGATGTCCAGGGCTGCAAGGATGCGTTCAAGCAGGGGCTCGGATACATGAGGATAGATTCCCTCATTGACGCTTGCCATCAGAAGGGAATTTACGGTGAATTGGAGGAGGGCATGCTTTCCGCGGAGGATTTCAGGAACGCCGTGCTTTCGGAATCGCGTCCAGGGGCGGTTGCTGAGGATGTTGACAGGGCAATGTGGAAGATGCTTGTCGGCATAGAGCCGTATAAGGCGGAGATGCTCTCAAGGCTTTCGGAGGACTATGACCTTTATCTGCTCAGCAACAATAATCCTATCTGTCTGGCGAGGTCAGCTGCCATGTTTGAGGAGGCGGGCATACCGCTGGACAAGATATTCAAGAAGTGCTTTTTCTCTTTCGGGATGAAGATGCTGAAGCCTTCTGTGGAGTTCTATCGGGAGGTCATGAGGCAAATCGCTCTTCCTGCCTGCGACATGCTTTTCATAGACGATTCAATGAAGAATGTCGAGGGTGCAGCCCTGGCCGGGCTTCCTGCCGTGTATTATGAACCTGGCACTGACCTGGATGCGCTAATGCGCTTGCAGACCGCTAAGATGGAGGGACGCTGCTGATGGTCAGGTTCATGAG
>DBLW01000100.1 GCA_002298075.1 Bacteroidales bacterium UBA714 | reverse complement strand
GTCCTTTTGCTATTTCATCAGCATTGACAAATTCCTTGCAATTTAGCATATCAGGTAAGACTGTGTAGGATGCAGTTGTTTTTCCTGCACCGTTGCAGCCTGATATTATATAAAGTCTCGGCATTTTCAATCATTGTTTCTGCTTGTCACCCCGTATCCGAATAATGCGAAGTCACCCTTGCAAGGATCATCTGGGAAAACCTCCAGGAATGCGTCCGTAATCTCCCTTGCTGTCACGATGTCCTTCTGCTTGCGGCTTGTAAGCCCGAGCGAAGTCGCCTGTCCGTAAACATGCACGTCAAGGGGAAGTATCAGCTTTTTCTTGTCGCTGTTCTTCCATAGGCCGAGGTCAACCTTCCCGTCATCACGCACCATCCATCTGCGCATCATGCTGATTTTCTTGTTCGGTGCCTTACGGTCTTCTTTTTGTCCGAACACCTTGCAGCGTATGTCTGTGTCAGACAGCCCCTCGATGCTGCCCGACTGCATGTAAAGTTCACGCAGGCGTGAGCATATGGCTGCAAATTCGCTCCATTTGACCGTCCTGTGCAGGCTGGCATTTTCGTCGCGCCAGTCTCCTGCCATGACATAATCATAAGGTTTCCAGCACATCTCGTCAAACATCCTGCCGCAGTCGCGCACTATCATGGCACGGCGTCCCCATGCAAGATGGGCCGAAAGAAGGGCTGAGATTTCCACGTCGGCCAAGGTTGCCTCCCCGGCATGGTATTTCTTTGCGAACTGTCTTGGGAAAGCGATAGGGTCTTCCTCAAAATATTTCGGGTCATTGTATTCTTCCGCCCACCCGATGAGGGTCTCTTTCAAACCAGTGTCCATATAGATTGATTACAGCAGTTGTCCTTCATTTTTGAAGGCGGCATTTCTTACTTTTCTACAAAAGTAGCCATATTTTTAAAACTGCCCATTACATACGGCCATTTTTCCGAAAAACTCTTTGATTTCACAGCTGCAGGCAGGATATGTCCATGGACGGCTGGCCTGCAGCAAAGGGAAAGGCCGGGAAACGAGTCCCGGCCTTTCCTTGGCGATGCCTTGCGGCATGTATTATTTTGTCACTTTCTCAAGCCATTTGACCATTCCGAACATTACGCCCATTGAGATGATGCAGACGGTCGCGAATACAGCCCAGCACTGCCATATAGGCCATGCGTTATACATTTTAGGGCCGAGGAAGAGAAGCAGGTTGCCGACTGCGGTCGCGCCCAGCCAAAGTCCCTGGCACAATCCGAGCATGCTCTTCGGAGCCACTTTTGATACGAACGACAATCCGAGCGGTGATATGAACAGTTCAGCTACCGTGAGGAAAAAATAAGTGGCGATGAGAACCCACCAGTGTGCCTTCCCTGCCATCTGCTCCGCGATAGGAAGTGATTTGAAATCCTCTGCTGAAGGATAGTGCTGAATCATTGAGAACACCATCAGGAAAATGAATGCGAGAGCCGCGATTCCCATGCCGATTCCGATTTTCTTCGGAGTTGACACTTCTTTCCCTCTCCTTGAGAGGAAGCTGAAAATGGCCATGATTACAGGTGTAAGGACAATGACGAAGAACGGGTTGATTGCCTGCCATACTTCAGGAGCAACAGCCGAAGAATCAACGAAGTCGCGCGCGAAGAATGAGAGCGACATTCCGTTCTGGTGGAATGAGAACCAGAAGAATATCACGATTCCGAGAACTGCGAAAAGCGCATACATCCTCTTCTTGATTTCATTTGCCATGGCGGCCTTCTCCTCTGCGGTATATTCAACTCCCTTGACGGCCTCTTTCTTTGACGGCGTAGGGAAAGTCTTCTGGGAGAACAGGAAGATGACAAGGGATATTGCCATTGCCACAACCGATGCTATGAATGAATAGTGGATGCCCTCATTGAAAATCTGGAGGTATTTCTGGCATGAATCCGCCATGTCCATGATGTTTCCTCCCGCTGCGGCCATAAGCGAGCTGAGGTTCTCGAGAGCCTGTGCGCTCATTCCGGCAGCGTCGTTCAGGAATTCATGACAGAGAGCCGGGAGCTGCGCATTGTATACCATGCCGTTTGCCTGGAGCCACCATTCGCGCAGGAGCGGTGCCACAAACGGGGCAATCAGACCTCCGACGTTGATGAACACGTAGAAAATCTGGAAGCCCGAGTCACGCTTGTCCTTGGCTTCAGCAAGTGCCTGAGGGTCTTTTTTTGCGGCTTCAGCCTCCAGGTTGTCATACATCTGTCCCACGATTGCCTGGAGATTTCCTTTGAAGAGTCCGTTTCCGAACGCTATGAGGAAAAGTGCAAGGCAGGTGAGCGGCAGGAGCCAGCTGATGTTTGATGAGGTCGCAAGGATAGGGATGGAGAGCAGGACATAGCCGGAGGCCATTATTATGAGACCTGTCTTGATTGTTCCTTTGTAGTTCTGTGATTTGTCGGCTATGATTCCGCCGACAAGGCTGAGAATGTAGATGCCGGCATAGAAAACGGAATAAATGCTGCCTGCGGTACTTTCGCCGAGGCCGAATTTGGAGCAGAGGAACAGGACGAGCACGGCGTTCATGATATAGTATCCGAAACGTTCGCCCATGTTGCTCAGAGCTGCAGCCAATAGTCCTTTTGGATGTCCTTTGAACATGATGAATTGGTTTATGTGTTGTTAATAAAAAAGTTGCTTTCAATAGCCGGGAATGCCTTTGTGCTTGGCATGTCGGCCGACAAAGATAATAAAATCTGCGGAATATGGGTACCGGCAGTCGTAAATTGGCCGGTGGAAGTGGTGTGTTGATGAGGAAAAATGGTATATTTGCGTTACTGAAACGTCAGGAATGCTGTGCCGCGATGTGGCGGTCTTGTATGAAGACATATAGAATGTATTGTAAATGAATGATATAGGTGTAAGGATAGCTCGTGCTTTGGTGAAAATATTCGGCAGGTTGCCGTTGGGGTTCCACTATTCCATGAGCAGGCTGGTGTGCTGGGTGGTGAAGGATGTGATGCGGTACAGGCATGACGTTGTGATGACAAATCTGGCGAGATCATTCCCTGAAAAAAAATACCGGGAGCTTGAGTCCATAGCTGATGCTTATTACAGGCACTTGGGCGAGATAATCGTAGAGGCCCTATGGTTCGGCGCGTCAGACGGGGAGCGCATGCGGAAAAGCGGAATACTCACCGTCATGAATCCGGAGGTGATGAACGCTGTTTTTGAGTCCAGCCCGTCCGTGACCGTGCTTTATTCGCATTGCGGAAACTGGGAGCTTTTCGGAGGCCTGCTTGCAAGCGGAACTGCCACAGGGACTCCTCTGATTATTGAAGAAGAGCATATAAAGGTGGTTTACAAACGTCTCCACAATGCCTTTTCTGATAGTTTTTTCATGCTGAACAGGGTCTCTCCGCTTGAGCGGGCGGGAACTTCGTGCGAAATCGAATCGTCCGACATACTTAGGTATGCGGTAAAGCATAAGGACGAGAAGAACGTATATATATACATGGCTGACCAGTATCCGTACCAGGCGGCATATGATGTGGGGGAATTTTTGCACCAGCCGACTGTGGCGATGGCAGGCAGTGTGCGTGTGGCTCAGAAATTTTCACATGCGGTGGTCTATCTGAAGATGAAGCATGTCTCGCGTGGAAGATATGAAATCAGTTTCATTCCTATTTGCGGGGATGCCTCGGCAATGTCCTGCGATGAAATGATGAAACGTTATTTCGAACTCCTTGAGCAGGAGATTAAGGAGACGCCGCACAATTGGCTCTGGTCTCATAAGAGATGGAAATGAACAACAGAAATCTGATATGATGAAATGTACATTAGAAATGGTCGTGGCGATGGCCATGATGACGATTCCTCTGACCGTGTCGGCCCAGAAGAATTCAGACCCCGAGGGTTTCGTGACATATTCGCTTCCTTCAACGGTGATTACCTTGGAAGTTGAGGCTGTGCAGGAGAAATTCCATGCAGGCCCTTACGCCAGGTTCGCGGAGAAATATCTTGGAATCAAGGCACGTCAGAAGGACGAGACTTCTGTCCGGCTTACCCAGGTGAAGATGCTGCCTCTTCTTGAGGCGGACCAGAGCCGCAGATATTCTGTGAATGTGAAAAAGGGCCACCTTGACGGTACTTTCATGAAACTTTCCCGCGGAGGACTCGTGGCTTTTTCGGATGCAATGTCTGGGGACCAGACACTCTGGCGCTTCCCTGAGGAAAGCCGCAGTGACTTCTCCGGAAAGGGAGTGTCGTCAAATTTGACTTCGGAGGCGGCTACACTGTATCGCAGCGGCAGGAGGGAGTCCGCATATGACAAGGTGTCCGTACAGCAGAACATGCTTGTGGAGAAGTCGCTTGAACAGAGGGCCGCTGAGACTGCCCAGATGATACTCAAGCTCCGCAGCCAGAGGCTCCAGATTGTGACCGGTGATACGGATGCCACCTACAGCGGTGAGGCTATGGGGGCTGCTATAGATGAAATAACGCGTCTTGAGAAAGAATATATGACGCTTTTTGCCGGTTATTCGGATTACAGTACGCAGAAGATGATGTTTGAGGTTATTCCGGAGCCGGGGCGTGACAGCCAGATATATGTGGCCTTCCGCATGTCGGATACGGCCGGTCTTGTCCCTGCCGACAACCTGTCCGGAAAGCCTGTGGTGATGGAGATTGTGCCGCAGGCATTTGCCGAGCCTGTCCTTGCGGAGCCTGACTCCAAGAACGCGAAGGCCGTGCTTGCATATTACCGCATTCCTGCCATCTGCACCGTGAAACTGATGGACGGCGTGAACCTTTTGCTGCAGAGCCGCATGCCAGTCTTCCAGCTCGGAAGGGAAAGTTCGGTTCCGGTGAACGTTATACTTAAATGACATTTGAAATATTGATATTATGGAAATCAAAGAATTAGACCCGCGTATCGTATGGAAAAACTTCCATGCCCTTACGCAGATTCCGCGCCCCTCAAAGCATGAGGCGCTTGCAGTGGAGTACATGTACAATTTCGGAAAGTCCCTTGGCCTTGAGACTGTCAGGGACAAGGCCGGAAATATAATAATACGTAAGAAAGCTGCTCCGGGAATGGAGGACCGCAAGGGTGTCATCCTTCAGGGGCACATCGACATGGTCCCTCAGAAGAATGCTGATACGGTTCATGATTTTGAGAACGACCCGATAAGCACATGGATTGACGGTGAGTGGGTAAGGGCCAAGGGAACGACTCTCGGGGCTGACAACGGCTTGGGTGTGGCCATGGGCATGGCTGTCCTTGAGTCCGAGGACCTGAAGCATGGTCCGGTAGAGCTTCTTGTCACTGTGGATGAGGAGACCGGCATGACCGGAGCGCGTGAGCTTGAGCCCGGAGTCCTTGAGGGGGAAATACTGATTAACCTTGACTCAGAGACTGAGGGAGAGCTTTATGTGGGTTGTGCGGGAGGTCTTGATGCCACTGCGACAGCCTCATATGAACGCAAGGATGCTCCGGAAGGATGGCTCTGCTATTCGCTTGTGGTGAAAGGCTTCAAGGGAGGCCATTCCGGAATGGACATAATCCTGTGCAGGGCCAATGCTAACAAGGTCGCTGCGCGTGTGCTTTATGCTCTCATGACCGAGGCCGATGTGAAACTGATTGATTTTGAGGGAGGTACTTTGCGCAATGCAATCCCTCGTGAGGCATTCGCGACTGTGTATGTGGCTCCGGAGAAGGTTGCCGCTGCTGAGGCTGCCGTTGCACGTGTGGCTGCTGAGGTGAAGGATGAATACAAGGTGGCGGACCCTGCTTCCGAATTCTTGTTTGCCCCTTATGAGTGTGCGGAAGGGGAGTGCTGCGGCCATGAGGACTGCCTATATGTTGAAGAAGAGGCTGCCGGGAGGTTCGTGAAGGCGGTGCTTGCATGTCCGGACGGAG
>DBLW01000097.1 GCA_002298075.1 Bacteroidales bacterium UBA714 | reverse complement strand
ATGAGTGATGCGGACGGGCGCAGCACATTATTGGGACACGAACTTACGCAAAGCTGACATGCCGTGCAATGGTCCTTGAAGTGCTTCAGACTGATTGCACCGGCCGGGACGAGAGGAGTCTTCCTTGAGGGAAGCTGTGCACGGCGCACTTCGCTCAGTCCTCCGTCAGTTTTCATTTCCTGTGCTTTCAAGGTGGCAGTTGATGCTGCAATTGCAGATGAAACAATGAACGCTCTGCGGCCCTGGTCTGCAGGGGAGCCTTTAGAGGCTTTCCCGTCAATCTTTGTACTGTCCGATGTGTTTTGGAATGTGTCCTTCTTGCCTTTCGGGGCAGATTTTTTGCTTCCGTATCGGAAAGTGTATTTGATGGCCCCTTCGTTGCATGCGTTTACGCAATCCATGCATGCGACGCAGCGGCTGCCGTCAATCTCATGGTTTTTCATGTCAATGCATGATGCCTTGCATTGTCTTCCGCATAGGCCGCAGTTGCGGCATTTCGACGTGTCTATTGTAGGTGCCAGAATGCTGAAACGCGAAAATATTCCGAGAACGGTTCCTACCGGGCATATGGTGTTGCAGTAAGTCCTTCCTCCTTTCCATGCAAGAATGAATATGGCTATGAATGTAACTGCAGCAATGATGAATGTGGGAATTGACTTTATCCATACGTCTGTGCTGTAGAAAGCATAGCTTCCTGCCCTTTCCGCAATCCAGGCAAGAAGGTTGTTGCCCCAGCCATATACCGGAGCAAGAAGGTTGGACGCGATTCTTCCGTATGAACTGTATGGTGCCAGCAAGGCTGCAAAAGAATTTGCACCTGCCAGCAGGGCTATTATAAAGACAGCCAATATACTGTACCTGAGAATGTTCTTTGCCGGAGAGTAACTGAAGCGGAATCTGTTTTTCTTTTTCATCTTGCCGTGGGACCATGATATGATGTCCTGCATCACTCCTAAAGGACAGATTACGGAGCAGTATGTCCTTCCGAAAATGAGTGTTACTGCAATGAGTATGGCCACTACTACAAAATTCAGTGCGAGCGCAGCCGGGAGGAATTGGATTTTTGCCATCCAGCCCAGCCATGCATGCAATGCTCCGGTGACGTCAAGGAACAGCAGAGTTGTTCCGGTAAAAAATATCGCCGCCAAGATTATTCTCAATATTCTTAACATAGTATCAAGTTTTTATGTGTGCTGAATTGTCTGTGTTTCATGCGGATTAATGAGCCGTGCCCTCGTATTTGTCGAGTGCCTCCGCCATGAGCTCCCTTCCGGCTTCGGATATTTCTCTTGCCTTTGCATAGTCTCCGATTTCACCGTATGAATCAAATGGCATTTTTACAAGCACATCCGGACTGAAACGTTCCGCAGCCACTTTGGCGAGAGAATGGTTCATCAGCGAGAAGGTTCTGGAGAGTATGCTGTAATAGCTCCCGTCAAATCCTTCGAGGGACGATTCGTGTGGATTGGTCAAGTTTTGTATTGCATGTGAAAGCATCTTGTGGCCATGCTGTCCTGCCATCTTGATTTTTTCCAGCATGTTCAGCCCGTCGTCATGCCTCACAGATTCTATGACGGCCTTTGTCCTTGCTGAAAGCTCCCTGTCAGCAGCAATCCTTTCTTCTGTTTCCCTGGCTTCGTCCTGTAGCTCCCGGGTGATTCCGTCCACATCAACGTCATTGACGTCGAATGCCACAAGGATATCATGGCCGTTTCTCGCCACCCTGTCTATCGGCATCGTATTGGCAATGCCTCCGTCAATGAGGGTCCTGTAGCCGTATTTTACCGGTCGGAACAGTGACGGAATAGATATGGATGCCCTTATGGCCTGAAAAAGGTCGCCTTCACGGAACACCACTTCCTCACCGGTGAAAAGGTCGGTCGCTACAGCACTATATGGGATTTTCATGTCTTCGATGTTTACGGACGGGACAATTTCCTTCAGTGCGCTTATGACTTTGTCTCCTTTGACTATGTGGTTCATGCTGACCGAAATGTCCATAAGGGTGAATACTTTCCATGCGTCGAGAGTAAACAGCCATTCTTTTACTTCCTGCAGCTTGCCGGCTGCATGTATCCCGCCTATCAGGGAGCCGATGGAAGTTCCTGCGACAGAGGTAATGTTGTATCCTCTTCTTTCAAGTTCTTCTATTGCACCGATATAGGCGAATCCTCTCGGCCCTCCGCTGGAGAGCACGAGTGCAACGTCTTTTGTATTTCCTGCTTCCATGATGAATTATATATACTGTGCACTTATATATGCAATTGGCGCAAATATAGCCAAAGTCGAGAGCAGAGGGAAAATTTATTTTCACTATGCCGAGACCAAGCGTATATATGAACTGAAGTTCAAATATAGCTAAAGTTTTGCAGAAGCAAATATCAGGCTTACTCGAAAGTTTTTAGCGGACCCATACATGAAATCCGTGAAGTTCATCGGAAAGAAGCCGGCCGGGAGCAGTTTCAGACCGGCTCCATTCTTTTTTACTGCTGGCCGGATTGGGCCGGCTCATCAGCAAGCACCCTTACTTTATTGGCGAGCACTTCATGAAACTGCCTTTCTGCTCCGTCTGCTCCTGTGTATTTGGATGTGCGCAGCCTTCCGGTGACATATACCGGCACCCCTTTGGCAATCTTGTCAATGTCCATCGTGTCTTTGCCCTCCCATGCTACGACGTTGTGCCATGTCGTTTCTGATACCGGGCTGCCGTCACGTGTCTTGTAGATGATTTCAGTAGCTACTGAAAAGTTTGCCACTCTGCTGCCGTTGTGTTCGTTTGTGCGGACATTGCCGACGTATCCCTGCAGCTCAATCCTGTTGATGTTTTCCATAAGATTCTCTCTTTTTGTCATTAATTGTTCTTCCCCACATCTTATGCGCGCTCAGTAGGTTG
>DBLW01000025.1:4034-6875 GCA_002298075.1 Bacteroidales bacterium UBA714 | reverse complement strand
TTTGTCCCGTTTGGCACGTGATGTTTGGCTAATTTGCTTGTTGTGAGTTGGTTGGTGTTTTTCTCCGTGCCCGTTGTGCATGTTTTTGTCCCATTTGGCACGTGCTGTTTGGCTAATTTGCTTGCTGTGAGTTGGTTGGTATTTTTCTTCGTGCCCGTTGTGCGTGTTTTTGCCCCGTTCGGCACGTGCTGTTTGGCTAATTTGCTGGTTGTGAGTTGGTTGGTGTTTTTCTCCGTGCCCGTTGTGCGTGTTTTTGTCCCGTTTGGCACGTGCTGCTTGGCTAATTTGCTTGTTGTGAGTTGGTTGGTGTTTTTCTCCGTGCCCGTTGTGCGTGTTTTTGTCCCATTTGGCACGTGCTGTTTGGCTAATTTGCTTGTTGTGAGTTGTTTGGCGCTTTTCTTCGTGCCCGTTGTGCGTGTTTTTGTTCTGTGGGGGAGATTATCGGATGCCGTATTTCTTGAGAATTTTAAGCAGGGGCTTTTCTATGGAGCGCGCCCAAAGCGTGTAGCCGTGGTCTCCAGGGTGGATTCCGTCGACGGATGTCTCGTGAAGCTTGTCGGATGCGTCTGGAATGATGAAGTACACATCTTTGTATTTAGCTGTGGCTTCTTTCATCAGTCTGGCTGCTGTCTCCTGCTTTTCATGTTCAAATTTGTCAACATGTTTGTCGAAGTTCCTTTTTTCGCGGTAGATTGTCTGCAGGAATATCAGGGGCTTGCCAGGGTGTGCGGCCTGCAGTTTTTCGATGAAAGGGAAGAGGCGTTCCTCTATCATCTCGGCGTCAGGGTTTGAAAAGGCATCGAATACGAATGCATCGGCTTTAACGTCGCATAGCACATCTGCGAAATATGGCTGCATTTTGCAGTTTCCGCTGCATCCGAGGCTGAGGAACTGGAGTCCTGTGTGACGCATAAGCTGCATCGGGTAGCTCATTCCGGCGCGGCTGGTGCTGATTCCGTGGGTGTAGCTTGAACCGAATATCGCTATCCTGTGCCGGAAAGGAGATTCTAATGGTGCTATTTCCGAGCCGTGCAGCACTCCAATTTTTGCTGAATGTATTTCACAATATATAGGAAGGTACAGCATGCATTCTTTTTCGGAGTTGTCCATGTTGCTTATAAGGACGAGGTGTTCTCCGCTTTTTTCTGGTTTTGCCGCAGCTGATGATGCCCAAAGCCATTTTCCGTCTTTTTTGATATAAAGGTCGTATCCGCGGTATGAGAGCGGCATTGTGTTGAGGGCTTTGTATTCCCAGCCGTATTCGGTCTTTACGGAAATCGCGTCAGAGTCGGTCTTGAAGAGGACTGCAAGGCCGGCAGGGCATCTGACCTGTATGTTTTCGCTGTTTGTGAATCCTTTGTACTTTACGGTGTCTACACGATGATAAGGGTTCGGTGTGCCGTCAAGTATTTTTCCTATGATATTAAGGTCTGATGCTTCTGTGAATTGCCAATGGTCCTGGGCTATTGCCGCTGTGGCGGAAATACTTAGTGCAATGATAAGGAATATGCGTTTCATATGTGTTGAAAATTTCTCCGCAAAAATAGTCAAAAAATTTTGGGGCCTGCTCGGCATCAAACAGATTTGCTGTAATGGTTATCTGGGACTATGTCGTTCCCAATGTGCTCTTCCTTGGTTTAGTTGGGAATTACGCACTTCTGTAATGTGTTGATATGTACTTATGTTGTGATTTGTGATGGTTTCCAATATGTTTTCTTTTCGACCGTCGGAAACTTTCTTGTTGTGCAATTTGTTGGTGGTGAGTGTATTCTGTTCCGTTTCCAAGTGTGCGTTTTATTGTTATGTTTGGTACCATGTTGTTTGTTGATGTCCAGTTTGCTATGGACAGCGGTGCTTTCCAGTGTGCCATCTATTGTCAGGTCGGAAACTTTCTTGTTGTGCAATTTGTTGGTGGTGAGTGTATTCTGTTCCGTTTCCAAGTGTGCGTTTTATTATCATGTTTGGCACCATGTTGTTTGTTGATGTCCAGTTTGCTATGGACAGCGCTGCTTTCCAGTGTGCCGTCTATTGTCAGGTCGGAAACTTTCTTGTTATGCAATTTGTTGGTGGTGAGTGTATTCTGTTCCGTTTCCAAGTGTGCGTTTTATTATCATGTTTGGTACCATGTTGTTTGTTGATGTCCAGTTTGCTATGGACAGCGGTGCTTTCCAGTGTGCCGTCTATTGTCCGGTCGGAAACTTTCTTGTTGTGCAATTTGTTGGTGGTGAGTGTTTTATGTTTTTGGTCGGGTTCTCAATGTGCTTTTCCTTGTTCCGTTGGGAACCGAAATGACAGTGTGTCTGCATTATTGGCAGAATTATAATAGGTAATGGCTATTGTTTGTGTGGTGATGGCGAATGGGGCCAAGACTTTTAAGTGCGTTGCTGATGGATGGTGGAAACATCTGATGGAGGAGTCATAAGTCCGTTCATCAATAGCCTGCCAATTTGCACTTGTCGGGAACCGCGCGGGGCTATTGTCTTTCGTAAACTTTCATAATTGCCGTAAATTTACTACTTTCGCTTTCGCAAATCTTGGGAGCGGTAATATGATGCAAATCCAAGGTAGGCAAGAAGAGAATAATTATTTTGAAAATCTATGAGTTTATACTCATTTTACAGGATAAGCAAGCCTTCTGAGGCAAAGGTGCCTGAGGATAGGGTGGACGGGACTTACAAGTCTCTGAGGAACAGGACGTTCTGGGGCGTCACGATGGCTTATAGCCTTTATTATGTGTGCCGTATGAGCCTCAGTGTCATAAAGCAGCCGCTTATAGATGAGGGGGTGCTTACAGCAGGACAGCTTGGTCTGGTCGGCTCCGCATTGCTTTTCGTTTATGCC
>DBLW01000025.1:0-3638 GCA_002298075.1 Bacteroidales bacterium UBA714 | reverse complement strand
TCCTGTCTTCTGTCGCCAATCTTCTGATGGGGGTGCTTGGCCTGCTTCATGGCTCATATGGATTGCCTCAGGTGGCCATTTTGCTGTCTTTTGCTTTCCTTTGGGGGATGAACGGCTGGATGCAGTCTATGGGGGCGCCTCCGGGCGTAATCAGTCTTTCCCGCTGGTTCCCGCAGTCAAAACGTGGGACGTGGTATGGCATTTTCAGTGCCAGCCCTTATCTTGGAGAGACTTTGTCTTTCATTGCCACAGCGGCTGTTGTCAGTGCTTTCGGGTGGCAGTACGGTTTTATTTCTGCTGCGGTAGCCGGGTTTGTCGGTTCGGCAGTCATTCTTTTGTTTGTGTCTGATACTCCTGAGAGCCGCGGACTTCCGTCAGTGCAGAAACTTTCCGGAGAATCACTTACCAAAGAGGACAAGATGCCGACAAAAGAATTGCAGAAACTGATCCTCCGGCATCCCGGGATATGGGTGATAGCCGTTTCGAGCGCTTTCATTTATATCACCAAATATGCGGTGGCGGGATGGGGAGTGCTGTTCCTTCAGAAGGCCGGAGGGTTTTCATTGGAAGATGCTTCCCGGGTCATAGCTTTCTCCGCCGCTTTCGGTGTGCTTGGCACTGTGCTGGCCGGATGGCTCTCGGATACGGTGTTCAGGGGCGACAGGGTTAAGCCGGCCATTGTGTCCGGTATCTTGGGGACTTTGTCGTTGGGCCTTTTCTTGTTTGCCGGCGGGGGCTTTTTCCTTAATATCTTTTATGTATCTTTGTTCAGCCTTTCCACTGGAGTGCTGTATTGCATTGTGGCCGGGCTGATGGCAGTTGACATTGTGCCACGCAAGGCTACGGGGGCAGCGCTCGGCATAGTCGGCATATCAAGTTATGTGGCTGCCGGGCTGCAGGACATCACAAGCGGATACCTTATACAGGGGTTCATGGGACCTGACGGGACTGATATGTATGATTTCGGGCCTGTGTCATGGTTTTGGATGGCCGCTTCCGTGGTATCTTTTGCGCTGCCTGTGATGAACTGGAAGAAAATGAAGCACAAGCATGAATCTGCGTGATGTTGCGCGGCTTGCTTTCCTTTGATTTATAACACTAACACATACATTAATGAAACTGATAGTAACAATCGAATACAGGACACGATGGGGTGAGGAACTTGTCTGTTGTCTTGGAGACAGGCGCATACGCATGACGTATGCCTCGGACGGGATATGGCAGGGTGAGGCCGCCCGTTTTAATCCGGACCGGGTCTGGGAATACTGGTATGAAGTCGTTAAGGACGGCAAGACTATACGGCGTGAATGGAAAAAACGATGGTTTGCTTATCCTAAGTTCTTGAAATCCAAGGTGCTTTGTCTGCGTGACAGGTGGGTTGACCGGCCGTGTGATGCTCCGTTCTTGTCCTCTGCGTTTACCGGGGCCATCTTGAGGCGAGGTAAGGATACGCCTGCCGTGAAAGCTGCAATTGCAGATGTTTATGCAAGTGACAGGCAGGCCAATGTGGTATTTAGCATATCTGCACCGTCAATAAAGCCTGATGAGGTGCTTGCCATTGCCGGCAGTTCGGATATGCTGGGAAACTGGAGCCGCATCATTCCTATGGAGTCCTTCCTGTTTCCGGAATGGAACGTAGGGCTTTATGCCGATGCTCCATTTGAGTACAAGTTTCTTATCGCTGATGCCGATACGCTCGAGCCTTTGTTCTGGGAGGATGGTCCGAACAGGTATTTCTCGGATTTGCCTGGAGAAGATGAAACTGTCATTTCTGTGGAAGAGGGTGCTGATTTCAGAGGGCATGCATGGAAAGGCGCAGGAACGGCCATTCCTGTGTTCTCGTTACGCAGTGAGGATGATTTTGGCGTAGGCGAGTTCTATGATCTCAAGAAAATGGTTGACTGGGCTGCGGCGACCGGCCAAAGTGTGCTTCAGCTGCTTCCGATAAATGATACCACGATGAGCGGCACATGGGAGGATTCTTATCCGTATAATCCGAATTCTACATTTGCCCTTCATCCGCAGTACATCAATCTTCCTGCTGCAGGTGTTAAGGTGGATGAGCAGTACAAGGAGCTGCAGGCTGAGCTGAATGCCCTCGGGCAGATTGATTATGAGCGTGTCAACAAGGCGAAGATAGAACTTTTGAGAAAAGCCTATTCAAGGACCTACACATATCTTTCACGCAAAGATGAGTTCATTTTGTTCGTGGAAAGGAACAAAAAGTGGCTTTATCCTTATGCCATGTTCTGCGTGTTGCGTGACAAGTTCGGTACGGCTGACTTCTCGCAATGGGGCAAGATTTGGCAGACGTTTGACAAAAAGTGGATTGATCCGCTTTATAATCAACGCAAGAAGGATGTGGAGTTCTGGTATTTTGTCCAGTATCATCTTGACAGGCAGCTGTCGGAGGTATGTGACTATGCGCATTCCAAAGGTGTGATTTTCAAGGGGGACCTTCCTATTGGCGTAAGCCGTACAAGTGTGGATGCCTGGCTTTATCCGGAATTGTTCCATATGGACTCGCAGGCTGGTGCTCCGCCTGACGCATTTTCTGAATTCGGGCAAAACTGGGGTTTCCCGACGTACAATTGGGAGCGGATGGCCAAGGACGGGTTCGCGTGGTGGAAAGCCCGCCTGGCCAAGATGTCCGAGTATTTCGATGCATTCCGCATAGACCATATTCTCGGCTTTTTCAGGATATGGGAGATTCCTTCCGATGCTGTTCACGGACTTTTGGGACATTTCAATCCTGCTATGCCTTATTCTGCAGATGAACTTGCTGCTTTGGGTTTTGATGTCCGGGATGGAAGATGGGTGTCACCTCTCTTGGATGACAATGTGCTGTACGGCATTTTCGGAGACCTTGCTGAGGAGGTGAAGGAGAACTTTATCAGGGACGGACGCCTGATTCCGGAGTATAGCATACAGAGGAGTGCGTCTGAGCTGCTTTCGGGAGATGATGAAAGGACGTCTTGTCTCAGGGAAGGGCTTTTGGCTCTTATTGATGATGTGCTTTTTGTCGAGGATCCGGTGCAGAAAGGCTATTATCATCCGCGTATCAGTGCGCATTCCACTTATGTTTACCGTTCGTTGGATGCAGGCAGAAGAAGTGCGTTCGAGAGGCTGTATGATGATTTCTTTTATAGGCGTCACAATGATTTCTGGCGTGAGTCGGCCATGAGGAAACTTCCGGAGCTGTTGGATTCTACGGGTATGCTTGCCTGCGGTGAGGACCTCGGTATGATTCCGGCCTGTGTGCCTGAGGTGATGGATTCGCTCAGGATCCTGTCTCTGGAGATACAGAGGATGCCGAAGTCCGTGACTGAGACATTTGCCGATCCTGCCAATTATCCTTACCTGTCAGTATGTACTACATCTACGCATGACATGAACCCTATCCGTGCATGGTGGGAGGAGGACGGATGGCTTACTGAGCGTTTCTGGCAGGAAGTAATCGGAGGCGAGGGGGCTGCACCGGCTTTCTGTGAGCCTTGGATATGCCGCCGTATCCTTGAGCAGCATCTGATGTCGCCGGCTATGCTCACAGTGCTTCCTCTGCAGGACTGGCTTTCTATGGACGGTGAACTGAGGTTCGGAGATCCGGCGGGGGAAAGGATAAATGTTCCTGCCAATTC
>DBLW01000053.1 GCA_002298075.1 Bacteroidales bacterium UBA714 | reverse complement strand
CCGAGGCCGGTGAGCTGCTGGAATTTGAAGAGGGCGTCAAGGCCGTAGTGATGAATCTTGAGGAAGACAATGTCGGAGCGGTGTTGCTTGGGCCTACCGAAAAGGTAAAGGAGGGCATGAGAGTCAGGAGCACCGGGAAGATAGCCTCGATAGATGTGGGGGAAGGCATTGTCGGAAGGGTCGTGAACCCGTTGGGAGAACCTTTGGACGGAAAGGGACGCATTGAAGGTGAATTGTTCACTATGCCTCTTGAGAGGAAGGCACCGGGCGTTATCTACAGGCAGCCTGTTACAGAGCCGCTTCAGACAGGAATAAAGGCCATAGATGCCATGATTCCGATAGGAAGGGGACAGAGGGAGCTTATCATCGGTGACCGCCAGACAGGAAAGACTGCCATAGCGATAGATGCCATATTGAATCAGCGTGAGGCTTATCTGGCAGGGGAACCTGTCTATTGCATCTATGTCGCCATAGGGCAGAAAGGCTCGACTGTAGCCAATATTGTAAATACCCTTAAGGAACGCGGGGCCATGGACTATACGGTCGTGGTGGCTGCCACAGCAGCTGATCCTGCGGCCCTTCAGTATTATGCGCCATTTGCAGGTGCAGCTGTCGGGGAATATTTCCGTGATACGGGACGTCATGCGCTCGTGGTATATGATGACCTGTCGAAGCAGGCTGTGGCATATCGTGAGGTATCCCTCATTTTGCGCCGTCCTTCCGGCCGTGAAGCTTATCCTGGAGACATATTCTATCTGCATTCAAGACTTCTCGAGCGTGCGGCCAAGATTATTTCCCAGCAGGAAGTGGCTGAGAATATGAATGACCTTCCTGAGCCGTTGCGCGGAAAAGTCAGGGCTGGCGGCTCGCTCACAGCATTGCCTATAATTGAGACCCAGGCTGGAGATGTATCCGCATATATCCCTACTAATGTGATTTCGATTACCGACGGACAGATTTTCCTTGAGGCGGACCTTTTCAACCAGGGCTTCCGTCCGGCCGTGAATGTCGGAATATCGGTTTCCAGGGTCGGGGGCAGCGCCCAGATAAAGAGCATGAAGAAAGTTGCGGGAACCTTGAAAATTGACCAGGCACAGTATCGTGAGCTTGAGGCGTTCTCCAAGTTCAGCAGTGACCTTGACCCGATTACCGCGATGGCTCTTGACAAGGGCCGCAAGAACAACAGGCTTCTGGTGCAGCCCCAGTATTCCCCAGTTCCGGCCGGTGAACAGGTCGCTCTGCTGTATTGTGGAACAAAGGGGCTTCTGAAAGACCTTCCGATAGAGCTTGTCGATGATTTCAGTGTGGCTTTCATCAGCAAGATGAGGGCTTTCCATAAGGATGATGTGCTGGTTCCGCTTTCGGAGGGCCGTGTTGACCCTGAGATTTTCGGGATAATAGAAAAGGAAGCGGCCTCAATTGTTGCTGGAATGTTGTAGTATGGCTTCGCTGAAAGAGATAAAGACCAGGATTGCTTCCGTGAAGAACACGCTGAAGATGACTTCTGCCATGAAGATGGTGTCTTCTGCCAAGTTGCATCGCGCCCAGACTGCTATAGGAGGAAAACTGCAGTATGAACTTAAGCTGCACAGGATTCTTGCGGGCATGCTGCAGGATGACGATATGCGCAAGGCCTTGCACGATGAGCTGGGATTCGGTGCTCATGGTGACCATCATCCCATTGTGCTGCAGGATGTTTCGCATGATGCACTGCCGGCAAAGCCAGGAGTGCGCCGTGTGGCCATAGTCGCGTTTTCTTCAAATTCATCTTTGTGCGGAGCATTCAATGCCAATGTGACAAAGCTGTTCAATAAGACAGTTGGAGAGCTTGAGAAGCGCGGCTATGATGCCGATGACATTGACGTCTATGCAGTTGGGCGCAAGATTGCCGATGCCGCAAGGAAAGCCGGGATGTGTCCAAAGGCGGAGTATCCCCAGATGGCGGACAAGCCGTCTTATGCCGGTGCTTCAGACCTTGCTTCGGATTTGGTGGACAGTTTTGCTGCGGGGGAAGTGTCACATATAATAATGGTTTATAACCATTTTGCTTCTACGGGTTCACAGCCTTCAGTCTGTGAGAACTATCTGCCGCTTGCACTGCATGAGTATGACGAAGACGCCGAGGCGGCGGACTATATACTCGAACCGGACCCGATATCGCTTGTGAAAAGTCTGCTCCCGAAGGTTCTGATGCTCAAGATGTACACGGTCATGCTGGATGCCAATGCAGCGGAGCATGCGGCCAGGACAGTCGCAATGCAGGTTGCCTCTGACAATGCCAAGGACCTTATAGATGAGCTGACCTTGGCGTATAACAAGGGACGGCAGCAGCAGATTACATCGGAGCTTCTGGATATCGTAGGAGGTACTATGGCCTGATGTTTTGTGACAGGCAAGAATCGCAAATTGTTGACATAGCATATGTTACACGATTACGGGTGTGCGTTTTCCTGCACACCCGTACTTTTTAGTCAGCCTCATTGCGTCAGTCTCAGAATCGGCTTGGTCATGAAAGCTTGTGGATGGCAAGCCCGCTGCGGAGCTTCGGTTCGAACCATGTCGTCTTTGGAGGCATGATGTTGCCGGAGTCAGCGATGTCTGTTAGCTGTTTCATTGATACCGGATACAAAGCGAAAGCCACCGCCATCTCTCCGCTGTCAACACGGCGCGAAAGCTCGCCCAGTCCGCGTATTCCGCCTACGAAATCTATCCTCTTGTCCGTGCGCAGATCCTTGATTCCGAGCAGCTTGTCAAGAACGAGACCTGAAAGTATCGTGACGTCGAGCACTCCTATCGGGTCATTGTCATCATAGCGTCCCTCCTTGGCTGTAAGGGAATACCATTCTCCGTCAAGATACATCGAGAACTCATGGAGCTTGGCCGGCTTGTAGATTTCCTTTCCCTTTTTCATAACTTCGAAATCTTCTCCGAGGGCCTCTACCAACTGCCGGGGAGCAAGGCCGTTAAGATCACGCACAACGCGGTTATAGTCAATGATTTTCAACTGGCTATCCGGGAAAGCCACTGTCATGAACCAGTTGTATTCTTCTTCTCCTGTGTGGGCGGGATTGTTCTGGCGCTTTTCCGCTCCGACCCTGGCCGCCGCTGCCGTCCGGTGATGTCCGTCTGCCACATAGAATGCCGGTATTCCTGCGAATATTTCAGTTATCCTGTCTATGTCCTGCGGGCTGTCTATTACCCAGAAGTGATGTCCGAAGCCGTCCTCGGCAACAAAATCGTACTCCGGCTCACGGGATACGTACTTGGCCACAATTGAATCAATTTCCGCATTGTCCGGATATGAGAAGAATACAGGCTCTATGTTGGCATCCTGTATGCGCACATGAATCATCCTGTCGTCTTCCTTGTCCTTGCGTGTAAGCTCATGCTTCTTTATTTTGCCTTCCGCATAATCGTCCGTATGTGCGCATACAACAAGGCCGTACTGTGTTCTTCCGTCCATTGTCTGGGCATATACATAGTAATACGGCCTGTCGTCCTGCACGAGCCATCCGTTATCCTGCCATTTCCTGAAATTCTCGACAGCCTTTGAGTAGGCCTCGTCACTGTGCTCGTCAATTATAGGGTCGAAATCAATCTCCGGCTTTGTGATATGGAGGAGGGACTTCTCGGAAGCCTCTGTCTTGGCCTCAGCTGAATTGAGCACGTCATAAGGTCTTGCAGCCACTTCCATGACATGCTGCTTTGGCGGGCGGACCGCCGCAAAAGGTTTTATTCTTACCATGTATCGTGTCTTGTGTTTAAAATGCTTCCTGTCATTTGTTCAGCTGGAACTTCGTGCAGCCAGCGGAGAAATATGCCGCTATCTGCCTTGCCGCCGCGATTCCTGCATTGATGTTGGCTTCCGCGGTCTCCGCTCCCATTTTTTTCGGGGTGGCGAACACTTGCCTTCCGAATTTCTCGCTCAGTTCCTGCTGGCATGCCGGTGCCACATCTGCTACGTATTTGATGTCAGGCCTGTCTTCAAGGACTTTCACAAGCTCGGCCTCATTTATGACTTCCTTGCGCGCAGTGTTGAGCAGGCATCCTCCTTTAGGCATCCTTGATATGAGGTCATAGCCGATTGAGGCTATGGTCTGCGGGGTTGCCGGAATATGGAGCGATATGAAATCGCACTCCGAATACATCTTCTCAAGTGATTCCGCCGGCACTACGCCGTCTTCCTGCATTCTTTCCGCAGGAACGAAAGGGTCAAATGCTGTCACTGAAAGCCCCAATGCCTTGGCTTTTTCCGCCACTAACCTGCCGACATTTCCGTAAGCCTGTATTCCGAGGCGCTTGCCGCTGATTTCCGAGCCTGTACCCGGATTGAACTGGTTGCGTGACATGAATATCATGAGTGCAAGGGCAAGTTCGGCTACTGCATTCGCGTTCTGGCCCGGTGTGTTCATTGCCACGATGCCCCTTTCCGTGCATGCGGCAAGGTCCAGGTTGTCATAGCCTGCTCCGGCGCGCACTACTATCTTGAGTTTTGGCGCGGCTGCAATGACTTCTGCCGTCACTTTGTCGGAGCGGACAATCATGGCATCCGCGTCTGCGACAGCGGCAAGCAGCTGCTCCTTTTCCGTATATTTTTCGAGAAGGGCGACCTCATGTCCTGAGGCTGCCGCTATTTCCTTGATTCCGTTCACCGCCGCTGCTGCAAACGGCTTTTCTGTAGCGACAAGTATTTTCATTACTTCCAGATTTTATTTTTTCAGTTCTTCAAATTCTCTCATGCAATCTACAAGAGCCTGTACGCTTTCCAAAGGGCAGGCATTATAGATGGATGCGCGGAATCCTCCTACGGACCTGTGCCCCTTGATTCCTGTCATGCCCCTTTCCTTTGCGAAAGCCATGAACTCGTCCTGAAGGTTCTCGCGCCCCTCAGCCATTACGAAACATACGTTCATGATAGAGCGGTCTTCAACGGCGGATGTTCCCCTGAACATGGAGTTCCTGTCAATCTCCCCGTAAAGCAGCTTGGCTTTCTGCATGTTGATTTTGTGCATTGCCTCGACTCCTCCGTTCTCCTTGAGCCATTTGAGGGTCTCGTTCATCACAAATATAGGGAATACCGGAGGCGTGTTGAACATGGATGCCCCGTCTATCAGAGTGCGGAAGTCGAGTATTGTAGGGATATATCTGCTTACCTTGCCGAGGGCGTCCTTGCGTACAATGGCGAAAGTGACTCCCGCAGGACCGACATTCTTCTGCGCTCCGCCGTATATCAGCGCGTATTTGCTGACATCAACCGGACGGCTCATTATGTCGGATGACATGTCCGCAATAAGAGGCACCGGACAGTCCATGTCTTCATGAATCTCCGTACCGTAGATGGTGTTGTTGGTGGTGATATGGAAATAGTCAAGGTCGGCCGGAATCTCATATCCCTTCGGAATGTAGCTGTATGTCGTGTCCGAAGATGAGGCTACGGCGTATGCGTTTCCAAGTCCTTTGGCTTCCTTGAGAGCCTTCTTGGCCCAGACTCCTGTCTCCAGGTATCCGGCCTTGTTCTCGAGGAAGTTCATGGCAGCCAAAAGGAAGCCCATGCTTGCCCCTCCTCCGAAAAACACGACTTCATGCGTGTCGGGGATATTCAGCAGCTCTTTCCAGAGGGAACGGCACTCGTCCATTACAGACTCCCATTCTTTTGTCCTGTGCGAGATGGATATCACCGGAATGCCGGTGTTCTTGAAGTCTTTCAATGCCTCTATGGCGTTGTCTATGGCTTGCTGCGGCAGAATGCAAGGGCCGGCAGTGAAATTATGGACTTTTTTCATTTCTGATATTTTAATTTATAATCAAAAGTGCTGATAAAGGTAACGATTTATTTTAGAAAATACTCTTTGCGTCTGTGATTTTTTCGCAATAGTGGCAAATCAGTGATATTTCGTTATTCTCTTCCATTGTGGTGAACCTTGTCTTGACAGGCTGGTGATTGGTTATGCACTTAGGGTTTTTGCATCTTGCTATCCCTGTTATTTCATGAGGCATAACCAGCTTTTTCTTTTCGACGACCTTGAAGTCACGGATTACATTGACCGTTGCTTTGGGAGCTATCAGCGCCAGCTTGTTCAGTTCGTCGTCCTCGAAGAATTTGCCGGCAATCTTTATGATGCCTTTCTTGCCGAAATAGCCGCTGTTGAGATTGATTCCGATTGTTATCTGATTGGATATTCCCTTGAGGTTGAGGATGTCCAGGGCCTTGTAAACATTCTCTGCCGGGATATGGTCAAGCACGGTGCCGTTCTCCAGTGCGCTGACTACCAGTTCTTTTCTTGTCATGATGTTCTTTTTTAGCGATAACCCAATAAATATGAAATGATTGCCATCCTTATGTAGAGGCCGTTTTCCGCCTGCTTGAAGTAATATGCGTTAGGAGTGTCATCGACATCCTGGTCTATTTCATTCACGCGCGGGAGCGGGTGAAGTATCTTCATGTCCGGCTTTGCTCCGGCGAGCATGGAAGCCTTGAGGCGATATACGTCCTTTACACGTTCGTATTCCATCAGGTCAGTGAACCTTTCCTGCTGCACGCGGGTCATATAAAGGATGTCGCAGTCGTCAATGTGCTCTTCCATGTCGGCTGTCTCGATGTACTCAATCCCTTTCGCGTCAAGGAAATCCTTGTACTCTTTCGGCATTTTCAGCTCCTCAGGCGCAGTGAAAATGAATTTCGGATTGAAGTGTGACATCGCCTGAAGCAGAGAGTGGGTAGTCCTGCCGTATTTGAGGTCACCGACCATGTTTATTGTCAGATTCTCGAGCGTTCCCTGGGTCTGCAATATGGAATACAGGTCAAGGAGAGTCTGGGACGGATGCTGGTTGGCTCCGTCTCCAGCATTCACTACCGGTACTGACGCCACTTCCGAGGCATAGCGGGAGCTTCCTTCGAGCGGATGCCTCATGATTATCATGTCAACATAGTTGGATACCATCTTGATGGTGTCCTTCAGTGTCTCACCTTTGCTCTGGCTTGTGTTGGAGGCATCGGAGAATCCGATGACCTTGGCGCCGAGCCTGTTTACCGCGGTTTCGAAGCTCAGGCGTGTCCTTGTCGAGGGCTCGAAGAAAAGGCTTCCGATGACCTTCCCCTCGAGGAATTTCTGCTCTTTGTTCTTTTCGAACTCCTTGGCTGTCTCCAAGACGTGCAGGATTTCTTCTTTGCTGAAATCCTGGATAGAAATCAAGCTTTTTCTCATATCTGTATCATTGCATTGCCGCAAGGGCGTTTTTATTCAAGCAATACCGCGTCGCAGCCCTCCGTGTCCCTTATCCTTTTGAGGAAATCATCCTCATGGGAAAGGCGCACCGAGGTGTCTATGCTGCATTCCAT
>DBLW01000038.1 GCA_002298075.1 Bacteroidales bacterium UBA714 | reverse complement strand
GAAAAACGTTTGATATAAGAAAATCCATATCAAAGATTTTTATGCTCGTTTTCATAACTCAAATGAATCTCTGAAAGCAAAGGCCTATAATATGTAAAGACTTGATTTAGAAGTGTTCTTGACTGCATTTTGATGAGTAGTTTTGCTGAAATACTACAAAAAAGAGTGACGTGATTGAGTCTCTCTTTGTTGTATTGTGAATTGCTTTCAAACTTTGTGTCTTTGACCTGCTGATAACATTAGAAATCACGTATTCCAGGGACAGAAGTCCCGATTGGCGAGATTGTCAAGAAAGGAGGAATCGCATACCGTTGCATAAAGGCGGATGTGTCCGGAGACGCAGGAGAAGCATGCCGCTGCTGCGACTTTTCAAGAAAAAACAGGAACTGTTACGGTCTCAAGTGCTCATCTTTTGACAGGTCTGACAAAAAATCGTCAAAAATGAGATTTGCCCACAGGTCAGAGGCAAAGAAAATTATAATAAGTCGAAAAACCAATACAATCAAATATGAAAACAAACAAAGAAGGGAAAATCAAATTGGAGCCGGGCGAATACAGGTCGGGCAATTTCGTTTACAAACGTGAAGGCACGCATGTCATCTCATCTCAATGTCGCAAGACTACTCAACTAAGCTCTGACATTGAAGAGCGATAACTTTTTACACGAATACGCCTCAATGCTATGGCTTTTCTCGAATGTTGTGCCGGACCGAGACTTTATGCATGACATAGACAATGCGTGCGTTGCCGGCATCAACCGCAAACAGGAACTGTACGGCCTCAAGGAGGACATCAGCAAGTCGGATGACGACAGGATTCTGCAGGAGGAGAGAGAATTGCGTGAGGGGCTTGACGTTTTTTCAGAAAGTTTGCGTACATTTGCGGTGCCGGGGGTAGACCAGAAATGGAGCCTCCGGTTCTGCTTTATATGCTGTACTTCGTAAATATTTTGATTCTTTCCCCAAAAACGCTACATTTGCATCGGGTTTGATGCTGTTTCTCCATAAAACAGACAGGGCTGTGTTACGCTTCGGGCGGCTCGGACCACTTATTCAGCCTCGCGTTAAGCGGGGCTGTCTCATTTTACAATTTATAGACCTTATCTTTTCCAGAAAAGTAATATAGCACATCAACATTGTATTTCTTCAATTTCCGGAGCTCATCATAAATTTTTCCTGATTCTTGGGTGAATTCAAATACTACTATATTAGCACCCTGCTTACCTGCAGCATCCTTGAAATGACGTTTTATGTTATTGTGGTTTGACAAAGATTTGAAATCAGCTAACACTCCATTTATGCGGGCATCACAGGACGAGATTCCAGGAAGTTCCGACAAATGTTCTACCACACAACCGTTTTGCGCCAAGACAATAGCCATATGTCTTTCTTTTTCGTACTTTTTCTTTTCCGCTCCATTTTTCTTTCCTGAAGCTATTCGATACTTTTGCGTAACGACCAAGCCTCCGCTTTTCGTGTCATAGAATGTGAGTTCGACATCATCCGGTAAACCCGAACCGTCTGCATTCACCGGAGTCGAATAGCACATGCACCTCGGATGAGCCGGAAGGACTATATCCGTGAGCAGATGTATGCTCTTCGTGAGCTCATCACAATAGGCGCAGTCAAATGTTGACCCGCGATGCGTGCGGTAACCGATAGCACCGTCCTTTGCATATCTCCGAACACGCCCGTACTGGAACGCGCGGTTTATGGCAGTTTCCTCGGCAAGGGACATAGCCTCCATGACGTTCCTCATATTCCCTTTGCCAAACGAATATCCGCGAGAGCTTATGGACAATGCGGAATACCCCTCCTTGAATGCCTCAAAGAACAGATTGGACGCGTATGGATTGCCCATGTACGAGAAAATTTCATTTACAAGCTCCTGACGCGACATGGACCGGGCAAAGCCTATGGCGACCCACCCTTCTAGAAAATATTTCAGTGTAGAGGCATGCCCGTCAAGACGTGACACAAGGTCCCTACCATCGATAGGACTTTTGGCATATGCCACAACCGCATCATCCTCATCCTCCACTCCGGCTTCCTCGGCAGCCCTACGCGTACGGGATTCGACATCCTCCATTATGCCGTCAACAAGCTGTTGTGAATTGCTTTCAAACTTTGTGTCTTTGACCTGCTGATAACAGTTCTTTGGAATTGTCAAGTACAATGTCATCGGAATACGACAGGTGGATGAACTTGCTTTTCGGATTTATGGCGAAGCCGTATGATATGAAGTTCTTCGACACAAGCTCTGTCTTTCCGTAGCGTGGGGCTATGTTGATGATCAGACGCCTGATTTCCCCTTTTATCACCCTGTCAAGGACTGAGCATATCTGTCTGTGATGTTGGCCGATGACGAACTTTTTGCCCATCTTGTGCTTGAACATGTATCTGGTGAAGTTCAATGTACTCGAAAGGCAGAATGTCCTGTCTATGTCAATGTCACGTATCATCAGTATTCCTCTTCCAGCTTGAGCCCGTAATCCCTTGCCTCTTCAACTGTGAGTGTGCGGGCTGGTGCAATTATGTCTTTGCCGTTTGTCGTAATGTCCATCTTTGATGCCATCTCCTTTCCCCACATAAACGCAACAATGTCACGCAATGTGTTCATTGTTCCTCTCTCGGTATCCTTGTGGAGGGCTCGGCATAAGTTTGTCATCCATATAGGGGTGTCTTCGCACTCTGATATCTCTATCAGCCTTGTTTTCGGACATTGCATAAGGTAATTTACCACTTCCTTGAATTCCTCGAAGGATATCCCGTAAGTCTTCTTGGCAACATTATATATCTTCGATTTCCTGCCGCGGTTCGCTGGCTGGTTTTCACTAGTGAAGTGCGTCTTCATTCCATCTTCTACTATCCTTTTATTTGCCATTTCAAGCCGATTAATATTGTTTGTTTATTTTTTTCCTATATTTGCAATTCGGAAACGTGGGTAGGGATGCCGGTGCCCCCCACTAAGCTTAGCAGCCGATTTTGCTGTGTAACCGGAGAGCGGTTCGACCGAATTTAATCGCATCAAATATCGTTGTGTCTATGCCTGTGAATTTTTCCTGAGGATGATACAACGATTATTTTTTTAAATCTGTATTTCGCTTCGGATTCGTACATCCTTATGCCCTCCTCTACTGTCTTTCTGCTAAAGCTGCTACCTCTTGAATACAATAATGCAATATCTGCATTCTTGTTTCTTGCATGCTTTAATGCATGCATTATCGTTTTTTTGCTATCCCGAGTTGGTGTCCTCTGCTCAAAAGAGACAGAAAATAAATATCCGTCCGGCGTTTTTATTCCGATGTCCAATCCGGTTTCATCTTTCAGGATCACCTTATAGCCTTTATTCGCGAGAATGCTTGCCGCTTCCAATTCTTCAGGATGGTGTTTCATCTTGCTTTTCTCTATTTGATATGCATTCATAATATGGAATATTAGACAATACTCCATCGAGCACGGTTTCTCCACTCAATTCTGCCTTTACTTCCTCTTTGAGTTTATCAACTTCAGACTGAGTTAAATCGCTTTCAATAAACCCGTGTACTTTAAGTTTTTCCTTGATTTTCTTTTCTACCACTGAATTGTGCATATCGTAATTTTCTATTATTGTGTCTAAGTATATCAATAAGTCGCTGGATTCTGCG
>DBLW01000041.1 GCA_002298075.1 Bacteroidales bacterium UBA714 | reverse complement strand
TCTTCCTTGATACGCTCATAGATGATGACGTTTGCGTCCACGGCCATACCGAGTGTCAGGACGAGACCTGCGATACCCGGGAGAGTGAGGACGGCTCCGAATGAAACGAGAGTTCCGAAAAGAAGCAGCACGTTGCAAAGGAGGGCCACGTCAGCCACCAGACCGGCACCCTGATAGAAGAGAACCATGTAGATGAGGACGAGGACGAATGCGATGATGAATGAAATCATACCGGCATTGATGGACTCGGCTCCGAGTGAAGGTCCCACTACCTGCTCCTGGATGATTGTTGCTGGTGCAGGGAGCTTACCTGACTTGAGGACATTTGCAAGGTCCTCCGCCTCTTCAAGTGTGAATTTACCTGAAATCTCTGAGCTTCCGCCTTCGATTTTGCCGTTTACGGTAGGATATGAGTAAACCATTCCGTCGAGCACGACAGCAATCTGCTTTCCGATGTTGTCACCGGTCATCCTTGCCCAGATGCCTGCGCCTTCACCGTTCATTGACATTGATACGTGAGGGTTTCCGCCTGAGTTGCCGTACTGCACGCGTGCGTCAGTTACTGCGCCTCCGTCAAGAGGGGCCTTTCCGTCAGCTGATGCCACCTTGATGGCCACGAGCTCGAAGATGTTCTCTCCGGCAGCTGAAGGCTTAACTGTCCACAATGGCCTGAATTCAGGAGGGAAGCACTCCCTTACCTGAGGCATTGCGAAGAACTTGTTGATTTTTGCAGTGTCTGTATAGTGTGCATATCCGAGACATGCGCTCTTGTACTGTGCTGGCTCGAGAACCGAGAACAGAGGGTTGTTCCTTTTCCACTCTGACTCCATCTTTGCCTCGTTTTCCTTGTTGCGGAGCTCTTCAGCGAGGAGTGAGTCTGTATCTGCTACCGGAGCTGCGTCAACTGCCTGAACAGGCTCCTGCTCTTCTGCAAGGATGGTTGCGAGACGCCCGTTGGCCTCCACGAGATAGCCCTGGAGCTCAGTGTTGTCGTATGTCGGCCAAAATTCGAGTGAAGCGGTTCCCTGGAGGAGTTTTCTTACACGCTCAGGCTCCTTCACGCCCGGAAGCTCGACGAGGATGCGTCCGCTGTTTCCGAGTTTCTGGATGTTAGGCTGTGTCACGCCGAAACGGTCGATACGGTTTCTCAATACGTTGAATGAGTTTGCGATTGCGCTCTCGGCCTCGCTCCTGATTACGTCGATGACCTGTGCGTCAGAAGATTCAGGACCGATTTTGCCCACCATGTCGAAAGTACCGAACACCTGTGCGAGCGGCATGCCGTTTGAGGTCTCTTTCCACGCGTCTGCGAAGAGCGTGATGAAATCTTCCCTTGAATCAACGCTGCGCTGTTTTGCAAGAGCGATTGCATTGGTGAATTCCGGAGTTGAGTTGTGGTTTGAGAGAGCCTTCACGAGATCCTCAAGCTGAACCTGGAGCATCACGTTCATACCTCCCTTGAGGTCAAGGCCGAGGTTGATTGATTTTGCCTTGATGTCCTTGTAAGTGTAACCGAAATACACTTTCTCTGTTGAGATGGAATCGATATACCTCCTGTTCTCCACTTTTCTGATTGAGTCAAGATAGAAGGCATGGTCCGCTTCATTGACTTTGGCGAAAGCGGCTGAATTCATTGCGGCCTCTGCCTTTGCTTCTGCATATCTTACGGCCCTCTTCTCCTGGACAGTTGTCACCAGTGTGAATGAGAGCTGCCATATTGACGCAAGAGCGAGCAGGACAGCCACAAATCTGATAGCACCTTTACTTTGCATAATGTTTATTGAATTTAATGATATTTGTTATCAATTCATGCGGTATTGTACGGAGACTGTGCCACATACATACCGCAAATAGGGCACAAATTTACGATTTTTTTCTTATAAATGAAGTTTCTGCAAATATTTCTTATTTTTGTAGGCTGAAATAGAGAGTAGATTCTGAAATGGGGAGGTTTTCGTGCTTCTTTAAAATGATTCCGGCATTTGTGCTTTGCTTCAGTTTTGCCGGTAATGCCTACGCGCAGACACACATCGCCGACAGCCTTGTGCGCCTGGGTGATTCTTTGCATCGTGCCTACAGGTTTGCGGAGGCGCACGGGACTTATCTGGAGGCTCTGGGCCACATGAGCCAAAGGGATTCAACGGACTCTTCCGCGGTATTTTCCGTGAATGAGCGCATCCTGATGGCTGAGAACGGCAGGAATATGGCACGTTTCGCAAGAAAGCCGAAGGTGATTGACAGGCGCAGATTCTCTCTTGAAGATTTTTTCCTGTATTATCCCCTTGAGGACCGCAGCTGGAGAAGCATTCCCAATCAGCTTGACTCTTCTGCTTCTGACGGGCTTGTACGTGCCCTGTATGCACCTGAGTGGGATGATGCCATTCTTTTTTCCGCTCCTGACGGCAAAGGTGTGAGGAACATTTGTCTGACGGAGTTTGAGGACACCGTGTGGACGGCTCCTGTGCCGGCCGGTGAGGCTGTCACTTCCGGCTCGGGTGAGATTTATCCGATGTTTTCTCCTGACAGGAAAACCATGTATTTTGCCTCGCAAGGATTTTACGGTATAGGAGGATATGACCTTTATATGTCGGATTGGGACGCGGAAAAGGGGGAGTGGACGGCTCCGCGCAACATGGGGTTCCCGTACTCATCTCCGGCAGATGATTTCCTGTTTGTAAATTCTGAGGACGGGCAATACAGTCTTTTTGCGTCAAATCGTGAATGCTCTCGGGATAGTGTGTTTGTTTATGTGCTTGAATATGAGGAATATCCTGTTCATGTTCCGGTTGAGGAGCCTGATTCGCTGCTTGCCTTGTCCCGTCTTGAGCCTCTGAGAAGCAAGGCTTCGCGCCGGGATGATACTGACTTCCCTGATAATGACCTGACACGCAAATATATGGAGAGGATGGCGCGTGTGCGCTCACTGCGTGATTCCATTTCTGACCTGTCTTTTTCTCTAGAGGAGTTGAGGACCGAATATGCTTTCGGCAATGATGCTGAGGAGAGGTCCGCCATTACGGACAGGATTCTTCGTCTTGAATCCGAGCTTCCGCGTCTGCAGGATGTGCTTGACAGGGCCAATGTGGACCTTCGTGACGTTGAGATGGAATTTCTTAAGAAAGGCGTTTTCATAGACCCGGATTTGGGTGACGACAGTGGTTCTGAGGATTCTCCGATGGACGGGTATGAGTTCAGGCGCAGGTCTGCCGGAGCTCCTCTTGATATAGAGGTGGCCGGTCCTGAGGAAAAGTTTGACTATACTTTTATGGTGCTTGAAGAGGGACGTCTCGCTGAAGACCAGTCTCTTCCGCAGGGAGTCGTTTATCAGATACAGATGTACGGAAGTGCCAAGAAGGCTTCTGTAAAGGATTTGCGCGGGCTTAGTCCGGTTTATGAGAGCCGCTCCCCGTCAGGTCTGTATATTTATAGGGCCGGGCGGTTCGCTTCTTTTGCTCAGGCGGCCGCAAGTGTTGAGGCAGTGCGCCGCCAGGGATTCCGGAGTGCTTATGTCACGGCCTGTGTTGACGGAAAGGATGTGCCTGTGTCGAAAGCCCGTGCAATTGAGGCTTCCAGAAGCAGCGCCCCTCTGCTTTATCAGGTGAGGATTGAGCCTGTGTCCGGTGAACTGGACCCGTCTCTTGCGGCGGGAATCGTTGAGAGGGCTTCCGGGAAGGACATCGCACGTACTGAGACGGAGGAGGGCATTGTGATATTCATGGCCGGGCCTTTCAATGACAAAGCTGCGGCCGATGCTCTTGCTGCGTTTGTGTCAGAGTCTTCGGATTGTAATGTTTCTGTGGAATTGTTTGGAAGTGAGCTGACGAATAAGTAAATTTGACGGCTATGGAAATAATCGTGATGCTCATTCTGGTCGGCCTTGTGCTGATCTTTGCTGAAATTCTCATAATCCCCGGAGTTGGTGTGGCCGGGGTGCTCGGCCTTCTTTCGCTGGCCGGGTCATGTTTTTATGCATTCTATGAATACGGAAATGTGACGGGTGCGCTGGTGACTGCCGGAAATGCCCTGCTTCTGCTTGCGATGACCATATATGTGCTCCGTGCCAAGACATGGAAAAGGTTCACTCTGCATACGAACATTGATTCTAAGGCAGTCCCTTCCGGTGCTGTGCTTTCTGTCGGGGACAGGGGAGTTACTGTGACAAGGCTCGCTCCTATGGGAACGGCCCGTTTTGCGGATGAGTCTGTGGAGGTGACTGCGCTGGAGGGCATGACAGGACCTGGCGTTGAGGTGGAAGTGGTGCTGATTGATGATAACAAGGTGTTTGTCAAGCCGGTGGAAGATGATTTTTGATCTTGTTCCTGCGAATGGGAGGGACTTTCATGCTGAACGGACTTTTTAATTGTGTCCGTGGTGCGGTGTATGAAGAATTGTGGCTGCCGGCTGCATTGTACTGCGGAAAGCTTTATTAATGAAAAACTTATAATTGAATGATATGGATGTTATGATTTTTGTTTGGGCTGCGGTTGCGATTGTCGGCCTTGTTGTTTTTCTCTGGTTTTTCCCTGTGACCCTGTGGTTTCAGGCTCTCATTTCCGGAGTGAGGATTTCGTTGATACAGCTGGTGCTTATGCGCTGGAGGGGAGTGTCTCCGAATACTATCGTCATGGCAATGGTTACCGGAACAAAGGCCGGACTGAAACTGTATGCCAATGAGCTTGAGGCGCATTATCTGGCAAAGGGAAATGTAACCAAGGTTGTCAACGCCCTCATTTCTGCCGACAAGGCAAATATTTTCCTCGATTTCAAGATGGCTGCTGCAATTGATTTGGCCGGACGTGATGTTTTCGAGGCTGTGCAGATGTCTGTCAATCCGAAGGTAATCAATACTCCTCCTGTGGCAGCTGTCGCAAAGGACGGAATCCAGCTTATTGCCAAGGCGCGTGTCACTGTACGTGCGAATATCAAGCAGCTTGTCGGAGGTGCGGGTGAAGAGACTGTGCTTGCAAGAGTGGGCGAGGGCATCGTTTCATCAATCGGTTCGGCTGAGAGTCACAAGCTTGTGCTTGAGAATCCGGACAGCATATCCAAAGTTGTGCTCAATAAGGGCTTGGATGCCGGCACTGCCTTTGAGATTCTTTCAATTGACATTGCTGACATAGACATAGGAAAGAACATAGGTGCTGTCCTGCAGATGGACCAGGCTGAAGCTGACAAGAATATCGCCCAGGCTCGTGCGGAGGAAAGGCGTGCGATGGCCGTGGCTTTGGAGCAGGAGATGAAGGCGAAGGCCCAGGAGGCCCGTGCGAGAGTCATTGAGGCTGAAGCTGATGTTCCTCTTGCAATGGCAGAGGCTTTCCGCAACGGCAATCTCGGCATCATGGATTACTATAAGATGAAAAATATCCAGGCAGATACTGAAATGCGAGAAAATATTGCAAAACAATAAATAATTAGTATCTTTGCAGTCCCAATTGACTGAATTGGCCAGTTTTCTTCATGAAAACAGGTACTTCCGCAAGCCACGCGGCTGTAACCGGCCTCATTCAAGGGATATTGGTGAGATGGGTGAGTGGCTGAAACCAGCAGTTTGCTAAACTGCCGTACG
>DBLW01000120.1:4270-5655 GCA_002298075.1 Bacteroidales bacterium UBA714 | reverse complement strand
GCTCCCCTGCTCGGCCCGATAGACATAACATCCAGCCTTGATTGCGGCATTGAACAGGTCTCAGTCGGAGGTGAATCCGGAACTGACGCCAGAATTTGCGACTATAACTGGATTCTCGACATAAGAAGACAATGCATGGAACACGATGTCCCGTTCCATTTCCATCAGACAGGAGCGAAATTCGTCAAAGACGGCAAGCTTTACAGGATAAAGCGCGGCTATCAGCTGGAGCAGGCGGCAAAAGCGGGAATCAATTTCAGGATAGGACCGGACATGAAGCCGTATTAGCCTCTTCCGGCGCTACATGCGGTCGAGATTATAGCGTGTAAGCACGTCTATGTGCATATAATTGTCACGCCTGGCCGGCCTTTCCCCCTTGACAAGATAATTCACAAGCCCCGTCACGGCATTGAACGACTGCATGGCAATGTTCCTTGTGACAAGAAAATCGACAGCCCCGTCCTTCAAGGCAGCCACATTGTCAGCAAGGTCATCAAACCCCACCACGACCCTGTCCTCATCGGGATGGGACCTCATATAGCCGGCAATCAGGTGCACACGGGAATTGAGCATTATCACATGCCTCACCTGCGGATTGGCTCTGAAAAAGTCCGACAAGGCCGCGTTGATGTCCTCGGGATTGTTCGGATTCACGAAAACAGTATGAATCGTGCATCCCTCACCGAATTTCTGACGGATATAATCCGTGAAGCCGCTCCTCCTGTTAGACGTAGGGTCTGACTTATACTCCTTGTCACGTTTTATCCTGACTATCACAACTTCCCGCACAGCAGCCCTGTCCGAAAGAAGGAAAGCCCCGAAAAATCCGCTCTGATACAAATCGACGCCGTAATACACAATATAATTCGGGTCATCTATGCGGCCGTCCACAAACCCGTAAGGAATCTGGAGTTCATGCAATTTTGCAGAAAACTTTGCCGAGGCAGACGGGAAGAACGGATGGAAGATGACCCCTCCCGGATTCTGCCTGAGCACATTGTCACATGCAACTACAAATGAATGCTCGTCATACTGGTCATAAAGTTCCACGACAGGGACGACGTTGAAGGACTTTACCGACTCCACGCCTTCGAGGAACCCTTTGTATATCTCCTCCCAATACTGGCCCGGAGTGAACCTCGGCAGCAGGCATGCAAGAACGTGCTTTTTATTCGAAGCCAGTACAGACGCAAGCAGATTGGGATTATAGCCCAGGCGCACTATCGCATCGCGCACAGCGGCCGCCGTCTTTTCTGACACCCTGCCACGGTTATAGACCACGCGGTCAACTGTGCCTTTTGACACTCCGGCCAAGGCGGCGACATCATATATCGTAACATTCTTGCCTTTCACGATTCCCAATGACTGATTTGTTTGCAAATATA
>DBLW01000120.1:0-3909 GCA_002298075.1 Bacteroidales bacterium UBA714 | reverse complement strand
CAAATATAGCTAAAAGCTGAGAGCAAAATATCAAGCTTGCTTGTAAAGTTTTGCCGAAGCGCCAGCGTATATATGCGCGAAGCGCAAATATAGCAAACGTCGAGAGCAGAGACAAAATTTATTTTGGCTATGCCGAGACGCAGGCTGATGAAGACGCCAACGCAAAAAAGATGCGCGCCACAGTCAAATGACATGCAGCGTGCACCTATACCTGAATCGGAAGAGACTACTCCCGGATTTCCCCTTTATGGGCAAGGACCTTAACAAGAGTCCTCTTAGACGCATGCGTATCCGAAACCCAAAGCACAGTGTCACACTGCGCATATACCCTCATAGGCTGCGAGAAAGCATAGCCTTTGACTGTCTTGAGCTTCTTTACCCACTCACCTGTAGCACAATCGAATATGTTTATCGCATCATTGTCCCCCGTCACATACATACGTTCAGAACCAATCGCGAATGTCCTTGGCTTGAATTCAAGGGTCATTGACATCTCATCCACATCTATCGAAGTTCCGTTCGCAAGATCATCGTTGACAAGAGAAGGGTCAAGGACACGTACTCTCCTGTTCTCATAATCCGTAAGCATCAGATACCCCTCGTCATTGAACTGCATATAATGGGCAGCGAAACCATTGTTTCCCAAGCTTCCGTTTCCGGACACCTGACGATAACGGTTCACCCTCTGATAATTCTCCGGCGTGGCGTCCGCCTCCTTGTAAATGCTGACAGCACCCGTCTTGTCACGCGCATACACAAGACTGTCTTTCACCGCGAGCGCCTGAGCCTGAAACACAGGACCGCTCCATTTGCCGTTGCCGATACACGTCACATATGAAAGCTCCGGAAGATGGAACACATGAATACGAGACTGCCTTTCTGCGACATAAAGCCTGTCACCGGACGGCACGATGGCCTCAATCGGGCTGCCGAAATTTTTCTGCTCACCATTGAACTCCCACGAATCAACCGTGCCGAGCAGCTCCCCGCTCTGCGACCCGAACATCATGAGGCTGTTTCCGCCGCCTATATTCGCCACAAAGAGAGTGTCACCCAGATGAGCAACAGTATATGGCACGAATCCGGCAGCATCCTCAATTCCCAAAGAAGCGGCATTGATTTGCATACCAGCCTCATATGACCAGTACCAGAAGCTGTCATAATCATCAAAGCTACCGTTCCCGGTATTGTTCAAATCTTTTTCGGCGCACTGAACTGCCGTAATGACAGACAGGGCCAAAAGCATATATCTTAATGTTTTCATTTTTTCTCCATTTATTTCAACTCACTGACAGGTATGGCATATACGCACTGGCCGCTTGACGCACGGTCAACAATGAACAGAGTGTTGCGGCGTATGCAGAATTTCTCCGGGTTCCGCAAGGTAATATCACCGATTACGGTAAAGTTATTCATGATTTCACCTGTCCCGGAATCGGCCTCACAGAATTTCTCCACGCCGTTGGAACTTACGAACATGCGGCCCTCATGGAAATCAAGACAGTAAGGCCCGTTCTTATAGGCAAGCTGGGAAGTAGTGGCGAGTGCAGCCCCCTCACGTATTCCGGAAAGATTGAAAACATGAATCTTCCTGGAAGGATGGATGGAATAGAGAAGCCCCGTCTTGTCATCAATGGCCATTCCGTATGTCCCTCCGGCCTCACCGAGGTTTCCTGTACGCGTATATATTAAAGGCAGCACACCCGGCTGCAAAGAGTTCTCTTCGATTATATTCACATAACGTTTGTCACGTATCATGATAATACCTTTATAAACCACCACGTCATAAGCATGCACGGTCTGCGTCGCTCCCGTGCCCCAGTTTCCATTACCGACACATGTGATGAACTGAAGGGTCTCTGCATCAAAAATCTCCGTCCTGCTGCCCTCATGCGTAACATACAGTTTTCCGTTTGCACGCGTGACACCATTCGGACGGCCGCTGAAATGACGAACCTCTTCGCCGTCAGTCCACTCCCTTATGCTTCCGGTATGCTTCACGCCATCCGAGGCCAGGCGGAACAGCTCAAGGCTGTAGTTGTTGTCGGCATCATTCACGACATAGAGAGTATCTCCATAGACATATACGTCTTTCGGACGGAAAGAATCAGCCGAAGCTCCGGGCACATCAGCATAGTCAAGCCTGAATGAGAATGGTCCGCCGTCGTTTCCGCCGAGGTCAGCCTCACCGCGCATAGGGGAAAGCCCTCCGTCTATGGCATCAAGCTCAGGATCCTCGATGATATGTTTCGAAGCCACATGGATATCATCGAAATATCTGTTCCTGCACCAGCGCGTATGCATGAAGCGGCGTGAATATACAGGAAGTTTCTTGTCCAGGGACAGCTGGCGGTACATGTTTCCGCAGAGGGTAACCCATCCCGGACCGGTCTGTTCATATGTCATATTGCCGGCATGACCATAACCTAGACAGTGGGCAAATTCATGGAAAATCGTATCCGTTATGTCCCTGTCGTCAGCATAGTGCTCAAGGTAGCATGACTCATGAAGTCCGTATGTGCTTCCGCCTCCGAGCCCCATAACGCCTGTCGTGTATCCATATATCAAGGCTCCGTGATTGCGGGCTCTTACTATGAGGGCCGCCTTATCTATCTCAACCCTGTCATTGTTGCTGTGAAGAGGGCCGAATTCATTAAGAGCCTGCTCGAACTCATCAGAAGAGTACATATAGCTCATATTCAAGGAAAGGGCAACAGCCTCGCGGGCATGGGAAGCTTTCATCTTGTAGTTCCAGTATCCGCCGTTATATCTGGCAAAAGAGATTCTCCAGCCGCATTTTATCGACTGCAGGGTCTGCCAGTAAGGGTCGTCACTCTCAATGGTGAAGGTGAGGTTTTCCTTGGTAAGATACGGGTTAGCCATTATGACAATCTCCTTTCCGCTCCTTGTATATGCCGTCAGATTTTCCGTGGCGAAAGGGATATGATAGGTCAGCTGCTGGAATGGCTGCACCTTTTCAAGGCACATCAGTTTGAAGTCTTCTCCGTAACCTTCTATCCTTGCCCATATGGTCACATTCCTGAGTGCCCTCGGGCTATAGAAACGGAGCTGCAAGTCATGATTGTCGTCCATTGAGAGCTGCAGTGGATTGTTCACATTGAAGCTTCTTTGTGACGGGTCAAAGAAGACGTCCGGAGACTCGCCGTCGTTAAGCAGATAATAAGTGTTTTCCGCATTGTAATCGGTCTCAGCAAGCATGACCGGCAACTGGTCAATGACTTGGTCCACATGTCCCGGAAGCGGATTTTCATCTGGTGCGCAGCTTTGCAGCACCATGGTGCCTGTCAATATCCACAGGCAAGTTGAAAAGATTCTTTTCATCGTCTGTTTCTAATAATCATTCACTACACTAAAAAGGGCCGCAAAATTATAAAATAGGAATAAAATGACAAAATCTCATTTTACTTTTGACTTTTTTGCGGAACGGCCGGCGTTTTCAGCGGTGAAACCGGACTGTCATTTTTTTGTGTGGGGTGGAGCTTGAGTGGAAGTGGATTCGGATGTGGCGCCCGGATGGAGAGGCGGCTCGGGCGGAGAGGCGGCTGGAAATCAAACACCCGTCTCCCGTATTATATCCAAGTTTCCCTGGCCCCAAGCCATATTGAGCGCCTCAAGCTTTTCGGACCACACTTCCCGCAAAGTCAGCCAACCATTTCATGGAGGGCAAGCAATTGATTGTTAGCCCATTTCCAAATATAAATTCCCCGTTGCGGCGCACCGTAATTCAATAAAACATTGAAAAACCAGATAATTGGTCTGTCCCCTGTGTGCCTTCCTCAGGTTTCCCATGGTCACGTCACAAATTGGCGCGCATGTCGATTTTACACTGAGCCGGTACATTTATCCTAAAAACGGTTTAAAAAAGAGGCCGGATTTTTACCGAATGCT
>DBLW01000006.1 GCA_002298075.1 Bacteroidales bacterium UBA714 | reverse complement strand
CCGGACATGGCTTATAGTCAGAATAGACGGTAAAGTCGCCGCAATATCCACAGACTACAGGCTTTTCGCGCAAATAGCGGCAAGACTGGCCGCAAACAAATGCGGCACATCGCCCGATTCAGGAAACATCATAAGGGAAATATCATGTTCAAGGGCAGGATTTGAGGAAGTCTGGAGGCTCAGACAGACGCTAACTTGGGACGACATGGTTCTTTTCGGGACACCGTTCCAGAAAAAAGTATGGAAAAAGCTTTTTGAGCTGACGCATGGTGAAGCCGGCACCGCACAGGCAGAGCCACGGGCAAGGCTGATATGCTACAGTGACTTTGCGGAATTGTGCCAGAACAGGGCCGGCGTGAGAGCCGTAGCGCATGCCATAGGGCTGAACCCTATATCAGTAGTGATACCATGCCACCTGGTCATCCCTAAGGAAGCGTCAGACAAAATCAATGAAATAATGAAAAATGCAGAGGTCACCCTTTTCAAAGGGGATGACCTCTGTTTTGCAAATCGCATAGACTTCGGGAACTACGCCCTCGGGGCAGACCTGAAACGCGAACTCATTATCCGGGAATTTTCCGGATATTTCGCACAAAACAAAAGGACAGCGCCAATGACGCCGTCCCTGTAATGAATTATGGTGAATCATTTCTTCAGGTAATATGTCACCGACGTAACGACCCTCACTTTCTTGATGTGAGGAGTGTTGCTGTCGCGGTTCTCGATTGAGAATGTGCCCTGGTTAGCTGTCTTTATCTTGCCGAGCCTGCTGTCTGAGTCCTTGGCAAATTTCAGAGCGGCCTCACGGGCATTTTTTGTCGCTTCTTCAATCATCTGAGGCTTGATGTCATTCAGCCCCTCATATTTGAACTCCACCGGGTTCTCCCAACTGTTTGACGCAGTCACAATGCCTTTTTTGAGCAGCTCCGACTGCCTTGACATAAGGGCAAGCACCGCATCGACATTGTCCGTATAAACCGTCACGACATTTTTCGATATATAGCGGAATGACCTGTCTATGTTCCCGTACTCGTTTGCCAGCTTGTCAGAAATGACAGGAAGCGCAACAGTGATTTCCCCTGCCTTGATGCCTCCGGACTTCAGGAACTCCACAATCATCTCATTGCTTCTGTCAGTCTGGTCATAGACAGCCTGGATATCATTGCCCATAACCTTATAGGTCAACGGCCATATCACCTTGTCCGCCTTCACTTCTTTTTCGCACAGGCCCTTGACATTGACGGTCCTGTCATAAGAGCGGAATTCGCCCACCGCTTTCGGAATCATCGCACCGAGAACAATCAGGCCCACCATAATGGCAAGGCCGCTGTAAAATTTTCCTTTGTCCATAACAATATCTGTTTTATAAAATTGCGTTCTTTTGAAAGGCATTCCTGCAAAGGCTTTGCACCGGAATGACATCAACCGTTTGAAACGGGCACTTTCAATCAGCAAAAACAATGCTAATATAATATTTCCGACACACTTAAACAAAACTGCATATTAAAATATGAGCCTCAAGCATATTAACAATTTTGTTTCACAACTCAAGCCTCACAAAACAGGACAAAACAAAAACATTACTTATATTGTGACACAATAATTTACAAAGCAAAGCGCCGAAACAAGGCCAACAAAAAACGCAGCCCCGGAAAATCCGAAGCTGCGCGATGTCCAGCGACAAGCAGTCAGACACTACTGCGCATCCTTGATGCAACGTACAGAATATCCTGAAAGATAGTTTCCGTAGCCGACCGTTATTTTGCCGGCTGGGAATGTCTTCACGAACATGCCGTACATGTCGAAGAACTGGATGTTTTCGCCAGTCGATGTGAGCCTGTGCTGATATGCGGTAGAGCCTATGAAATATGTCATCGTAGGCTTTCCGACAAATTCCGGAATCGAACAGGTCTCGTCAGTGGTCAATGGCGCGGCTGGATAAGAACCGGTCTTGTCTGTCGCCGTCCTGTTCATATAGCCGGTTGGAATGAAATTCCAGTTGCCCTCATTGAAATCAACTACAGACGCCCCGTTAAGGTCTGCATCGTAAAACAAAGCGGTCTCATCAACAAGAGGAGCACTCTCCCCTTCCGCCTTGAGCGAAAATCCGCAGAGCTTGACAAAATCGGCCCTTGTAGGGATGTGCCATCCTTCCGGACAGATTCCGCGCGTACCCTCAAACGTCTTGAAATTCGCAGGTGTGACCTCCTTGACTCCGAATGCAGAAGCCGCATCATAAAGATATCCATACTTGGCGACAGAAGCCTCATCTTTCAAAGCCTTTGCAACACCTGAGGAGACCTCATACGGATACCAGATTCCGGCAGCCGCAGCAGGGTCATCGGAAACGGTCTTGCCCTCGGGCACATAGCGTAAAGGCTCAGCCATCCATGTCTGCCCATTGGACAGTGTCACGGTCTTATACGTTACGCCTCCGTAAGACAATGTATTGTCATCAACAGGCCCAACCCCATTTGAAGGCTTCTGGCAAGCCGCAACAAGGGCAGCAGCCGCTAAAAGAAAACAAAACTTTTTCATAATATAAATTTTAAAGTGTTTAATAATAACATTATCAGAACTCATATCCGACACCAAAAGAAGCCCCCCAACGGTCCGCCCCCATGATATGAGACAGGCCGAAGCCATGCGCCCATTCCGCGGCAACCCGGCAATACAGCCCCTTCCAGCACCAGAAGCGGCATGAAAGAGCCGCATTTATCCGCGGAGCGGTCTTGTATTCCATCTGCAAGTCATACCAGTCCTGCAGCCTGAAAGGAGACGTCTGTACACCGGAACCGTCCGAGACCATGCGTCCCTGCTCTTCAAGAAGTCCTCCGGCACCTCCGAACGCCACGCCCACATCAAATTTCCATATATGCGCAAGCGCGCTCACATCAGCAGAAAACGTCACAAGCTCCTGTGAATAAAGATACGGATACATCTGGGACGACAAGCTGTTAACTCCACGAACCTCGCCACGCGCCTTCAATTCCCACAGCCCGGACACGAATTCATATTCCGGAGCCAGCCCCCATATCCGCCTTTCAGCAATTCTATTTGAGCCATGGAAAACAACAGATGCCACCCCATTTTCGCTTACCTTTTCAAGAACAGACTCATCCGTGACCTGCCTTTTCCAATCCATACCGAAACGCACATAGTGACAAGATTCGCCATGCACGACCCTATATCCGGCTTTCAGAGCGACTTCGTCCCCCGGAAAACGGAACCAAATGTATTCTTTCTCGCCTGCAGTTCCGGAAGAATGCAGATACTGCGCATCCGCGAAGAAGTCTCCGGCAGCAAACTGGACAGAAGCGCCGTTCTTGATTTCCTTTAGCGGGAAGCCTTTTATACCTTCTTCCGCAAGGTGCACCCCGCTGCCGTCCCACACGGAATACGTCCCGTACATCATGCCCTTGTCAAGGAAAGCATAATATGAAAACTCCGATGACCCGGCCTGCTCAGACTCAATCACTTCGCTATTCTTGCTGAAAACATATGCGGCACCGACGGAAAACGGCCCATTATGGTACATGAATCCGGGAGCTACTGTCATGTCGAGACGCCAGTTCATATGCCTGAGGTCCTTGCGCTTGGCCAGATTGGCCGATGAAAAATCCACTTTCGCCCCGAGCCTCCAGTTCGGAGCAAGATCGGCAGAAAAGCCCCCTTCCAATGCATATGTCTGACGTGTCTTCCGACCGGGAGTGAACTCCAGCACATCAAGAGGATAATATCCCGGCTTCATGAACATGGAACCGCACATCCCGTAGCCTTCTGTCTGGTCAAAGGAGAACGCGCCTTTGAGGGAGAATTTGTCAAAATGGCGTATGCTTTCCGTCACGGCTCCGGCGCTCCATGTATCTGTAGCCTGCCATGAGTCACGGAAGCCTCCGGAAGACCATTTGCCATAGACTTCAGCATAAGAACGCGACAAGGAATCCTGCCTTATACCGGCGACATTCTCCGAAAGGTTCCACAGATTGCGCCTTAGGACATGTCCATATGTCCATGAACGTGCCGCGGCCTCAGACAGGTGGCACAGCGGCAGAAGGCAGCAGAGAAATATGTAAACTGTCCTATTCATGAAGAGACTGTTTGTCGGTTTCATAAAAATCATTCAGGGAATTGTTCGTGTCGGAAAGCACTTCATACCCGGCCGAGGCGCTGGCCTGCTCATCCACGCGTCGCATAAGGCTCCGCCCCATAAACACGTCTGACTGAAGTACATATCCGGCATCCATAGACGGGGCCAGCCTCTTTGCATTATTTGCAGAACGGCCGTCAAAAACCTCCACGGCATCATAGACCCACTCATACGGTATCTTGACGACATTGTCAACCTCACTGCCTGGAACAGGCGTTATGTTATCCTGCACGCGGACAAAGTCCTGTATAGTTGTGCCGGAGGCCTTGAACACTATTACCGCAGGAGAACTTATCGACATTGTATATGCATTGGCCTTGCCTGTCTTTATCACGACGTCCAGGTATCTTGATACGGAAATCTTGTCACCCGGAGCCGGATGGTATTCGGTATTCGGGAAATAGGTGGCATTGTAGCAGACAAAATAGTCCGGCCTGTTCAGATTCACAGACAGCGGATACTGGACCGTATGGTCAATCGCCCCCCTCAAGCAGACCACTGCATCTTCTCCGGGATGGAGAGGGAACGACTTGCCGTCTCCCGGGAACTGCCAAACGGCCTGTATGACAGGAATGAATGCAGGAAAGATGATTTCTCCCGTATCTTTGTCCCTGGATATGAAAGAATTGACACCAGTGGAATTATATGGGGCCATCGTTCCGAAACACAGGCTGTCGAGATATTGCACCTCGTAATCGTTGTTGTGCAAGATAAAATACTGGTCGGACTGATAGTCCCCCTCCTGCGGAAGTTTCTTGCAGCCCCCGCAATAGATTTCCTTTATGATTATCGCTCCGGTCTTTGAATGTGCCATCGGAAGCCTCAGATTTACCGGTCCTCCGCTGACGGCCACCTTGTCAGCAGCTCCATTGAACACATCGGTCGCCTTGCGGTCGCTTGCATTCAGGCGGTACAGCCCGTCAGGCAAATTGAGCCTCACAACTCCGGAAGCATCAGTAATGCCGGAATACTTCGCACGCGAATTCATGTCCTCAATGAGCACCGGCACACCCTCGTGTACGATGTCAGCAAAATCTTCCGGATATACCACCGTAACAGTCAGAGCATTAAAATTTTCCGCATAAGGGTCAGAATGCTTCAATGGCTCGCAAGAAACCAGGAAAGCAATGAAAATGAATATGTAATGGTATCGTCTCATTCTTCTGTGAATTTGTTGTAAAGCCTAAAATTTCAGGCGGCATGTAAGGCCGTAATAGAAGGCAGGTGTGAATATGGCTCTGACACCGGTAGCAAACGACTTGACATACGGACGGGAGTTTGTGAAGTTGTTGGCAAAGAAGGACAGGGACACATGGTCTCCGATTTCTTTCGTGACGCTGAGATTGGCAGAGAAATAAGGCCCGTAGCCGTCCTGGGCGAACGTATATGCATTCGCCGACTTCAGTATAAGGTTAGCAAACTCAGGGTTCGAGGCATGCTCATCCGTGAAAGGATGGACATTCCCGTCCAAATCCATATATGCAACCGGACGGACGGCGGTGTATGAATTGCCATCATATATGTCACCGCCCACAGGCATCTTGTCCGTCTCCCCCACCTTGTATGCATATGTGCCGCCATCATGCTCGGAAACATTCCTGCTCAGCCTCAGAAGCGACATCTCAAGACGGCAGGTTATGATGAGTCTCGCCTGAGGTATGTGGGTTATGGCTGTGAGGTTGGCGTCAAGGTCATGGGTTATCTTTCCGTTCACCACCGGATTATCATTGCCTC
>DBLW01000067.1 GCA_002298075.1 Bacteroidales bacterium UBA714 | reverse complement strand
TTATCGGACAGCAATAATAAAAATTACGTTTTATGAAACACATCACAACCACAATGAAAACTTTTATTAGCCTGGCATTATGCGCTTCTACACTGGCTATTGCTATCTAAGAGATGACGGAAGACATAAAAGCAAATTCAAAAGAATTCTATGACAGCGGAATTCATTTTACAGTAACAAGCGGCTGTCCTTTAACAACAAAATCTTCAAAGACCGACACAAAATCGTTTACGATCACAGGAACACTTGACGAGAAAACAGCAACAATGTATGTCGTTGACAAAAAAGAGGATTCAGGGCTCACTTTTTCCAAAGTATACCTTCAAGATGGGACAAAAGTTTCAACATCTGTTATCCACAATGACCAAGTTGTTTGTTATGAGGTTTCTCCTGAGTTAGAGTATTACATAGAACAATATAATGAAATAAAAACATCAGGAAAGTTGCGTGGCTGGATAGAGCAGTTCAAAGAATGTACTTACCGTGAAGCGAATAGGATGTCTGATAATGTCCAGCACCATCCAATCGATAGAGCTGCATGTGAATGGATTCCTTGTGAAACAATTATTTTATTCACTGCTGCATTTCAATGCTCGACAAAATAATCATATGGTATTTTCTCACAAGACACAGATTGTTTCAATAGCATTATTCGCATGTACAATACTGCTTTCTATAGTTTATATTGTACTAATCTGCTTAGGTGTAACTTTTCCTGACTGGCTTTCATCAATTGCAGTAACGGCCATGAGCATAGTCATCGGCATAACGGCAATTCTAGCTCCTTTCTCAAATGAAAAGGCAGAAGATGAGAATGTAAAATCAATCAGGGCACGAACAGCGGCAGCTATAATGGCAGCATACTTCTGCCTAATTATGCTACACCATATTTTCAGTATCATCTTGCATGCTTTGAACATGGCTGACCTGACTCCAGAAATCAAGATTGTAAGCCCTCGCATTATACTGATGGTTGAAATCATCTATTTCATAATACTGAAATTATCAGTCAGGACATACATGAAAAAGCTATAATTACAAAAGGGGCAGACTAAAAAATATTAGTCAAGCCCCTTTTTCTTTTCAATGCGCCAAAGTACAGCCTTGCCTCCAAATACTCAATTTATACTACCTGTCACTGACAACAATCTGCCCGTCACTGACATCGACAAGTATCACAGAGTCGCGGTGTACCCTGCCGTCCAGGATGGATTTTGCAAGCAGGTTTACAAGCTCCTTCTGCATCAGACGCTTGATAGGACGCGCGCCGTAAGCAGGCTCGTAGCCCTTGGTGCTCATGTAATCCTCAAATTCCTTTGAGAACGTTACTGTCACGCCATTTTCAGACAGCCTGTGCTGAAGGTCCGCCATCTGCATCCGGAGGATATCACGTATATCCGTCTGTGACAGAGGCTCGAACATTATCACCTCATCAATCCTGTTAAGGAACTCCGGACGCACTGTCTTCTTGAGCACGTCAAGAACCTGTGTCCTGCATTCGGACAGCATTTCCATACGTTTTTCAATGGCGGCCTTGCCCTCCGGAGTCTCCGGTCCGGCAGTCCCCACAAGCGGCAGACGCTCCATATATCCCTGGATTATGTCAGCTCCCACGTTCGACGTCATAATCAGAATCGTATTCTTGAAATCTACCGTGCGGCCCTTGTTGTCGGTCAGACGTCCGTCATCAAGCACCTGAAGCAGTATGTTGAACACATCAGGATGCGCCTTCTCTATCTCGTCAAGAAGTATGACCGAATACGGCTTCCTCCTGACGGCCTCGGTGAGCTGTCCACCCTCGTCATATCCGACGTATCCCGGAGGCGCACCGACCAGCCTGCTGACAGAATGCCTCTCCTGATACTCGCTCATGTCGATACGGGTCATCATATTCTCGTCATTGAACAGGAATTCCGCCAAAGCCTTGGCCAGCTCAGTCTTTCCGACACCCGTAGTACCCATGAACAGGAATGAACCTATAGGCCTCTTCTCGTTCTGAAGTCCCGCACGCGAACGTCTCACAGCATCAGCCACCGCACCGATGGCCTGCTCCTGCCCGACTACTCTCTTATGAAGCTCAGCCTCCATACGGAGCAGCTTCTCGCGCTCGCTCTCCAGCATCCTCTTCACAGGAATACCTGTCCACTTGGCCACAACCTCCGCAATATCCTCCGGAGTCACGGCTTCCGTGATTATCGGGTCCTTGATGGCTGCCTGGCGGGCATTAAGCTCATCTATCTTCTTCTGAGCCTCTGCCATTTTCCCGTAGCGTATCTCGGCAACACGTCCATAGTCACCGGCACGCTCGGCATTGTGGGCCTCTATCTTGTAGTCCTCAATCTTCTGGCGGGCCTGTTGGAGTCCCGAAAGGATATCCTTTTCCTCATTCCAGCGGCTTCTGAGAGCATCCCTCTTCTCACCAAGCTCCTTAAGCTCCTCCTTAATCTTATCCATCTTGAGAGAAACTCCCTCACGCTTGATGGCCTCCCTCTCTATCTCGAGCTGACGTATCCTGCTGTCAAGCTCTGCAATAGGCTCCGGTACGGAATTCATCTCAAGACGCAGCTTGGAAGCAGCCTCGTCCACAAGGTCTATGGCCTTGTCCGGAAGGAAACGGTTGGTGATATAGCGGTGTGACAATTCCACAGCCGCGATCAGCGCGTCATCCTCAATACGGACCCTATGATGGTTCTCATAGCGCTCCTTAAGTCCCCTCATGATGGAGATGGATGCGGCAGGCGAAGGCTCATCAACCATCACCATCTGGAAACGTCTCTCGAGAGCCTTGTCCGTCTCGAAATACTTCTGGTATTCGTCAAGTGTAGTAGAGCCGATTGTACGCAATTCCCCGCGCGCAAGAGCAGGCTTAAGGATATTCGATGCATCCATAGCTCCGGAAGTACGCCCGGCGCCCACCAATGTATGGATTTCGTCAATGAACAGGATTATCTCTCCGTCACTGTCAACGACTTCCTTCACCACGCCTTTAAGACGCTCTTCAAATTCTCCCTGGTATTTCGCGCCTGCAATAAGCGCACCGAGGTCAAGCGAATATATCTTCCTGCTCTTGAGGTTCTCCGGAACATCCCCGTCGATTATCTTCTGTGCTATGCCTTCGGAAATGGCCGTCTTGCCGACACCCGGTTCACCGACAAGAATAGGGTTGTTCTTTGTTCTCCTGCTGAGAATCTGAAGCACCCTCCTGATTTCCTCGTCCCTGCCGATGACAGGGTCGAGTTTGCCCTGTGCCGCCCTTTCATTGAGATTGACGGCGAATCTGCTGAGATTTTCAAATTTGTTTTCTGCCATAATAAATTCTCCTTTTTGTTCCCGGAGACTCTGCGGCAACTGCATAAGTACGCAGGAATAGCCGTCCGCTCCTAAGAACAGACGGCTATAAGTCAAAATATATTCCAAATGCCTTTGTCTGACAAAATGTCAGCACCGGCATATGCCATTTCTATCAGTTTGCCTGGTCAGCAGCAGGTTCAGCAACATCAGCAGCAGGATTCTGAGCCTCAGGAGCAGGGAATGCAACTTCCTCTGTCATCTCGCTCTCAGCCCTGTCCGAGAAGTTCATGTCCTTTGAACCTGAACCTACGGTAAAGGTAGTTATCACAGACACGAGGAAAATGAATGCCACAAGACCCCAGGTAATCTTCTCGAGTATGTCAGCTGTCTGACGCACACCGAAAGTCTGGTTGCCGGCTACGAAATTGCTTGCGAGTCCGCCGCCCTTGCCGTTCTGAAGCAGCACGATAAGAGTCACCAGAAGGCTGGCGACAAGCACACAAATTGTCAAAATGGTGAATAGTACATTCATCTTATACTAATTTAAACCGTTCATTTTTTGAATAAGGGTTGCAAAGTAAGCACTTTTTTCCGGATATGCCAAAATTAGTTTGGAATAAATGCTCTTTGCCCTGTCATAATATCCCTGCTCTGCATAAATCTGGGCCAATGTCTCCGTATAGAAGCCCAGTTCCTCCCCGACCTGGTCTTCAGACGCAGCCCTTCCCTGCCTCGCCTTTGAGGCATATCTGGAGAACACATTATCATCCGTTCTCCTTACCTTGTCATACTCCTCCTGAGAAAAATAGTCGCCCACACCGGCATAAACCTTCCTTGCCCCGGTGTCAGCAGGAACCTCACGGGGCTCTTTCTCGGAAATATAAGTCTTGATAAGACGCTCCACATCCGCATCAGTCCAGTCAGTCCTGTCGCCGGTACGCACCATGCAGGCAAGTTTTTCCCTCGCTCCGACATACAGCGCTGCATCGGCATACTGGGCCTCTCCCCAGCCTTCTCCTCCCAACAGGCTCATCCTGCGGCACAATTCCTTCCTTGCTCCTGAAAACCAAGGATAAAGGTTCACGACTCCGACAAGTTCGTCAAGGTTAAGTTTCTTTATGTCAATATATCCCATACACCTACCAGTTTGCGACCGTCGCATTGAAAATATCCTCACACAACTGCTCAACAATATCCTCGCACAACTGGGACTCAACCGCATCAAGCGAAGTCATCGCATCAAAATCAGCATACGCGGAGAAAGACTTGTCCTGGAAGTCATCCTCCGGGTACTTTCTGTTGGCAAAACTGATTTTCACATTCACAGTCAGACGGTTCTGCGCAGCTTCCTCATTGGCAGTGATGGCCGTAGCCTTGACGTCATATCCGGTAACTGCACCTGTTATCTCAAGGTCGCCTTCTTCATCCACAAGTTCAAGACGCGTAAGCTTGATGAACTTCTCCTGCAATGCTTCCGTAAGCTGGTTGCTGAGAGAAGGGTTAACCTTAAGCGCCTTGTATTCAAAATAATTTATCGTCACCGTCTTCACATCAGGCTGGATTGAAGTTCCGGTAAACGAGTATATGCCGCATGAATGGAGCAGCAAAACAATAGCCGGAACTGCCGCCAAAGGCAGCCAGGCCAATATTTTCTTTCCCGAACAACTCATATCTTCTGCTTTATCTTACGGTATAGCGTCCTCTCTGAAATGCCAAGCTCTGCAGCGGCAGCCTTACGGTTTCCGCCATGCTTGCGGAGAACTTTTTCTATCAGCTCCATATTGGCCGACTTTATTGACAGGTCTTCTGATGAACTCTCCTCAAATTCCTGTTCCTCAGGGTCTTCCTGACGGCCCACGACATCTGGGCGGGCATGTCCGGCCCATCCTTCATCCATCCTGTCATCATGTGCGGAAGGAGCCGCTATGGCAGGTGCTGAACTGCGTGGCACCCCGGATTTAAGCACAACCTCCTTTAGATAATCGACATCCTGCTTCAACTGGAGCAAAGTCCTTATTATAGCCTCCCTCTCCCCTGCGCTTTCGGCCGGTTCCTGATAAGACGCCACCCTTGCAGGAAGCAAATCCGGTTCTTCACGCGGGATATATCCTGCAAGCACATCGGCATCCACCATACATTTGTCCGAAACAGCGGAAACTTTGGACGATTCAAGGGCGGAAATCGTCTCCGCCACATTCTTGAGCTGGCGGATATTGCCCGGCCAGCGGTATTTACGGAGCATTATCGAGGCCTCTTCGGTAAGAGTGGCCTTGCAAACACCATATTTGGCTGCAAAATCAGACGCGAATTTGCGGAACAGCAGGTTTATGTCACCAGGACGCTCACGCAGAGACGGCATTATGATGGAAACTGCATTGAGCCTGTAATACAGGTCTTCACGGAATTTTCCCTTCGACACCGCATACATCAGATTGACATTTGTGGCGGCAACTACCCTGACATCCGTCTTCAGCACTTTTGAAGAGCCGACGCGGATAAACTCTCCCGACTGGAGCACACGCAGAAGCTTGGCCTGCGAAGGCAAAGGCAGCTCACCAATCTCATCAAGGAACAATGTTCCCCCGTCTGCTTCCTCAAAATATCCCTTGCGCATCTCATTGGCTCCCGTAAACGACCCTTTCTCATGACCGAAAAGCTCTGAGTCTATGGTACCTTCCGGAATGGCACCGCAATTGACGGCAAAATATTTCCCTCGCTTGCGTGTGCTGTTCTGGTGTATAATCTGAGGTATGTTTTCCTTTCCGACACCGCTCTCACCTGTCACCAGGACCGTTATGTCGGTAGGCGCGACCGCCACGGCAATCTCCAATGCCCTGTTCAGGGCAGGATCATTGCCGATTATGTCATATTTATTCTTTAAACTCTGTAATTCCTGACTAGTCATAACGGGACAAAGTTACTATAAATTTATTTGAAGGCTATGCGCAAGGCGCAACATTTATCGTAAACGCAATCAAATTTCCCATATATGCAACTGCCGTCTGAAATTATTTGCCTAACTTTCGCAACGAAAACCACTCATGATGTTTCCTCCGGAAGCGGACCGGACTTTTCATGTCGGGGAATCACGATAACATTCAATATGGATAAAACATGAACAAATTCTTTTTAATCATCATCAGCACTTTTGCATTGTGCGGATGCGCAAGAGGGGTCTGGAAAGATTTCATCAAGCTTTCATCGACAGATATAGTATTTGAGGCAGAAGGAGGCAAACAGGAGGTATGGTCAAAAACCGGCTCCCAATTTGACCTCGGCGGCATTTTTGAAAACGGGGAGAATCCGAAAGATAAGGAGGTTGTCCAGGATGAGCACTATAAAATGGTGGCAATCACCGGAGAGTGGCTGCATGCCGGATATACGGACCTCGACGACCGCACGTCTCTGACAATCTCCGCGACAGAAAATGCCACAGGAGAAGAACGGAACGGGAAAGTGACGGTAAGTTGCGGAGACCTCTTTAAGAGTGTCAAGATACGGCAAAAAGCCAAGTGACAAAATTGCCACCAGGCTTCAGAATATGTTAAAATAAGTAACAGAACAGGCAATAATACAAAAATATGGTTATCTTTGCTGAGAATGCGCCCATTATCCGGAATGCCGGATAGTGGACACAGGGAAGACCAACCAATTAACAATTTAAATAAAAATGAAAAAGGGTATCAAATTTTTGTCTGTCGCCGTCCTCGGCATGGCAGCCGCCTGCAGCTCACCTGAGAAGATGGCTGAAATGGCAGAGAACATCACGGTCAAGTGCGAACCGGCTGTCCTTGAAGTAGTAGGCGGAAAAATAGACGCCACAGTTTCTGTGACTTATCCGGAAGATTACTTCCATCCTAAGGCAATATTGGCAGTAACTCCAGTTATTGTCTATGACGGAGGAGAGGTGAAAATGGAGCCTTTCATGTTCCAGGGCGAAAAAGTGAAAGACAACCACCAGACAGTACCTTCAGAGGGCGCTACAATCACAAAGAAGGTACATTTCGACTATGTTCCGGGCATGGAGAAATGCTACCTTGAGCTTCGCAGCACAGTGAGCCACAAGTCAAAGTCAACCGACCTCCCTTCAAAGAAAGTGGCAGACGGAGCCAACACGACCTATATGCTCGTATGCAAGGACGGCAAGCTCGACCTTAAGGATGACAACTATCAGGAGATAATCAAGCAGACTGCTGAAGGTCAGATTCTTTATCAGATAAACAGCTCAAACGTAAGGAACAGCGAGCTGAGGTCACAGTCAATCAAAGACTTCCAGGCTGCCATCGATGAAATCAAGGCAAACGGCCGCAAGAACCTCGTAAGCACAGACATCGTTGCATACGCTTCTCCTGACGGAAAGGAAGACATGAACGTGAAGCTTTCTGACAAGCGTTCTTCTTCAGCAGAAAAAGCTTTCGGCAAGGTGACCAAGAAGCACGAAGTTGAAGCACCGGTAAATGTTACAAGCGTCGGTGAGGACTGGGAAGGCTTCCAGGAGCTGGTTGCCGCATCTGACCTTGAGGACAAGGACCTTATCATCCGCGTGCTTTCAATGTACAGCGACCCTGCAGTGCGTGAGAAAGAAATCAAGAACATGTCTGCAATCTATTCTACCCTTGCAAAGGAAATCCTTCCTGAACTTCGCCGCGCAAGGTTCATTGCCAATGTCGAGTATATCAACTACACAAGCGAGGAACTTCTCCAGCTCGTTGAAGAGAACATTGACGTGCTTGATGAGACTGCAATTCTCCGTGCAGCTACTCTCGTAAAGGATACAGATGACAAAGTGACCCTCTACAAGAAGGCAATCGAAAAGTACAACAGCGCCAGCGCACAGTACAACCTTGCAGTGACATATATCCAGGCAAAGGACTACGCAAAGGCAGTGAATGCTCTTGAGAAATGCAGCAAGGACGCAGATTGGAACAACGCGATGGGCGTAATCTCACTCCGCAAGGGCGACCTTGACGCAGCAGCAGAATATTTTGCCATTGCAAACAACAGCTCAGCTAAAGAGAACGCAGCCGTTATTGACATTCTCGACGGAGAGTATCAGGCAGCCGCATCTAAGCTTGCAGGCGTAAAAGGCTACAATGCAGCTCTCGCACAGCTTCTCGTAGGCAACACCGCTCCGGCGTCAGCTCTCAAATGCGAGTGTCCTAACTCGGCATACCTCAGGGCAGTTGCAGCTGCACGCCAGGGCAATGCACAGGCTGTCAAATCAAACCTTGAGACTGCAGCGAAGTGCGAAAAGCTCGCAGAAAGGGCAGCAAAGGACGTTGAGTTCGCTCAGTACAGGTAAGAATTGCCAGAAACGGCAAACAAATAATCCAAGCAGCGGCGCATTGGGAACTTTCCGGCGCCGCTGCTTTTCTTTTGGCCGCCGGCGTATCGAGGATATGGTCTGTTAAAAAAGGGATAACCGGCCGGCATTCAAGCTCAGTCACGGCTCTTTCACTTAGATTTGCCCTTAGCTCTTTGCCTGACCATCGCAAAATTGACAGTCAGGTCAATTTTACACTGAGCCGGCACCTTTATTAAAAACGGTTTAAAAAAGAGAGGATATTTTTACCGAATGCTCTCAAAAAGAAATTCGGTTTAAGAATCGCCAGGAATTTTTACCGTTTTTCCATTGCAGATTGCCAGCCGGCGGCACCAAGCAATTTCACCAAAAGCTACCACGCAGCCTGTGGAGAGCAAGTTACTGCTTGTAAATATTTTGTAGAAATACGATTCCCCCGAACTGGGGCACCGCATTTTAATAAAACACTGATTATCATGCCATTATATTCCACAAACACAACATCCTGCCATTGCCGGCAGTCCATAAGGCGACACACTCCGCCAGAAATGGAAACAACCGGGATTTACTTTAGATTTTCAATCTACAATAAATGATGCACTTCTGCATAGTCAAAACAAGTTTAGCCTCTGCTCTCAGCTTAATCGTTTATTTTAAACTGCGTTTACAATCACTTCCGCCTCGGCATAGCCAAGCAAGCTTGCCCTGCTCTCAGCTTAATCGTTTA
>DBLW01000003.1 GCA_002298075.1 Bacteroidales bacterium UBA714 | reverse complement strand
AAAAAAGGCTGCTGTGGTGCGTTTTTGCTTGCCCAGCGGAAAAAAACATTATATTTGCGCCACTGAAAACGCCGGGTATGGCGCACGGCAGGCGGACTACAAATACGCTTGGCGGCATCTGCGGCGGATATTAGGAAACATAACAGATTCTTATATAATTATGAGTATCCAACAGGAAAAGATTAAAGAACTGGTTGAGCGCAGAGCCAAGGCCCGCATGGGCGGTGGCCAGAAAAGGATAGATGCGCAGCACCAGAAAGGCAAGTTCACTGCACGTGAAAGAATTGCCATGCTCCTTGACGAAGGAAGCTTCGAGGAGTTTGACATGTTCGTCCAGCACCGCTGCACGAACTTCGGCATGGAAAAGACAAAATTTGACGGTGACGGAGTAGTTACCGGCCAGGGAACGATTGACGGACGCCTTGTTTACGTTTTTGCACAGGACTTCACAGTTACAGGAGGTTCGCTGTCAGAGACCATGGCACAGAAAATCTGCAAAGTCATGGATATGGCAGTCAGGAACGGTGCCCCTTGCATAGGCCTCAACGACTCGGGCGGAGCACGTATCCAGGAGGGCATCTGCTCTCTTGCAGGTTTCGGTGAGATATTCCAGCGGAACATCCTTGCCTCAGGCGTAGTGCCTCAGATCTCAGGAATATTCGGCCCATGTGCCGGTGGAGCCGTTTACTCCCCTGCCCTGACCGACTTCAACATCATGATCAAGGACACTTCTTACATGTTCCTTACCGGCCCTGGAGTTGTAAAGACCGTCACCGGAGAGACAGTGACGCAGGAAGACCTCGGAGGTGCAAGCGTACATGCGACAAAGAGCGGTGTGGCGCATTTCGCCGCAGAGAATGAGAACGAGGGAATACAGGTCATCAAGGACATCCTGAGCTTCATCCCGTCAAACAACCGCGAGCAGGCACCTTTCGTTCCCACATCCGACCCTGCCGGACGATATGACGACGCTCTCAATGACATCATACCCGACAGCCCGAACAAGGCATATGACATGTACCAGGTGATAGGCAGCATTGTGGATGACGGCAAATTCCTCGAAATACACAAGAGCTGGGCAAAGAACATCATAATAGGATTCGCCCACATGAATGGCCGCTCAGTCGGCATCGTGGCTAACCAGCCGAAGATTCTCGCCGGAGTGCTTGACATCAACGCATCACGCAAGGCTGCACGATTCGTGCGTTTCTGCGACGCATTCAACATTCCTCTCGTAACACTGGTTGACGTTCCTGGATTCCTCTGCGGAACGCAGCAGGAATACGGCGGAATCATCGTACATGGCGCAAAACTCCTATATGCATACGGCGAGGCTACTGTCCCTAAAGTAACGGTCACTCTCCGCAAGTCATACGGCGGTTCGCACATCGTTATGAGCTGCAAGCAGCTGCGCGGAGACATCAACTACGCATGGCCATCCGCAAATATCGCAGTCATGGGAGCCGAGGGTGCAGTGGAGATTCTCTACTCGAAGGAAATCAAGGCAATGGAGGACCCTGCGGAGCGCGCCAAAGTGGCTGAGCAGAAGAAACAGGAATACAACGACCTTTTCTGCAACCCTTACAATGCTGCAAGCTACGGCTATATCGACGATGTCATCGAACCACGCAACACACGTTTCCGTGTCATCAGGGCACTCGAATCTCTTGCAGACAAGAAAGTCGAGAATCCTCACAAGAAACATGATAACCTTCCTCTCTAAAACACAGCGATTATGAACGGTTTCATGTTATCAGTGAATATGCTGCAGGCAGGACACGTTCTGCGCAAGAGCGCAGAGATGGCCGAGAAAGACCCTCACGGTGTAATCATAACGGTTGTTTCCGTAGCGGTTGTCTTTACGGTACTGATCATCCTGTATTTCGCATATTCCCTCATCGGAAAGTCCGTCAACGGGAAAATGCCGAAATTCAGCAGACAATCTTCAGCAGCAGGCGGATACAAGCCGTCGGCTGAGGAAGTTGCGGCGATAGCGCTTGCCCTTGACAGCGAACTCAACGGCGAGACATATGCGGCCATAGGAGCGGCCCTGCACAATTATTTCAACGACACGGTACACGACCAGGAAAGTTATATAATTACCATCAGAAGAAAATGACAGTCATGAAAGAGTATAAATTCAAAATCAACGGCAACGAGTACAATGTTGCCATCAATTCAGTATCAGGCAATCTTGCTGACGTTACAGTAAACGGCAAATCATACCAGGTCGAGATGGACGGCGCCCAGACCGCTAATCCGGCTCCGGTACAGGCTCAGGCCCCACAGGCCGCTGCACCGGCACCACAGGCAACACCGGCTCCACAGCAGGCTCAGGCAGCGGTATCGGCTGCACCGGCTGCACCGGCTGCAACAGGCGCAGGCAAGGCAGTCAAGTCACCGCTTCCTGGAGTAATCATTGCAGTCAATGTAAAACCTGGCGACACAGTCAAGGCCGGACAGGTAGTTGCGGTTCTCGAGGCGATGAAAATGGAAAACGACATCCAGGCAGAATCTGCAGGTACGGTAGTATCCGTAAACGTGGCCAAGGGAGACGCTGTTCCTGAAGGCGCGCCTATCGTGACTATCCAGTAAGCCGCAAATCCAGTAACTTCCGCCTATGAACACAGTTATTGACAGCCTGCAGCAGTTCCTGCAATACACAGGCTTCGCCAATATGACATGGCAGCACATCGTGATGATATGCATAGGAATAGCATTCATCACCGTTGCCATCAAGAAAGACTGGGAGCCGCTTCTGCTCGTGCCGATAGGATTCGGCATGATAATCGGCAACATCCCTTTCACAGAAGGCCTGCAGATAGGAATCTATGAAGAAGGTTCCGTGATGAGCATCCTCTACTCGGGTGTCCGCTACGGCTGGTATCCTCCGCTCATTTTCCTCGGAATCGGAGCGATGACGGACTTCTCCGCCCTGATTTCCCAGCCGAGACTCATGCTTATCGGAGCTGCCGCACAGGTAGGAATCTTCGGAGCATATGTCATTGCCATTCATCTTGGCTTCACCCCGGCAGAATCCGGAGCCATCGGAATAATCGGCGGTGCGGACGGTCCTACGGCAATTTTCCTTTCATCAAAGCTCGCGCCTGAGCTTATGGGAGCCATCGCGGTATCGGCTTACTCATACATGGCACTCGTGCCTGTAATACAGCGTCCGATAATGCTGATGCTTACGACAAAGAAGGAGAGGCTCATACGCATGAAGCCGGCAAGGCAGGTAAGCCAGAAGGAGAAGATAATCTTCCCAATCGTAGGCTTCATCCTTACTGCGATGATAGTTCCCTCAGGAATGCCTCTGCTCGGCATGCTTTTCTTCGGAAACCTTCTCAAGGAAAGCGGAGTGACCAAGCGTCTTGCGGAAACTGCACGCGGACCTCTCATTGACGTGGTGACGATACTCATCGGTGTGACAGTAGGATGCTCGACCCAGGCAAATGTGTTCCTGTCAGGAACTTCCGTGAAGATTTTCCTGCTCGGACTGCTTTCATTCGTGATAGCCACCACATGCGGAGTGCTTTTCGCCAAATTCATGAACCTGTTCTGCAGGGAAGAGAACAAGATTAACCCGCTTATCGGAAATGCCGGGGTGTCCGCCGTGCCGGACTCAGCCCGCGTTTCGCAGAATGTCGGCAGGGAGTTCGACAAGAACAACCACCTGCTCATGCACGCTATGGCACCTAATGTGGCCGGCGTGATAGGTTCTGCAGTTGCGGCAGGAATCATTCTCAGTTTTCTCGGATAGGCAAATCCACTGAGCGTCTGGACGATGCATCAGATACAAAAATAAGGCGGCTCCTGCCTTTGTCTGTAACCATCAGGCATTGCAGGAGCCGTCCTTATTTCATATAAGGGCATGCACCGGAAGCATCCGGTCATGTCAAAAAGAAAACAAACATGTCCAGTTGCGCCACAATTCTACATATCGACAGAAAACATTAACATTTTTATACATTGTCACGCCCTCATCCTGCTTCTTTATATCCGAATTTATTCTTAAATTTGCCGAGATGGACTGAAGTTCCGTACATTGGCCGCACAGGATTTCAGGCACATATGGATGATTAAACTAAAAAACACATATTGACACTATGCAGAATAAATTGCAGGAACTGACAGACAAACTCTACAAGGAAGGTCTGTCCAAAGGAAAACAGGAAGGCGAGGAGATTCTTGCCAAAGCCAAAGACCAGGCGGAAGAAATCATAGGCAAGGCCAAGGCTGAGGCTGAGGCAATTATTGCCGCAGCACAGAAAGAGGCAGAGGACCTCAGGACCAAGGTGACAGGAGACCTCAAGATGGCAGCCGGCCAGAGCGTTGCCGCAACAAGGCAGGATATCGAGACTCTCATTATCACAAAAATGACGGAAGGAGAGATAAGCTCTGCCCTGACTTCGGCTGACTTCGTAAAGCAGGTCATTCTTGCTGTGGCAAAAGGATTCAATGCGCAGGATGCCGCTGACCTTGAGCTGGTTCTTCCTGAATCACTCAAAAAAGAGCTTGAGCCTTTCGTGGCAAAAGAGCTCACGACAGTGCTCAACGGAGGAGTACAGGCCTCATTCTCAAAGAAAATCTCAGGAGGCTTCAACATCGGTCCTAAGGACGGAGGATATTTCATCAGCTTCACAGACGAGACTTTCAAGGCTCTCATCGCAGAATATCTCAGGCCTGCAACGAAAAAGCTTCTTTTCGGTTAAGTTTCTCAAGAGGCATGAACAATTACGAGTATATAATAGCAAGCCTTCCGGACATCAGCCAGGACTGGAAATTCGGTGAGACTGCTCCCCAGGACTATATAGACTGGATTCTGGAGCAATGCAGCCGGAAAGACAGGAAAACAATCGGCTTCATGCTCGACGGCCTTGATGACGGAAAGCTTGACGCAGGCTTCTACGAGGCTGCGCTTTCGCACGACAACAGGTTCATCCGGGAATATTTCAGTTTCGACCTCAACGTGCGCAATGCCAAGGTCAGGTATCTGAACACAGCACTCGGACGCCCTGCTGAAAAAGACGCGGTAAGCATATCCGTGGTAAAAACCGAAGAGGAGTTCCCGGAAGCCGTAGCAGTGGAGTCAGTCCTCGCGCTTACGGACATACTTGCCCGTGAGAAAGGCCTGGACGACCTTATGTGGAACAAGATAGACTCCATAACTTTATTCAATTACTTCGACATCAACGTGATTCTGGGCTTCATCGCCAAGTTGCACATAGTGGCCAGATGGTACAGGCTTGATGAGCAGACAGGACGTGAAATGTTCAGGAAACTTGTTGATGAAGTGCGCGGCACTTTCAAGGGAGTGGAATACGAAAGCGCATAATCCTTAATAAACAGAAATATAAAAATTTAAAGATATGAAAACTACAGGAAAGGTAACGGGCATCGTCTCAAACCTTGTGACAGTTGAAGTCAACGGACCTGTGGCACAGAATGAGCTATGCTACATTACTGTGGATGACACCAAGCTCATGGCTGAGGTCATCAAGGTGAACGGAAAGAACGCAGCTGTACAGGTTTTTGAGAGCACCCGCGGACTGAAGAACGGCAATGATGTCGAGTTCGAGGACAGGATGCTCGAGGCGACACTAGGCCCGGGTCTTCTTTCAAGCAGCTATGACGGACTGCAGAATGACCTGACTACAATGACAGGAGTATTCCTCAAGAGAGGAGAATACACGGACCCGCTCAATCATGAGAAATTATGGGACTTCACTCCTATAGCCAAGCCGGGAGACAAGGTTGTGGCCGCAGACTGGCTCGGAGAAGTGAAAGAGGGATGGCTTCCTCACAAGATTATGGTCCCTTTCAGTTTCAAGGGGGAATATACGGTCAAGTCCGTGGCAGAAGCCGGACAGTACAACATTGACACCACCATAGCTGTCCTCACGGATGCATCCGGAGAGGATGTCAACGTCTGCATGTACCAGAAATGGCCGGTGAAAGTCGCAATCAAGGGCTACAAGGAAAAGCCGAGGCCATCAAGGATAATGGAGACAGGAGTGCGCGTCATTGACACCCTCAACCCTATAGCGGAAGGAGGCACAGGCTTCATTCCTGGACCGTTCGGCTGCGGCAAGACAGTGCTCCAGCATGCCATCGCAAAGCAGGGAGATGCGGAAGTCATAGTCATGGCAGCCTGCGGAGAGCGCGCCAATGAGGTGGTGGAGATTTTCACGGAGTTCCCGGAGCTTATTGACCCGCACACGGGACGTCACCTGATGGAGCGTACCACCATCATCTGCAACACGTCAAACATGCCTGTGGCAGCGCGTGAGGCATCTGTCTATACAGCAATGACGATTTGCGAATACTACCGTGCAATGGGACTCAAGGTTCTCCTGCTCGCGGACTCCACTTCACGCTGGGCACAGGCTCTGCGAGAGATGTCCAACCGTATGGAGGAGCTTCCTGGAGCGGACGCATTCCCTGTTGACCTTTCTGCAATCATCTCGAATTTCTACGCACGCGCCGGAATGGTAGTGCTCAACAATGGTCAGACCGGTTCCGTAACTTTCATAGGTACTGTGTCTCCTGCCGGAGGTAACCTCAAGGAGCCGGTAACGGAATCCACAAAGAAAGCCGCACGCTGCTTCTATGCTCTTGAGCAGAACCGTGCAGACAAGAAGAGGTATCCGGCAGTCAATCCTATTGACTCATATTCAAAGTATCTCGAATATCCGGAAATCCGGGAATACCTTTCTGAGAAAGTGACTCCGGGCTGGGTCGGAATGGTGGAAAAGGCCAAGAACATAATCAGGAAAGGCAAGGACGCGAACGACCAGATAAACATCCTCGGTGATGACGGAGTTCCTATGAGCTACCACGAAATGTTTTGGAAATCAGAGCTGTTGGACTTCGTAATCCTGCAGCAGGACGCCTTTGATGCAATTGACGCACTCTGCCCTATCAGCAGACAGAAATATATGCTCGAGCTCGTGCTTGGCATCTGTGACAAGGAGTTCAGTTTCGCTGACTATGAGAAATGCCGTTCTTTCTTCAAAGAGACAATCAACATTCTCCGCCAGATGAACTACTCAGAATTCCAAAGCGAAAAATTCAACAACTACCAGGAGCAACTCATTAATTTCATCAACAATGGCAACTAAGGCATTTCAGAAAATATACACACAGCTGGAGGCCATCACAAAAGCGACCGTGACCCTCAGAGCCAAAGGAATATCCAATGACGAGCTTGCTGTCGTTGACGGAAAGCTCGCACAGGTCGTGAAAACCAAGGGAGACCTTGTCACATTGCAGGTCTTTTCAGGCACGGAAGGCATCCCTACGGACGCCCAGGTGACATTTCTCGGCGCACCTCCTACCCTGAAAGTCAGCGATGAGCTTGCAGGACGCTTCTTTGACGCATACGGCAAGCCTCTCGACGGAGGTCCGGAGCCGCAGGGACGCGAGGTGCAGATCGGCGGCCCTTCAGTGAACCCTTACAAAAGGAAGCAGCCTTCACAGATAATCCCGACAGGAATCGCCGGCATCGACTTGAACAACACTCTCGTTTCCGGGCAGAAGATTCCGTTCTTTGCAGACCCTGACCAGCCGTACAACAATGTAATGGCACAGGTGGCACTGCGCGCGGACGTGGACAAAATCATTCTCGGCGGAATGGGACTCACAAACGACGACTACCTCTACTTCAAGCATGAATTTGAGGCAGCCGGCGCACTGGAGAAAATCATATGTTTCGTGAACACCACTGAGCAGCCTCCTGTTGAGCGTCTGCTCATTCCGGACATGGCGCTTTCGGCAGCGGAATATTTTGCTGTCGAGAAAAACGAGAAAGTGCTTGTGCTCCTAACGGACATGACCCTGTACGCTGACGCCCTTTCAATTGTGTCAAACCGTATGGATCAGATTCCGTCGAAGGACTCTATGCCAGGCTCACTTTATTCAGACCTCGCAAAGATATACGAAAAGGCAGTGCAGCTTCCTGACGGAGGTTCGATTACCATCATTGCAGTCACTACGCTCAATGACGGTGACATCACGCACGCCGTTCCAGACAACACCGGATATATCACGGAAGGACAGCTTTACCTTCGTGCCGACGCCGATTCCGGAAAGGTCATCATCGACCCGTTCCGTTCACTCTCGCGTCTTAAGCAGCTCGTGCAGGGAAAGCAGACCCGCAAGGACCACAGCCAGGTCATGAATGCATCAGTGCGTCTTTATTCCGATGCCCAGAATGCCAAGACAAAACTGGAGAACGGTTTCGACTTGAGCGACTACGACCTCAGGTGCCTGGAATATGCAAAAGCATATGCGACACGTATATTGGCGATAGACGTCAATCTTACGCTTGACCAGATGCTCGACACCGCATGGGAGATTTTCGGCACATATTTCACCAAGGCGGAGACCGGAATCAAGCAGGAATTCACTGACCAGTATTGGGTCGGAAAATAACATGACCTTCAAGGTTATTTTGTAAATAAAGAATATGGCAATAAAATTCCAATACAATAAGACTTCTCTGAACAATCTCGGCAAACAGCTCAAGATGCGTCAGAACGCCCTCCCGACCCTGAAGAACAAGGAGTCGGCTCTGCGTCTTGAGGTGCGCAAGGCCAAGGAGCGCTCGGCAAGGCTTATTGAGGATCTTGATGCCGCCCTGAAAAGATACGATTATCTTGCAGCTCTCTGGAATGAGTTCGATGCCGGATTGATCTCTGTCACGGACATAGACCTGGTCACAGTAAAGGTGGCCGGAGTAAGGACTCCTGAGCTGAAAGACATCCATTACGAGATAAGGGACTTCAACGCCTTCTCCAAGCCGGCATGGTATGCTGACGGCGTTGCAATCCTCAAAGAGCTGTCAAGGCTCGGAATCGAATCGGAGGTCTATCTGGAGAAAAGCAGGATTCTTGATTTCCAAAGGAAAAAGACGACTCAGAAAGTGAACCTTTATGAGAAGGTGCAGATTCCGGGATATCAGGAGGCTATAAGAAAGATCAAGCGTTATATGGAAGACGAGGAGAATCTCTCCAAAGCAGCTTCCAAGATTGTGAAGAACAGGCACGCTATTGAAGAAGAAGAGGAGGAGCAGAAGAATGGTTGACAAAATGATGAAATACTCCTTCATTCTCCTCAGCGGGGAGAGTGAGGAATTCTTGAAGCATCTTCAAGAGCTTGGAGTGGTGGACATAAGCCGCTCCACCAAGCCTGTGAGTGAAGAGTCCGCCGTGAAGTTTGAGAAAATCCTCAAAGTGAATCATGCGATTTCTCTTCTTGAATCCGTTGACTACAGCAAAGAGCCGATGTACAGCAAAATACAGGAGGCTTCTGCTGCATGCACCATAAACGGCTGCAAGACCGGGAACACATTCAGCGCCCTTGCACGTCTTGAAGAACTCAAGGCGGAGAAGGATGCGAAAGAGAAAGTTCTCAAGGCGATTGAGCCTTGGGGAGTGTTCAGTCCGGAATCCATTTCCGACCTGAAAGCCAAAGGCGTTGACCTGCACTTCTACAGTGTCCCGGCAAAGAGCTATGACAAGGACTGGGAAAACATATGGCCTATACATATTGTCAACTCAGACAAATCCACCGTATGGTTTGCCGTGCCGGCATTAAGGGGCGAGGAATACTCGTTCCCTATCCCGGAGACTTCATTCCCTGAAGAATCATATGCAGAGACAAAGGCAGACCTTGACAAGCTCCTTGAAGAAGAGATACAGACAAAAGCCAGGCTGCTCTGCCTTAAGGAGCATTATCTGGAATACATGAAAGAAGGGCTCGTGCACAAAAAAGCGGAACTTGACAGAATGCTTGCATCGTCACAGGTCCAGCAGGCCGCAGAAGGGCATCTTCTCTGCTTCGAGGGCTTTGCTCCTGTTGACGAGCAATCCCGTCTTGACGAAGCATTCGGCAAAATGGGAGTATTTTATGTCAAGGAAGATGCCAGGGAAGAAGACAATCCTCCTATCAAGCTGAAGAACAACCGTTTCAACAGAATGTTTGAGGGCCTTACGGGAATGTATGGCATGCCTGTTTACGGCGAATGGGACCCGACACCGGTCCTGGCCATATTCTTCCTCCTGTTCTTCGCCATGTGCATGGGTGACGCCGGCTACGGCTTGATTCTCATAATATACGGCATACTGCAGGACAAAAAAATCGTAAACTTCGCAATGTTCGACGGACTCGGAAAGCTGATAAGCATTCTCGGCGTCGCTACGACTATAGTAGGTTTCTTCCTCGGCACTGCATTCGGAATGGACCTCACAGCAGCAAGCTGGATGCCTCAGCAGATGAAAGACCTGATGCTTAGCGGAGACGTGACAATCGGAGGATCAAGCTACGCACTCCAGATGGTACTGGCCATAGGTATCGGTATCTTCCACATATGCCTGGCCATGACGATAAAGGCAGTCCTTTATACCAAGCGTTTCGGTCTCAAGGCGAATATCAGCACATGGGGCTGGCTCCTGCTGATTCTCGGAGGAATCATCACCGGTGCCTTTGCCATGCTCGGGCTGCTGCCTGAAAATGTCACTAAGATTGCAGTCATCGCCATCGGAGCCGCATCTGCACTTTGCATCTTCATATTCAACACCCCAGGGCGCAATCCGCTTATAAACATCGGAGCAGGCCTTTGGGACACCTACAACATGGCGACAGGAATCATGGGAGACGTGCTTTCATACATACGTCTCTATGCCCTCGGACTGGCCGGAGGAATGCTCGGAGGAGCGTTCAACAACCTCGGTCTCATGGTTCTCGGAGATAATCCGACATGGCAGTGGCTTCCGTTTGTGCTGATACTCTTGGCTGGCCATGCACTTAACTTGCTGATGTCATGCCTTGGAGCTTTCGTACACCCTCTGCGACTCACGTTTGTTGAGTATTTCAAAAACAGCGGATATGAAGGCAAAGGAGCGAAATACAACCCGCTGAAAATATCAAATGAATAAATAACAATTAAAAAACAACAAAATTATGCTTAACACAATTCTTGGTTACCTTGGCCTCGGCCTTATGCTCGGCCTCGCCGGAATAGGTTCCTGCATCGGAACAACAATCGCAGCCAATGCTGCAGAAGGTGCTCTCAAAAAAGCCCCTGAGAAATCATCCAGCTATATGATTCTCTCAGCCATGCCTGCCACACAGGGTCTTTATGGATTCGTGGCATTCCTCATGTGGGTAATGGGCAAGGATTTCACAGCAAACGGCCCAATGCTCTTCGCAGTAGGACTCTCAGTCGGAGTAGTGTGCTTTTTCTCAGCACTGCGTCAGGGACAGGTTTGCGCAAACGGTATCATCGGAGTATCACAGGGGCATGACGTTACCACCAACACGATGATCTATGCAGCTCTTCCAGAGTTCTATGCAATCCTTGCACTCGTGGCATCCCTCATGATCTGATGAATGCACAAAATACTGAAAATGGCCTCAAAGTCCACGCGGACAATGAGGCCATTTTTATTAACTCACATTAAAGGAGTTAAATCTCATCCGGAGCATATTTGAAAGCATCAAGCGGAGAGTCATAGAAGCAATAGTCAGACTCTACAAAGAAACGCTCAAGCTCAATCGCAGCATTCTCGGGAGAATCTGAAGTATGCACAATATTCTCCTGCGCGCTCGTGCTGTAGTCACCGCGGATAGTCCCCGGAACAGCCTTGCTTGCCCTTGTGGCACCGGCCATGTCACGGACGACCTGAACTGCACAATGTCCCTCCCAGCAGCAGAGGATGACAGGGGCTGCCATCATTCCGTCCTTGAGCCACTGGAAGAAGGGCTTGTCCTTAAGATGCGCATAGTGCACATCAAGCACTTCATCCGTAAGGCGGACCATCTTCATGGCCACGAGCTTCAGCCCCCTTTTTTCAAATCTTGAAATGACTTCACCGGCAAGCCCGCGCTGAAGGCATCCCGGCTTTAGAATAACTAATGTTCTTTCCATTTTTCTGAATTATTGCAATATATTCTGTATTGTCACCATTGAACCTTCTCACGTGAGAGAGGCATAGTCATGCACCTTGCGCCGCCACCTCCGCGCGGAAGCTCTGAACCGTCAACCGCAATCACGCAACGCCTGTCCGAAAACACCGTCCCGTCACACTTTCCGCTGATGAAGTCGTCAGCACGGACAATCTCAAATCCGCTTTCTGAAAGCGCCTCGAGAGTATGCACATTGCGCGCATAAGAAAGCACCTTGCCCGGAGCGAAAGCAAAGAAGTTGGCTCCGCTGTGCCACTGTTCCCTCTCCTGGTCCCATTCATCCTCGCCGCCGCAAACCACAGGCTCAAGGTCCATACCGAGTGTCTTCAGGGCCGCAAGGATTCCGGCTACAGGCCGTATTGAAGTCACCTTTCCGTCATCAATTGTCATATGTACGGTCTGATACTGATTCGCCTGCATTATCAAAGGCTCAAACACCATGCATTTGTCCCTGTCAAGCAGAGTGAACACCATATCCAGATGTATGAACGACTCCGGCTGCGAAGGCAGCTGCTGCACAATCACATTTCGGCGCCCCTCAGGACAGCTTCTGCGGAAACGTTCTATCATGAAATCTATGCCCTGCGAAGTTGTCCTGACACCGTTGCCGATAATCATGATATCCTCGCGGGCTATGATGATGTCCCCTCCTTCCATTATGACAGGAGAATCCTGCCCCTGAAAGTCATTCGCATCAATCACACCGCATTCAAAAGCTCCGCTATGACGGTAAATGGCATTCATAATCAATGATTCGCGCATCCTTACATTGTTTGCCATGCGGCATATCAGGGCATCATTGCCTATGGTAACGGCAGCATCCCTGGTAAAATAAAAATTATAGAGAGGATAAAGCGCATAATACTCATTCTTCAGATATGAGGTCAGCGTATCTATCCTTGCGGGTAGCCCCTCGATGAGCACCCTTGCAAGTTCGTCAGACTTCATGTCCAGAAGCATCTCCATATATGAAGTCACATCCTCGCTCACGCATATGCGCCGTATCAGATCCTCCCGGGCCTTCTCCCTGTCGAGTACCTTCACAAGCAAATCCCTGACCTCATATACCTTTGCGACTTTCGAAAGCACTCCTGAAAGCTGGGCATATTCATGCTGGGCTATGGAAAGATTGAGGATATCGCTATACAAAGCTCTCTGGACATTGCGCGGAGTCATGTTCTCCACCTCAAAGCCAGGCCTGTGCAGAAGCACGGCACCTAACTTGCCGATTTCTGACTGGATGTCAATTCTAAGAGGGTTGTCGTTATTAATGACCATATCAAACTCATTATTCCGTAAAAATAACAAATTAATCCCGAATTAGAAACTCTTTCCCGCTTTCCTGACAAAATAACAAGAAAAACAGCACATTAAACGGAATAAATCATTAAATTTGAGAATCTGTATTATGGACTCTAATCAAGACATCAATGAAAATCAAAAATGATTTCAGGCACATGGACGGCAAGCAGGCATGGGAAACCGTGATTGCCCATGTCATGGCCGACAATGTAGTGACTACCGTCACGGGGCTAAGTTTCACCGTCACATTCGTGGGAAGCTGCATTTTCCTCAAAGGAGGGACTCCCGGCACCAAACGGGCAGAAAAAGGAGAATACCTTACGGCCAAAGATTTCATTTCCGCCTATGACAGTGTAAAAGACTGGGAAGAAATCAATACAGGAAACGTCAAGCCGTATATAAGAAGACAGCAGACACCGTTCATCGCACTTCTATATTGCGCCGGCATTTTGGAATAAACTTCAAATTGACTATTTTTGCATGAATCGGCCGGCTGGGGAAAGCACTTCCCGCATTCCGGCCACAGCAACAATATAATAATGATGAAAAAGAAAATCATAGGCATCATCACGGCCGTGCTTGTAATAGCTCTTGCAGCGACCGTTTATTTCAAATTCTATTTCGTGTTCGGAGAAGGCGTTAAGGCCGGAGAACTGAATTTCGTCGTCTATAAGGGATACCTTTTCAAGACATACGAAGGCAGGGCCATCCAGGCAGGCTTCGGCAAAGGCAAGGGAGTGAATGCAGGCAGCATACAGTCCTACGAATTTGATTTCTCCATAACAGACAAGGCCATCGCCGACTCGCTCATGCGCTGCGCGGGCAAGAATGTGGAACTCCATTACAGAGAGTATCTCGGTGCCCTGCCATGGAGAGGCAAGCAGGCCTATATCGTTGACCGGATCATCTCAGTAAAAGAATAATACCCAATATGAAAAGATCTTTAGCGCTCATGTGCATCTTATGTACAGGATTTTTTTCTCATGCCCAGAGCGGCATAGTCAGCACAAGGAAAGCCAATGACGCTTCCGGAAAGCTGCTCACCATGGAAGAGGCCATATTGTCGAAGGAACTTTCACCGGAAAACCTGTGGTGCCGCTGGGAAAGTCCCTCACGCCTGCTCATGCGGAAGGAGGGGAAATGGCAGGTTATGGACATCAAAACCGGAATATGCGAAGATTATAAGGGCGGAATAACTCCGGCAAGGGCCTTCACCGAAGGACAGAGCCTGTTCATCCGGAAAGTTGACGGAAGCAAGGCACCGGTAGCCGAAAGCGAAAGCAGCGAGATAACATACGGACAGTTCGTCAGCAGGAACGAGTTCGGCATTGACGGAGGCATATTCTGGTCTCCGGACAGTACAAAGCTCGCTTTCTACAGGAAAGACGAGAGCCGCGTCACCTCCTTCCCTCTTCTTGACATCACGACAAGGACAGGAAGCCTTAAGGCCATAAAATACCCGATGGCAGGAATGGAATCGGAGAATGTCCAGCTCGGAATATACGACATCGCTACAGAGCAGACCGTATATGTCAAGGAAAATGCTTTCGGATATGACAGATACCTGACCAACGTGTCATGGTCGCCGGATGCGTCACACATCTTCATACAGGTCCTTGACAGGAGCCAGAAGCACCTCAGGCTGAACATGTACGACTCTTCCACCGGAGAGTTCATCAAAACCATCCTTTCGGAGGACAACAGCAAATATGTGGAGCCTCAGGACCCGATATGGTTCATCAAGGGACATGACAACCTGTTCATATACAGGACAGACAACAGGGACGGATACCGCAACCTCTATCTTTGCGACATTGCCGGCAATGTGCGCCGCCTTACAGAAACTGATGCAGACATTGCATATGTCGCAAATGACGGCAAGCATGTCTGGTACACTTCCGCCGAAATATCACCGGTGGAAAACCACCTCTTCCGCATCAGCATAAGCATTCCCAAATCAGCAGCAACAAAAGGAGCCGCGGCAGTCAAGACAGGGAAGCCTGTGCGTCTGACCCAAGCGGAAGGCTGGCATGAGATAGCAATGAACCAGGACTGCAGCAGTTATACGGACACATGGAGCAGCCTGAGCACTCCACGTGTCACGGAACTGTGTACAAGTGACGGAAAGGTGCTCCGCAATCTGCTTACCGCAAAAGACCCTACTCTCGGATATTCATATTCGGAAATTTCACTCGGTACGGTCAAGAGCGCTGACGGGCAGTACGACAACTGGTACCGTCTCATCAAGCCGAAAGACTTTGATCCTGAAAAAAAATATCCTGTCATAGTCTATGTGTATGGCGGTCCGCATTCACAGATGGTCCGCAACACATTCATGGCAGAGTTGCGTAGATGGGAAATGTACATGGCGCAGCGCGGCTACCTTGTATATGTGCAGGACAACAGGGGCACTTCCAACCGTGGAGCGGATTTCGAGAAAGCCATACATGGACAGTGCGGACAGGCAGAGATGGCCGACCAGATGGAAGGAGTAAAGATGCTTATGGAACTGCCTTATGTAGACTGCGGACGAATCGGAGTGCACGGATGGAGCTATGGAGGCTTCATGACAATATCGCTTATTACCGGCTGGCCTGACATATTCAAGGTTGCCGTGGCGGGAGGGCCAGTCATAGACTGGAAATGGTACGAGATAATGTACGGAGAACGCTACATGGATCATCCGGACACCAATCCGGAAGGCTATGCCAAGACCAGCCTGCTCAACAAGGCAAAGGACCTCAAGGGCAAGCTGCTCATATGCCAGGGGGCGATTGACCCTGTAGTCGTATGGGAGCACAGTTTAAGTTTCGTGCGCGAATGCGTAAAGAACAATGTCCAGGTGGACTACTTCCCCTATCCGTGCCATGAACATAATGTAATCGGAAAAGACAGAGTCCACCTGATGGACAAGGTCACCATGTACTTTGAGGACTATTTGTAATAATAATACGAAGCCCCTATGCCGATGATGAATTCACCGGCCTGAAAAGACGCCTGCGCTCCTATGGAGAATATCTCCGGGATTGCGGGCGTCATTATTGCCACCCCTCCAGTCCCGGCCTGCGGGCCATATATCGGAAGATATACTGCCATCGGATGAAAATGCTGTGACCATATGAGAATATGAGTGTCGTCTGATACTCTGAACAGGAAACCGTTCCTTGCTCCAAGTCCCCAGTTGTTCTCCCAGATGCCCCATTCTCCACCATAAAGGATTCCGGACAGGAAATATATCTTTTTGCCGAGACGGAGCGTATTGCCCAGCATAATCTGCCGTCCTGCCATCAGCTGCGGAATATCCGTCACATTATGCATAAGCATCTGTGAGAAAAACCGGTCGTAGTGCTCCACATAATATCTGCCGAAACCGAAGCCCCCCATAAAACCTCCTGTCTGGGGAATAAAATATGCAGGACGCGGCAAGGGGGCATAATTCCATGGACTTCCGGACGGCGAATAGACCGGAATGAAAATAGAAGGAGGCAGAATGTCAGGTATAGGTCTATCCTGATGCATGCTGTCACATTCAAATTCATATTCCGGCAACACTTCAAATAAAAGAATGCTGTCAGAAAGTGTTCCGATGCTGTCCGTAGAATGGCGCTCTGATGCCTCACCATACAGGCTCTGCCCTGCCATGGTAAGCGGCAGAACTGACACAGCCCAAATCAATAATATTCTTATCCGTCTCATATTTGTCAAGTTTACAAGGGCAAAAATGGCAAGTACCATGCCCATATCCGGAGAAAAATCCTAACTTTGTCCGATTTTTCCGTCATATATAGAATAGTGCAGAAACAATTTAAGATGAAATCAATCAAATCAATATTCAAAATAGGCAAAGGGCCGTCAAGCAGCCATACTATGGGACCGTTCAAGGCCGTAAGGAATTATCTTGATAATCACCCGGATGCCCATTGCCTGCATGTGACACTTTATGGTTCACTTGCTGCCACAGGAAAGGGTCACCTTACTGACAAGGCCATCGAAGAGGCATTCAGCACATGGAAATGGACAGACAGGGAGACATTCGAAAGCAAGGACAAGAGAAGCGGTGACGTTACCATAGAATGGAAGCCTAAGGATTTTCTGCAGATTCATCCGAACGGGATGAAGATAGCATCGGTGAGCGTTGACGGTGACCTGTATGACAAGTGGACCTACTACAGCGTCGGAGGCGGCGATATCCTTTGCATGGAGCACCCTGTGGGGGAAGATGAAGAGGATGAAATCTACAACATCAGCACAATGCACGAGCTGCTCGACTGGTGCAACAGCAACGGAAGGGCATTCTGGGAATTTGTGGATGAGAACGAAGGGCAGGGATACGGACTTTGGGAACACCTTGAGCTTGTATGGAAAGTGATGCAAGAGACCGTTGAACGCGGAATCGATGAAGAGGGCGCGCTTCCGGGGCCACTTAACATACGCAGAAAAGCGGCAAGCTACTTCGTCAGGGCAGAGGGCTATGGAGACGTGCTCCGTACACGAGGCCTGATTTTCTCTTACGCCTTAGCCGTAAGCGAGGAAAACGCATGCGGAGGAACCATTGTGACAGCTCCAACCTGCGGTTCCTGCGGTGTCCTTCCGGGAGTGCTTTATCACTTGAAGCAGGTATATGGATTCAGCGACCAGAGGATAGTGCGCGCACTTGCGACAGCCGGAGTCATAGGCAACATCGTCAAGCATAACGCCTCCATCTCCGGAGCCGAAGTAGGCTGCCAAGGAGAGGTCGGCGTGGCCTGCGCGATGGCAGCGGCCGCTGTCACACAGCTTATGGGAGGAAGTCCGTCCCAGATAGAATACGCGGCAGAGATGGGCCTGGAACACCATCTCGGGCTTACTTGCGACCCTGTTTGCGGACTCGTGCAGATACCGTGCATTGAAAGGAACGCATATGCTGCTGCACGTGCTCTTGATGCCAGCATCTATGCCCTTTATACAGACGGAAGGCACAGGGTCTCGTTTGACCAGGCCGTAAAAGTGATGAAAGAGACCGGAAAAGACCTGCCGTCTCTTTACAAGGAAACTAGCGAGGGAGGCCTTGCCAAAGAACTTGAATAGTGGCTTGCAGCCGTTGAACCGGACAAAACAGACATGAGATAAAAGAGCCTGATACCCCGCAACAGGATATCAGGCAAAAAGAAAATTTAGAATTGAATTGTGTGTGTTAAGGAATGTTCCTTCCCAGGAACGCTGCAAAGATAAAAATAAATACCACCTCCCAACTATCATTTTTACGACATAATCTGTCATTATTCTTACATATTTGATATATTTGTCCTGCAGGACATATATACGCTTGGTCTCGGC
>DBLW01000151.1 GCA_002298075.1 Bacteroidales bacterium UBA714 | reverse complement strand
CACGGCAGATACGGGCATATTTTCGGGAGTTGCCCTTCAGCATCAGCTGCGGGAATGTATGCGGCGGTCGCATGCTTCAGGCATGGCCATGTGCCAAAGTCTCTCCTTTGCTCTTGTGAGAGCGGCAGTGACCTTAAAGTTCCGGTGCCGGACAACATTTTGCTTTATAACAGGTCCGGGGATAACGGACACTCATTCATATTGTTGCGCGTATGTGGAAAGTGATACCTCTGGCTCTTTTGCAGAGCATTCTGCTGTGCTCCGGTCAGGTGATGCTCAAGCTAGCGCTCGCTAAGATGGGAGAATTCAGATGGGCCTGGACATTTTTTACGGCTCAGCTGACCAACTGGTGGTTTCCCGCTTGCGGGCTTGCCATGGGGGCTGCCACTGTGCTTTGGATGCATATACTGAAAAATTATCCGTTCGGGGTTGCTTATCCGCTTACAAGCATGAGCTACCTTTTCGGAGTGTTTGCCGCACTTCTTGTATTTCATGAGCAGGTTACAGTTTCGCAATGGGTCGGAGTGCTCCTGATCATGGCGGGATGTGCATTGATAGTCAAATAATTATGAAGATGGTTCCTAATATGGCAGCTATTGTAATGCTTATCTGCCTCATGACATGTCCGTCTGTAGCCCGGGAGCTTGTCCCTCTCAGGCCGGAAAACATGTCATGCTCTTTCGTGCAGACTAAGGAGAGCGTCATGCTGCAGGAAAAGATGGTTTCAAGCGGGCGGATGTATTTTTCGTCTCCAGACAAGGTCAGATGGGAATATGTGGAGCCTCTCAGCCGGGTTTTCATCATGAACGGTGAGGAGGCGGTTTTCATTGCGGACGGAAAGAAACAGAAGGTTGACCTTTCCAAGAACAGGATGTTCCGCGGCATCTCGCAGGTGATGATGCTCGGGCTTTCCGGCTCCCCCTTGGTGCCGGACAATGATTTTTCTGTGGAGGTCAGGGAGACAGCCCTCATGTGGGAGGTGACGATGACTCCCAAGAAGAAGGACATGGCCAGATTCATGGCTGAAGTCAGGCTGGTGCTGCGTAAAACCGATTGCCTTGTGACAAGGGTAACGATTGTAGAGCCGGGAGGAGACCTGACATGCATAGAATTGAAAGATATTGACTTGCAGACTACTGCGGATGAAGAAAAATTTGATGTGAGATGAGACTGTCCGGAGATTTTTACAATATGGAGCCGGCTGGGACCGGTGCCGCGCTTGCACATCTTAACGCGGAGCATCCCATTTACAGGGCGCATTTCCCCGGGCAGCCTATTGCTCCCGGAGTGTGCATTATACAGATGGCAGTGGAAATCTGCGGGGAGCTTGAAGGACGCTGCTTTGAGGTCCTGGGCATCAGGGATGCCAAATTCCTTGCCCCTGTCATCCCTGGCAGCTGCAAGGCTCTTTGCTTTGAATATGAGCCATTGGCATGGGACGGGGACAATGTAAGGATACAGGCCGTGGTATCTGATGCGGATTCCGGAGCTAAGGTAGCCAAAATCATCATCTTGTGCAGGGCATCTTCTTAAAGAACGGAAAAATGAAGAGTTCGGATGTGAGAATATGTGCAGTTGTCCCGACATATCAGAATGCAGGAACGCTTTCGGATGTGCTGGGCAGGATATCTGCGCAGCTGACGGACATAATAGTGGTCGATGACGGAAGCACGGACGCTACTAGAGAAGTGCTCGATGCCATGGAAAAACGGGCATTATGGCCGGAAAGGACTGGCCGGACCGGTGCAAGGCTGCATGTCGTAAGGCATATCCGCAACCGCGGCAAGGGCCATGCCCTCAAGAGCGGCTTCAGAAAGGCGGCTGAAGAGGGTTTCACACATGTGATTACCATTGATTCTGACGGTCAGCATTTTCCGGAGGACATCCCTCTTTTTCTTGATGCAGTGCGGAAGCATCCGCAGGCCATAATAATCGGAAGCAGGAACATCCGCTCGGAAAACATGCCTGGGAAAAACACTTTCGCAAACAAATTCTCCAATTTCTGGTTCATGGTGCAGACATGCAGAAGGCTTGAGGATACCCAGACAGGATTCCGGGCCTATCCCCTGCACAGAATAAGCGGCACCGCCCTTATGACCTCGAGATACGAGGCCGAGCTGGAGCTGCTTGTCTTTTCCGCATGGAACGGCACTCAGATTGTCCCTGTGCCGATAAGAGTCTATTATCCTCCTGAAGGTGAGAGAATCACCCATTTCCGTCCTTTTGCCGATTTCGCAAGAATCAGCATTCTTAATACTTTCCTGTGCGCAGGTGCCGTTGTTTATGGGCTTCCGTCCATAGGATTGAGGAAATTTTTCGCATCACTGCGCAAATCCACGAGGCCATGACACGCATATTCCTGAAAATATATGACAGCCTTTCCGGACGCAAGACTCTCGCATGGACAGTCCTTGCTGCCGTGATAGCCGTATGCGCCTTCATGATTTCCCGTGTACACTACAGTGAGGACATCTCGGCTTTCCTCCCGCAGAGCAAGGAGAGTGAAAAATATTCGTCAGTATATGAAAAGCTTGGCGGAAGCAGGGTTGCGGTCTTGTTCAGAATGATGGAAAACAGCTCCGGGGACGACGGATATGCCGGCCGTGAGCGTATTGTAGAGGCCATGGACCGGTTCGGGGAATTGTGGGAAGAAGCTGATACGGCAGGGATGATTGCTGATATGCAGGTTGCTGTTGCTGCTGATGACATTTTGGCCGTTGCGGACTTTATTCGCAGCAATGCTCCGTATCTGCTTGAAAAACAGGATTATGTGCGTATTGATTCTCTGCTTTCTGATTCCTCGTATATTAGGGAGCGCCTGGAAATGGACAGGCAGATGCTTATGTTCCCCTCTTCTGCATTTGTGGGGCCAGCTCTCAGATATGACCCGCTTGATTTTTTCAGTCCGCTTTTCGGCAGGCTTCTCTCGCTAAGGTCAGCATCATCCTCAGAAATGGAGGAATCGCATATTTTTCTGGACGGCGGCAAAATCGGGGCTGTATTCTTCAATTCTCCGTTCGGCAGCAGCGAGAGCGGGAAAAACGGTGAGCTGGCCGCGCTGCTTGACATTGTGATGGAAAAGACTGCCGAAGAATTCGGTGACATAAGGATTTCCGCTACAGGAGGTCCTCTGATTGCCGTGACGAATGCCTCGCAGATAAAGAAAGACAGCATTATTGCCGTTATAATAGCCTCTGTGCTGATTGCTCTTGTATTATTCTTGGCTTTCAGGGATTTGAGGGATATCATTTGGATAGGAACTTCAATACTTTGCGGTGCCGTTTTCTCTATGGGGCTGATAGCTGCGCTCAAAAGTTCAGTATCGGTAATCGTGCTCGGGATAGGTTCGATAATCATAGGAATAGCCGTTAATTATCCTCTTCATTATATTGACCATCTCAAGCATGAGCCTGATACACGCAAGGCATTGAAGGACATCGTGAATCCGCTTCTTGTGGGGAACATAACCACGGTATGCGCTTTCCTTTCGCTGTTTCTTCTGCGTGCGGAAGCCTTGCATGACTTCGGGCTTACAGGTGCCCTGATGCTTGTGGGAACGATAATTTTCGTGCTTGTCTTCCTCCCTTCCCTTATGAAAAGCGGGAGAAGGCGCAGCAGCAGGACCGTGAATTTCGACTTCTCTTCCAGAATGCCGCAGGACATGTGGAAAAGGCTTGCCCATCCTTTCCTTGCAATCACGGCCATATTGTCATATTTCAGCCTGAGGACTTCATTTGACTCTGACATGAGCAATATCAACTATATGACCGCGAGCCAGCGTGAGGATCTTTCGGTTTTGGCGGCTGCAGCTTCTGCGGATTCTTGCAAGGCGGTGATATATGCGGTCAGCCAGGGAAATGACCTTGACGGTGCATTGCTGGAGAATGAAAGGCTCATGGATGGAGTGGCCCATATCGTGGACGGAAAAGGTGCGGCATGCAGCAGCATAAGCTGCATTGTTCCCTCATCAGTGCGTCAGCAGGAAAACCTGGACATGTGGAACGGGTTTGTGCTCTCGCATCCGTCTTTGGCAGAGGAACTTGCCGAGGCTGCTGAAGCGGCCGGATTTTCCCGGAATGCTTTCCGTCCGTTTATCGACATGCTTGATGCCGGATATGAGGTCGTGCCCGCAGAACATTTCTCTCCCCTGCTCGAATCAGTGGGAAAGGCATCGGTGCTTTACGGAGAGGACGGAATAAATGTAGTGAACTATGTTTCCGTGCCCTCAGAAGCTTCTGACGATATAAAGAGCCGGCTTCAGGCCTGCACATCCTCAGATTCATTCGTATTTGACTCCAGGGATGTGGGAAACAGGCTTGTATCCCTGTTGTCCGATGATTTTGACTCCGTCGGGCTTGTCTGCAGTTTCATAGTTTTCTTTTTCCTGTGGATTTCATTCGGGCGCATAGAGCTGAGCCTGCTTTCCTTCCTGCCGCTTGCGGTCAGCTGGATATGGATTCTTGGCATCATGCAGCTGCTTGGAATCAAGTTCAACATCGTGAACATAATACTTGCCACGTTCATTTTCGGACAGGGGGACGACTATACTATATTCATAACCGAGGGCTTGATGTATGAATACGCTTATGGAAAGAAAATCCTCTCTTCCTATAAGAACAGCGTGGCCTTGTCCGCGATAATAATGTTCATAGGCATCGGGGCCTTGATTTTTGCGGAGCATCCTGCCATGAAGTCGCTGGCGCATGTGACTGTGATAGGAATGCTTACAGTGGTGACTATGGCATATTTCCTTCCTCCTGCCGTTTTCAGATGGATGACATGCAGCGGCGGGAAAAGGCGTGAAATGCCTCTTACTATTGCACGTCTGGGGCGTACGGCACTTGCGTTTTCGGCTTTTATTCTCGCCATGGTTGCTGTGATTCCATCAGCATGGATTTATTCGCATATCGGACGGAATACGGAAAAGAAGAAGCTGCGTTACCATAAATTCCTGCAACGGCTTTCGCGTTTCTCGATAACCCATGTTCCCGGAGTGAAATTCAGTGTGTCAAACCTTTTCGGAGAGGATTTCAGCCGCCCAGCTGTGATAGTTGCGAACCACCAGTCCCATCTTGACATACTGTGCATGCTCATGCTTTCTCCTAAGATTGTTGTGCTGACAAATGACTGGGTATGGAATTTCTATCGCGGAGTCATACGTTTTGCGGATTTCTATCCGGTTTCCAACGGTTTGGAGAGCAATCTGGAGCTTCTCAGGCCGCTGTGCGCACAGGGTTATTCCGTCCTGGTCTTTCCGGAAGGCACGCGCTCGGAAGACTGCAGCATAGGGCGTTTCCATCGCGGGGCATTCCTGCTTGCTGAGGAACTCAGGCTGGATATTGTGCCTGTTTTCATACACGGGGCCGGACATGTGCTTGCGAAAAACGGCAAGGTGTTGCGCAAGGGCAGCATATCTGTGGAGATACATGACAGGATCAGGCCGGATGACCTTTCGTTCGGAGAAGGCTTTAAGGAGCGTACCAGATGCGTCCGCAGATATTATGTTAGCAACTATGAAAGGATATGCCGCGAGAGGGAGACTGCCGGATATTATGCGGACCTTGTGCGTCACCAGTATGTATATAAGGGGCGCGAAATCGAAAAGGAATGTGCTTCCCAGCTTTCCCTGAGGAATTGCGATATGGTAGGCAGCTTTATGCCTGCGTCAGGAGACGGCATTGTCCGGATAGCAGGCAGCGGTGTCGGGGCCTTTGCCCTGCTGTTTGCCATGGCAAGGAAAGACCTTGAAGTATATGCTTGCGAAAGTGATTTGCAGAAATTGTCCGTGGCGTGCAACAGTGTGCTGCATCCTGCGAATCTTCATTATGTGGAAGAACTGTCCGGTGAGGCTGATTTTGTTTTGTAAAAGGGATATATGGCAAAGACATGCATAGTGATAGGAGGAGGCACAAGCGGCCTCATTGCAGGGGCTCTTCTGGCAAAGGAGGGCTATGCTGTCACTGTGCTTGAGAAGAATCTATCTTGCGGAGGCGGGCTGCAGATGTTCTCCCGCTCGGGAACTGCTTTCGAGACGGGCATGCATGTGATTGCCGGGCATAATGACGGTATTGTGGCCAGGCTGCTTGATTGTCTTGGAATCAGGGACAGGATTGCAGTGACTGAAACCGATACGGAATGCTCTGACAGCATTCATATTGCTTCCGAGGGACGTTCTTACAAGATTCCGCGCGGCAAGGAAGCATTCATCGGATATATGTCCGGGGAGTTTCCCAAAGAGGCGGAAGGCATAAGGGCATATGTGGAGGAAATGTTCCGCATTTATGCCTCAGTTCCGCTTGTCGGGGAGACCTTAGGGGGAACTTTCGGAGATTCATCAGGCGGGCCCGGAAATTTTGAGAGAGCAGCATTTTCTGCTATGCCGGATATAAACGGCAAGGCAAGCATGCCGGCAGATGAATTTGTGGCCTCATATATCACGGACCCGCGGCTCAGGGCACTGTTCGGTTATATGAATTTAATGAGCGGAGCTGTGGCCGGAAGGACTCCGGCATATGTGCATGCTGTCATAAATGCCCTTTATATTGAAGGAACTGGACGCCTTGACGGAGGGCCGGCTTCTTTGGTGAAGGAACTTTGCGGGATAATAGCCGGTGCGGGAGGGCGTATCGTATGCGGAGAAAGAGTTACGTCTTTGCGTACTGATGCAGGCCGTGCCGTCAGTGTGGCCACGGAAAAGGGAAATGAATATACCTCTGATATTTTTCTGTGGGCCTGCGGACTAAGGCAGCTTTCAGCGGTAGCCGGACAGGAATGTTTCAGCAGGGGCATGTGCAGGAGGCTGGACGGAATGTCAGGCTCTTTTTCAGCCTTTGTCCTGTTCATAAGGCTCAAGAGCGGGACCGTCAGATATGCCAACCGCTCCATGTGGTGGCATCGGGACATGGATTCGATATGGCATCCGGCTGCAGGAGATTCGCCAAAGTGGCCTTCGAGCCTGATGTATATGACTCCACCGTCGAAGAATCAGGGCGTCTATGCCGACAGGATGATAATAATGTCACCTATGGACTATCAGGCTGCGGTGCGTTTTGACGGCACAGGGGGACGGCGGCGCGGAGAAGGATATGCAGAATGGAAGGCAGCAATGACAGAAAAGGTGCTCGGCTG
>DBLW01000170.1 GCA_002298075.1 Bacteroidales bacterium UBA714 | reverse complement strand
ATAATTATGAAAATAGTGTTTCTTGATGCGGGGACTATGGGCGAAATCTCGCTTGCCCCGATTGAAAAGTATGGTGAACTTGTGTGCTACCCCTCTTCGGACCCTGCCCAGGCCCTTGAGCGTGTCGGGGATTGTGATGTGCTGATAGTCAACAAAGTCAGGGTGACTGCCGGATTGATAGATGCCGCTCCGCGCCTCAGGCTCATCTGTGAGGCCGCCACCGGTGTCAACAATATTGATGTCAGCTATGCCGCCTCAAAGGGGATACCTGTTCGCAATGTTGCCGGATACTCGACGGATTCTGTGGTGCAGGCCACTTTCATGCACATCCTCTCCCTTGCCGGAAACGCCCCTTATTTTGATTCGGCCGTAAAGTCGGGCAGATATTCTTCAGGAGGGAGCTTCACAGATGTGAGCGTGCCGTGGCGTGAACTTGCAGGGAAGACTATGGGAATCATCGGTATGGGTAACATCGGCCGGCGTGTCGCATCGGTTGCGGAGGCATTCGGCATGCAGGTATGCTATTATTCCACTTCTGGAACATCCCATTGCCAGGATTATCCGAGTCTGCCTCTTGAGGAGCTTCTCAGGGTATCCGATGTGGTGTCGGTGCATGCGCCGCTTAATGAAAGGACGGACGGACTGATAGGGGAGAAGCAGCTGGAGATGATGAAGCCCCAGGCGTTTGTCGTGAACATGGGGCGGGGAGGAATTGTCAGTGAAAGCGCTCTTGCCCGCGCCGTTGACGAGGGGATTATAGCGGGTGCTGCCTTGGATGTGTTTGCCGATGAGCCTCTTTTATCAGACAGTCCTCTTCTGCATGTCCGGCATCCGGAACGTTTGCGTCTTGCTCCTCACGTCGCCTGGGCAAGTGTGGAGGCACGTGAAAGGCTCGTGGCCATGATTGCGGACAATATCGGGAAAGGTTGGTGAGCTTGTTCCGGAGATATGGCTTATCTGAGATAAATTGTAGCTGAATTGACTTTCCGGGTTGACAAATCGATAAAAAAACTTAAATTCGCACACTTTTTATTAACCAATCTAATCAATTATGTTAAAGACATTCAAATTGTCGATGTTCAGATACTGTCTGACGGCATTCGTGGCCGTCATGGTTCTGAACATCCTGCCTCCTGTCCTCCGGGCTCAGGAAACTGCCACGGGGGGGGGTACAGTCAGTGGTATAATTACAGATAGCCAGGGACCGGTAGCCGGTGCCGCAGTCATGATCAAAGGCGGCGCAGGCGGAGTCATGACTGGTATTGACGGAGATTATACCCTTACTGGAGTCAAGCCTGGCGACGTTATCGTAGTGTCGCTCCTGGGCTATGAAGAACTCGAACTCAATTACAACGGACAGGCAGTTCTCAATGCCGTCCTGAACGTTTCTTCCGAATTTCTTGATGAGGTCGTGGTCACGGCCCTCGGTATCAAACGTTCTGAAAAAGCCCTCAGCTACAATGTCCAGCAGGTGGATTCCGATGAACTTCTCCGTTCAAAGGATGCCAACTTCGTAAACTCACTCAACGGAAAAGTAGCCGGTGTTCAGATTAACAAGAGCGCCAGCGGAGTCGGCGGAGCCACACGTGTAATCATGCGTGGTGCCAAGTCACTCGAGGGAGACAACGGCGTGCTCTATGTGGTTGACGGTATTCCTCTCGTGAACACCACAATCGGCAAGGGTAACGATGTGCTCGGAGATTCAAGGGCAACAACAGAGGGTATCGCTGACTTCAACCCTGAGGACATCGAGAGCATCTCCGTCCTGAGCGGTCCGTCAGCAGCTGCGCTTTACGGTAGTAGCGCCGCCAATGGTGTGCTCCTGATAACCACGAAGAAAGGTAAGGACGGGAAGGTATCACTTTCATTCTCTTCAACTTCGGAGTTCAGCACTCCTTATATGACTCCTGAATTCCAGAATACCTACGGAAACAGGAAGGGAGCATTCGAGAGCTGGGGCAACGAGCTTGCCGCTCCAACTTCTTATGACCCTAAGAAAGACTTCTTCGAGACAGGAATGACCTTCATCAATTCCCTCACCTTGACAGCCGGAAACAAGTTCAACCAGACTTTCGCTTCCATCTCGTCAACCAATTCACAGGGAATCGTTCCTAACAACAAGTATGACCGTATCAACGCAACAGTGCGCAATACGACATCGCTCCTCAATGACAAGATTCAGCTTGACCTCGGTGCATCATTCGTGCATCAGACAGACCAGAACATGGTGTCACAGGGATTGTACAACAACCCTACAATGGTCGCTTACCTCTTCCCGAGGGGAGAGAGCTGGGATGCCGTGAAGTCATTCGAGCGCTACAACCAGAGCCGTGGCTTCGCTACGCAGTACTGGCCTATTTCAGACACTACATACGGAACAGACAACCCTTACTGGATGGCTTACCGTACTGTCATGCCGAGCAAGAAAGACCGCTACATGTTCAACATCGGTCTTACATACAATATCCTTGACTGGCTTAACATCACGGCACGCTACCGTATGGACAACTCATACACTGAGTTCGAGAGAAAATACAGCGCTTCCACCAACATGATATTCACCGAAGGCTCGGACAAGGGTCTCTATGAGTGGAGCGATTTCAAGGACCGCCAGGAGTATGCGGATGCTATGCTCAACATCAACAAGCAGCTCGGCCAGTTCCACCTTACGGCCAACATCGGTTACAGCTACTCTAACTACTGGGCAAGGACAAGAGGATATAGAGGTCCTCTCAAGCTTGTTCCTAATATGTTCTCATTCAGCAATATCGACGCTGCAGCGGCGGCTTCCATCGAGAAGGACGGAGACGCAGCGGTACGTAACAATGCAGTTTTTGCCAGCGTTGAGCTCGGATGGAGGAACATGCTTTTCCTTTCTCTGACAGGACGTAATGACTGGAACTCGCGCCTTGTGAATACCAAGGATTACAAGAAAGGCTTCTTCTATCCTTCAGTAGGTCTCTCGGCAGTCATTTCCGAGATGGCAAAGATGCCGGACTTCCTTTCTTACCTCAAGGTACGCGGTTCATTCACTCAGGTAGGTGCTCCTGTATCACGCTCGGGACTTACTCCGGGAACTGTGACTACTCCTATAGTAGGAGGTGCTCTTCAGGAGACCGGCATATATCCGTTCACCGATTTCAAGCCTGAGAAGACAAATTCATATGAGTTCGGTCTTGAACTCCGTCTCTGGAACAGCCTCAGCGCACAGGTGACTTACTATCATTCAAACACTTTCAACCAGACTTTCCTCGGCGATCTTCCTGAATACTCCGGATACAAGCAGATTTATCTGCAGGCCGGAAACGTTGAGAACAGGGGTTGGGAGGCTTCATTGGGCTACAACAATACCCACAAGGGCGTGGGCATTTCTTCTATGCTGACATTTTCGCGCAACGTCAATGAAATCAAGGAGATGGTTCACGACTATATGACTGAAATGAGCCTTGAGCCTATCAATATTCCTGAGGTCCTTAAAGATAACGGACGCGTAATCCTCAAGGAGGGCGGCAGCATCAACGACATCTATGCCGACACATTCCTCAAGAAGGACAGCCAGGGCTATGTCGAGGTTAAGGACGGAGTATATTCTCTTGAGAAGACCGACCCTGTATATCTCGGCAAGACTACTCCGGACTTCACTCTCGGATGGAACAACTCGCTCTCATATAAGGGTTTTACCCTCGGCTTCCTGCTCAACGGACGTTTCGGAGGAGTCGTTACCTCATCAACTGAGGCTATCCTCGACAGGTTCGGAGTTTCAAAGGCATCCGCACAGGCACGCCAGGACGGAGGATTCATGCTTCCTGACCAGGGACGTGTTGATGCAGAGGGCTATTACAAGAAAGTCGGTACGGGAGATTGGCATACTTCGGGCTACTACGCCTACAGCGCTACCAATATCCGTCTTCAGGAGCTGAGCCTGGGATATACATTCCCAAGCAAATGGTTCAAGGATGTGCTTAAGGACCTTACCCTTACATTCGTGGCAAACAATCCGTGGATGATTTACTGCAAGGCTCCTTTCGATCCTGAACTTACTCCGTCTGTCGGAACTTACGGACAGGGCAACGATTATTTCATGCAGCCGAGCGTAAGAAGCTATGCTGTAAGCCTCAAATTTAGATTCTAATATGAAAATGAAAAATATAAACAAAATATTGTCAGGCTTAGGTGTGATTCTCATGCTGGCGTCTTGCGACTACCAGAGGATAAACACCAATCCCTACGAAATGACGGAGGAGCAGGGAAAGATGGACGGTATCGCACTCGGTGCCAGCATTACCCTGATGCAAAGATGCGTTTTCCCTGTCGGTACACAGGCCAACCAGACCGATTATATCAATGCTTACCAGACATCATATCATTTGTCTGTTGACGGCTGGAGCGGATATTTCGGACAGGACAACAACTGGTCCAGCGGATATAACCATCTGACGTACTATCTGCAGGATGAGTGGAATACCGATACATATAAGAACTCATATACCAATCTTCTCCCTTCTTGGAAAAAAATCAAGACTCAGTCAGAGAAGAACAATACTCCTGAGGTATTTGCACTTGCCCAGATTATCAAAATCTCCGCATGGCACAAGACTCTCGAGGCTTTCGGTCCTATCCCTTATTCACATGCAGGTGAAATGCAGCTTGTCATACCTTTCGACAGCGAGGAGGAGGTATATAAGGCGATGTTCGCTGACCTGAAGAGCGCAATCGAGGTGTTGGAGCCTATGGCTGAGTCCGGTGCGAGAATAATGGCGAACTATGACATCGTATATGGCGGTGACACGCAGAAATGGGTGAAATATGCCAATTCCCTCATGCTACGTCTTGCCATGCGCCTGAAATATTGTGCTCCGGATCTTGCAAAGCAGTGGGCTACATATGCATACGGCAATGACATCACCCGCCTGATGAACCTCAAGGATGACGAGGCTCAGGTGAGCAAGGGTGCCGGATATGTATTCGTGAACAACATCAACCATTGCGCCCGCAGCTATGCTGAGACCGCCATGTGTACATCAATGTTCGCATATATGAACGGTTACAAAGACCCTCGTATGAGCAAGTACTTTACTGAAGCGCAGCAGATTGAGTCCACAAAGCAGATTCCTGCCTGGGCGATTGACGGATATGACGGAAAGAAATATGCTCCGGTGCCTCCTGGAACAGCTTCCGGCGCCAAGACATTCGAAGGACGTTCAATGCCGAACTTCACAGCTGACACTCCTACATATTGGATGCGTACATCTGAAGTTTATTTCCTCCTTGCAGAGGCCGCATTGGAATGGTCTGAGTTCGGCTCTGCCGCAGACTGGTACAGGAAAGGTATCGAGATGTCATTCGAGGAGAACGGACTTGCCGCTTCTGCCGCTGCTTCATACATCAACAATGAGAACAAGCCTCAGGCTGTCAGCGTGAACGTGGGTTACGTAAGGTACAGCGCATCGGCCCCTACCCAGGCTACCGTACAGTTCGACAACTCTTCTAAGGAAGCCTCATTGGAGAAAATCATGATTCAGAAATGGATTGCCCTTTATCCGAACGGAATGGAGGCATGGACCGAGTGGAGGAAGACAGGTTATCCTAAGCTTAATCCGGTACATGTCAACAACAGCCCTGACGGTGCTACGAAAGAGACAGGAATCCGCCGTATGGTATATCCTAAAAGCTTCTCACAGTCTGCGGAAGATGCGGAAAACTATCAGGAAGCACTGAATAAGCTTGGCGGAGCAGACAAGTCTGTTACCAAGCTCTGGTGGGACTGCAAACGCTAAACAATTGAAGATATGAATATTTTTAAAGCATTACTATATGTTATTCCTGTAGCCGGGATGTCTGCAGCAGTTGCATGTACGGACGTCGAGAAACTGGAGATTGACCACAACGGCGGCTACAACACGATGTTCAACGAGGAGAGCGAAGCATATTATGCCAGCCTCCGTGAATTCAAGGACGAGATATGGAACTACGGCCGTCCTGTGTCTTTCGGATGGTTCTCTGACTGGGCTCCTTCCGGAGCTGCACGCAAGGGCTACCTTTCGGCTGTTCCTGACAGCATGGACATCATCTCCATGTGGAGCGGTGCTCCGAGCAGATCTCAGATTACTCCTGAGCAGAAGAGGGACAAGGAGTTCGTGCAGAAGGTCAAGGGCATCAAGCTTCTTGAGGTGAGCCTTCTTTCCCATCTTGGCAAAGGAAGGACTCCTGATTCTGTTTATACTCCTATTTATGAGCAGGCGGCGGAAGAAGGATGGAGCCAGAGCCAGATTGAAACTGCCAAGGACCATGCGCGTTGGGACTATTGGGGCTTTACCTCTCATGACCTCAACAATTTTGAGGAACTGAAAGAGGCCCACTCACGTTTTGCAAAGGCTCTTTGTGACTCCCTGTTCACAAGTGACTGGGACGGATTCGACATCGACTGGGAGCCGGGAAGCGGCTTTAATGATTCAGACAGGACATTGGCTGGCAACCCCCGTCAGAACGAGCTTATCGTACATCTTGTAAAGGAGATGGGAAAATACATCGGCCCTATGAGCGACCCTGAGGGCAAGGGACACAAGCTCCTTTGCATTGACGGTATCATGCCTGTTTTTGAAGAAAACTGTCCTGAGTATATCGACTATTTCATCGAGCAGTCTTATGGCGGAACAAGGCCGATCAGAGGTAATACACCTTACAAATACATTCTCTGCGAGAATTTCGAGCAGTATGCGGTGAGCGGCGGAGCAATAATGGGACATGCGCGCTATATGCCGGATGAAGGATACAAAGGCGGATTCGGAGCATACCGTTTCACCAAGGATTATGACAACACTCCGGACTACAAATGGATGCGAAAGGGTATCCAGGAGAACCTGAGGGTCTTCTATGAGTGGAAGGCTGCCCAGGAAGGTGCCGGTAAGGAAGATAACCAGTAATCTTACATTTCAATATGAAAATAATATCAAGAATTATATTCCCGTTGGGCCTGTGCGCAATGCTTCTTGCAGGATGCCAGGACAAGGAGGCGGAACTGCTTGTGCCAAAACTTTATTTTGAGGCATCAGAGACCGTAATTGAGATAGATGGGGAAACTACCTATTCTGTCGAGCTGAAGTCGCGCCTTACGACTATGGTTGAGGAGGATGTGAATGTGACATACACCATTGAGGGTGAGGATGTCGTGAATGCATATAATTACAGGTTCGGAAAGGCATATCGTGTCCTTACTTCAGCTGAACTTGTAAGCAAGACTGCGGTAATCAAGGCCGGCCAGATTTATTCTGATGCCATTGAACTGAAGCTTGAAGACCTGAACAACCTAACTGAAGGTGAGGTGTATCTTCTTCCTGTGCGTGTGAATACAGGTGATGCACAGGTGATGGACGGGGCTGACATTGCTTATTATGAGGTCAAGAAGCCTGTCAAGATTATGAAGGCTGCTGAATTCAGCAGTAACTACATCACTTTGCCTCTTACTCCTCTGGATGTGTTTACCGAGGCTACTTACGAGGCTGTAATCAATATCTCACGCTTCGGCAACAACAACACTGTCATGGGTTGTGAGGGTGTGATGATCATGCGTATCGGAGATGCCGGAGGCGGATCTATTCCAAAGGATATTCTCCAGGTAGCCGGCGGCGGAGAGATTACATGGAATGACAATCCTCTCAAGACCGGAGTCTGGTATCACCTTGCATTCACTTGCAACTCGCAGGGTGTGGCCAATCTCTACGTGAACGGAGAGAAGGTTGTCGCAAACGGAAGCTTCCAGATGTCGCCTGACCTTACAGCCAATGGAGCTGATTTCGGATTCTCAGTAGGTATGGTGCCTAACTTCATGTGGGGAACACGTCCGTTCTATGGCCTGATGAGTGAGGTAAGGCTTTGGAATGTAGTACGTTCTGAAAATGAGATAAAGGAGAACATGCTTTCAGTTGACCCTAACAGCAAGGGACTCGTGGCTTACTACAAGCTCAACGGCGGTGTTGTTGATGCCTCAGGACATGGCACTCCTAAGACCGACCTCCGCAATTTCAGAGACTTGGAGAAGCCTATTGCAATAGGTGGCGGATTGTAGTCCGTTGTCTTGCAGCATTTGTATCTTGGAGACGCTCTTTAAACGGGGCGTCTCTTTGTTTTTTTTCTTGATGCCTGCATAAAGAAAGCCTTTTGTTCCGGGGCTGTCTGCCGTAATGCGGATATTGGGTGAATCATTTAAAAAAAAGTTGCCGGATTGATGATAAATCGTATATTTGTGAACTTTTTATTAACCAATCTAATTAATTATGTTAAAGACATTCAAATTGTCGATGTTCAGATATGTCCTGTCAGCCATGCTTGCAGTGGTGGTATCTGGCATACTGTCTCCTGTTGCGGATGCTCAGGAACAGGGGGGGGCAGTCAGTGGTGTAATTACTGATAACCAAGGCCCTGTAGCCGGCGCGGCTGTCATGATCAAAGGCGGCTCCGGCGGAGTCATGACTGGTGTGGACGGTGATTATGTCCTTGCCGGAGTCAAGCCTGGCGACATCATAGTCGTTTCTCTCCTGGGATACGAAGAACTCGAAATCCCTTACAACGGACAGGCAGTCCTCAATGCCGTCCTGAACGTTTCTTCCGAATTTCTTGATGAGGTCGTGGTCACAGCCCTCGGTATCAAGCGTTCTGAAAAGACACTTTCGTACAATGTCCAGAAAGTCGATTCCGAAAAGCTTACAACTGTAAAAGACGCCAACTTCGTGAACTCTTTGGTCGGCAAGGTCGCAGGTGTGCAGATTCAGTCCGGAGCCAGCGGTCCGGGAAGTACGACCCGTGTCGTAATGCGTGGTATGAAGTCTATCGAGAAGAACAATACAGTTCTTTATGTGATTGACGGTGTGCCGATGTACAACAAGAGTTTCGGAGGTAGCGGAGGTATGATGTCGACAGCAGTAGGTTCTGAGTCCGCGGCTGATATCAACCCTGAGGACATTGAGTCTGTCAATATGCTTACAGGCCCTTCTGCTGCCGCACTTTATGGTTCGGATGCAGCCAACGGTGTCATAATCATCAATACCAAGAAAGGTGCTGAGGGCAGGACAACCGTTACCGTAAGCAACAGTACCACTTTCTCTACGGCTTATATGATGCCTGAGATGCAGGACCGTTATGCAAAGAGCAGCGGTTACAACAACTGGGGCGGTGCCACAGCTGATGGATACAGCTACGATCCGCGCAAGTTCTTTAACACAGGAACAAATGTCATCAATTCAGTTTCCCTTTCTACGGGAAATGAAAAGAACCAGACATACATATCTGCTTCTACGACAAATTCTACAGGTATCGTTCCTGAGAGCAAATATAACCGTTACAATTTTACGGCCCGTAACACTACCAAATTCGCACAGGATAAGCTTATCCTTGATTTCGGTGCCAGCCTGATTCTCCAGAACGACCATAACCTGGTGTCGCAGGGTACTTATTTTAACCCACTTCCTGCGTTGTATCTTTTCCCGAGAGGAGAGGATTTCGATGAGGTGCGCAGATATGAAAGATGGGATCCAATCAATGCAGTAATGACACAGTATTGGCCTTATTCAGAAGGGTCTCACAATATGCAGAACCCTTATTGGATTCAGAACAGGAACAATAGGGACATGAACAAACGCCGTTATATGTTCAATGCCTCTCTTACTTATAATATTACTGATTGGCTTAATGTCGTGGCTCGTACCCGTGTTGACGAATCCACTTATAAGCAGACGACAGAATATTATGCAACTACTCTTACTACTTTTGCAGGACGTAACGGAGGATTCTCTATCGATAATATGACAGACCGTTCATTCTATGGTGACGTCATTGCCAATGTCGACAAGAAATGGGGAGACTGGAGACTTGTTGCCAATGTGGGTGCTTCCATCAACGACCAGAGGTATGATATGACAAAATCTGCCGGTGACCTTATTATCGCTAACCACTTTGCGACGAACAATCTCAATACAGCACAGCACTTCAAAGGAAATCAGGAAGGGTGGCATGACCAGACACAGTCTGTTTTTGCTTCTGTGGAGGTCGGTTGGAAAGATATGCTGTTCCTTACAGCTACCGGTCGTAACGACTGGGCTTCACAGCTTGCGTACTCTTCGCAGCCTTCGTTTTTCTATCCGTCCGTAGGTCTTTCCGCCGTAATTTCCAATATGGTGAATATGCCGAAATGGTTTACTTTCCTGAAATTGCGCGGATCCTACTCGCAGGTTGCGACTCCGTTTGACCGTTTCCTTTCAAATCCGAGCTATAAGTATAACGACCAGACTCACAACTGGTCCAAGAGTGACACATATCCGGCTGTCAATTTGAAGCCTGAGGATACCAAGTCTTGGGAAATCGGTTTGAACATGAGGTTCTTCGAGAGCTTGAGCTTGGATGTTACGTACTATCGTTCAAATACTTACAATCAGACTATCTATGCTCCTCTGTCTGCTTCAACCGGTTATAAAAACTTCGTTGCACAGACGGGTAATATCCAGAACCAGGGTGTCGAACTTACTTTGGGCTATGTGAACAACTGGGATGGATTCGGTTGGGACAGCGGTCTTACTTTCACTGCGAATGCCAATAAGATCGTGGCTCTTGGACATGGTCTTGTAGATCCTACTACAGGTCAGCCGGTTGAGGATATTACTGAGATTCAGAAAGACTGGCTCGGAGCTTCTAATGTGGCTCCTATCGTAATCCTCAGGGAAGGCGGTTCTATGTCTGATGTATATGTAAATCATTTCATCGCAAGAGACCATAACGGAAATGTCGCAACTAACGATAAGGGACAGCCTGCAATGGCGCAGAGTGACTATGTGAAGGCCGGACAGCTGTCTCCTAAGGCTAACTTGGGCTGGAGCAATACATTCAGCTGGCAGGGAATTTCTCTCGGCATAGTACTGACAGCACGTTTCGGAGGTTTGGTTTATTCTGCTACGCAGGGTATACTCGACTATTACGGTGCTTCAGAGGATTCTGCTGCTATGCGTGATGCCGGCGGTATTTCGATGAACTTTGGCAGACTTTCGGCACAGAATTATTATCAGACTATCAGTACAGCTCAGGGAGGTTACGGTGCATATTATCTTTATGATGCTACGAATATCAGACTTCAGGAGCTGTCTCTTAACTATACTCTCCCGAAGAAATGGTTTAAAGACAAACTTCGCATGACGGTTGGTTTTGTAGGAAGAAATCTTGCCATGATTTATTGCAAGGCTCCGTTTGATCCGGAATTGTCTGCAGCGACAGGCAATAACTACTATCAGGGTGTGGATTACTTTATGCTTCCAAGCACCAGGAATTTGGGATTCAATGTTAAACTTCAATTCTAATAGGGAGGGAACAATATGAAAAATATAGTTAAAATATTCGCAGGCGTAACCCTTCTTTTGACTTTTGCGGGTTGTACAAAGAACTTTGAGAAGTATAATACAGATCCTTATGCGGTTATGACAGCAGATCCTTCAATCTTGCTTCCGACTATGATCGATGCTATGATGTACGTTCAGCAGAATGACTCACAGATGATTGACCAGATGGTCGGAACTCTCGGAGGCTACTTCACTTTGTCAAATCGCTGGGGAGGTCAGAATTTCGATACTTTCAATGTGAGCGACGGTTGGAATGCAATTCCATATGAAGCACCGTTTCTGGACATTTACGGTAACTTCTTTGACATTGAGAAAGCTACCTCATCTTCAGGACACTATTATGCGCTTGCACGCCTCGTCCGTGCAGCTGCCATGCTTCGTGTTGCCGACTGCTACGGCCCTATCCCTTACAGTAAGGTGACGGACGGCCAAATGTATGTGGCATACGATTCAAATGAAGATGTATATCACCATATCATCAATGATCTCAGATATGCTTCAGACCAGTTGTATCTGTTTGTAAAGAGTAATGAAGGCAGCATGCCTATGGGTGAGAAAGACGCTTTGTACAGCGGAGATTACTCAAAATGGGCAAAATTGGCTAACTCTTTGATTATGAGAGTAGCTCTTAGGGGTGGCGATGATTATAAGGAAGACTTCATCACGGCATATAATTCTCCGGCCGGATATATCCGGTTAAATGATGACAATGCCATGATGAATCCTGCCCCCCAGACCAACCCTTACAACCTCGCTGCTTCATCATGGGGAGATATCCGTGCCAATGCATCGATCGTTGACTATATGACAGGCTATCAGGATCCGAGAACTTCAGCTTATTTCACAAAGGCTTCTATCGGAAGTCAGGACTATCTCGGTATGAGGTCTGGCAAATTGCAGTTTGAAAAATCAGCAGTGTCAGGATATTCACAGCCTAATTTCGGTGCCGGATCACGTCTTCCTGTTTTCGTGGCAGCAGAGACTGAATTCATCTTGGCCGAGGTTGCTCTCAGGCATAGCGACTGGGGTGTTTCAGGAAGTCCGCAATCTCATTATGAGGCAGGTATCCGCCTGTCAATGGCACAGTGGGGAGTATCTTCCGGCACTGAGGAATATATTTCAAATGCGGAGTTTACTCCAGGAAATCACCAGAATGATCCTGTATCAGGTTTCGGTCCATACACAAGGAATACAAAAGTTAAAATCGCATGGGGTGCCGAGTCTGCTGAAGAAAAACATTTCGAGCAGATTATTACTCAGAAATGGATTGCGAATTATCCTATGGGTATAGAGGCTTGGTCAGAGTACAGGCGTACCGGTTATCCTGAGCTTAATCCTGCTGTTGACCCTAATCCCGATTACATGAGAGGAATGCGCAGGCTGAGATATTCATACAACGAGGATTCTTACAATAAAGCCAACAAAGACGCCGCTGTAGCTGAGTTTCTCGGAGGTTCGGACACTCAGACCAAAGATCTGTTCTGGGCTAAGAAAAACTAATTAACAATTTATGATATGAAATTTAATTTTTCTAAAATATTTATTGTCGTTCTGCCGCTGCTCTTCATTGCAGGTTGCAGCAAATGGATGACACCTGAGCCGAAGCAATTCGATTCAGAATTGACCGGAACTGACAAAGATGAAGCATATTATGAGGCTCTCAGGGCATTCAAGGCATCTGACCACAAGATTTCATTCGGCTGGCTGGACGGCTGGGATGTCGTGGCAGGAAGTGCAAGCCTTGCTTCTTCATTGTCATTCGTTCCTGATTCTATGGACATCATATCCATATGGAGCGGTGCGGGTAACTATACCCCGACCAAGCTCGAGGATTTAAGGTTTGTTACGGAAGTAAAAGGTACCAAAGTGCTACTTTGCTCATTCGCTTGGAACATAGGTGACATTTATCATACTGCCGGGAATGGTGCCTCATTGGCTGACATTATGGCACATTATGGCTGGAATGAGGATAAATTCGCAGCCATTGACAAATGGACAAAGGATATTTCAGATTCCCTGAATTATTATGGTTTCAGCGGTATTGATATCGACTATGAGCCAGCTGAAGGCTCAGGAAATATTATGCCTAATAACGAGAATTTCTCATACTTTATTAAGTCTATGGGTAAATATATCGGTCCTCAATCCGGTACAAGCAAAGTCTTCATCCTTGACGGATATGTGAACACTTTCCCTGATCCGGATGATAATGCCAAGTATTTCGATTATTTCGTATCCCAGGCTTATACCAGATGGGGCGCTGGTGATACAAGTTCTCCTGTATTGAATAAGAGTGAACTTCAGGGACGTTTGAACAGTTTTTATAATCATGTGAAAAATACTTATCCGGACAAAGCCGAGTGCGCAAAGAAATTTGTGGTGACGGATAACCTTGAGGCTGTGGATGTTTGTCTTGCAGGTGGATATTTCTGGCAGGATGAAATGGGAATCTGGAGCCGTGACGTGATGCCTACCCTTGTAGGTTTCGCTTACTGGACTCCTGATGATGTTCCGCGTGCCGGTGGATTCGGAGGCTACAAATTCAGTCACGAAAGGGGTAATACTCCTCCTTGGAAGTGGATGCGCAAAGCTATCCAGCAGGCAAATCCGGCTCCGGGCCATAAAGTGATAACTCCTGAGGATTACAAACCAGGTACGGGAAGACTATAGGGTAATTTAAATATATTCAGAAATGATTAGAAATTTTATTAAAACAGGCATTTTTGCTATTGTGGCCATTCTCGCTGCAGGCTGTAATGACGCCAAATATAATCCGGATTCTTTGGAGGCTGGAGCGTATCTCGTAGAGAGTATGAAGTCTGCCGGTATTGCTGGTGAAACCATAACCATCAAGTTGGAGGATGAGTCTTCAAGCATTTTGCTTACTCCGGCAGTTACCAAGCTTGCTGAAGAGGACCTGACCTATAAACTGGTAGTTGATGAGCAGCTGCTCAAAACGTATGGAAAGGAGCAGGGAACAGAATTCGATATGCTTCCTGATGATCTTTTTGATCTTGGCAAGGAAGTTACTATTCCTGCCGGTTCTTATTCTGGTGATCCTATTACTGTGACGATCAAACAGCTTCCTGCTCTTTTGAAAGGTTCTCCTATAGCTTTGCCTGTAAAACTTGAGAAAGTCAAAGGCAGCGTTGATGTAACTTCCACGACTTCTGGTTTTGTATGTGTAGTTGCTGCGGAGGCTAAAGACTATATCGCATATTTCAAGGGTGCTTCAGGTCTTAAGACTGATGCTTTTGCTGATGCTTTGAAGTTCCCTAACTTTACTATTGAAGTGCGTTTCCAGATGAGCGACTTCGGTGTTGAAGGAGCAGGCGGCAATGGCCGAAACAGGGACGTTTTCCAGAACGGAAACAAAATTCTCTGCCGTTTCGAGGATCCTCAGACCACCAACGACAAGGATCCACGTCACTCTCAAGTTCAGTTCCAGGCTGATGGTTTCCAGAACCCGGCCGTGGGAAATCACTTTGAATTGAACCAGTGGCAGCATTTTGCGGTCACTTATGACGGAACAGACATTACTCTATATTATAATGGAAAGGATGTCGGTGTCGGTGCAGGAGCAAAGAGCCATACTCCTGAAAGTATGGGCAATTGTGAGTTCCTTAGCTATTCATTCATGGGCGGTGCTTCAGGCGGCTCTCACGGAATCAACGGCAGTGCACATTGGAGAGATTGCAAGATACTTTGTACTGAGGCACGTGTATGGTCTGTCTGCAGGACTGCTGACCAGATTGCAAATAATATCAAATCTGTATCTCCAAATTCACAGGGTCTTGAAGGATATTGGAAGATGACTCAGTCGACAGCTACGACTGACGGTAGTGTGACTTCATTTATGGACCTTACAGGTAAAGGCCATGACTTGAAGACTACTGCCAATATTGCTCATTGGCCAATAGTATCATCTGAGGATACAGCGACGGAGTGGCCGGAGTAATTTGTGTGATTCAATACTGACTTTATGATTCGGGGGCTGACTGATGCTTTGGGTCAGGCCCCTTTTTCGTGTTTTTCCGGTGCGAGTTTAATATATATTGTCAGAATAAAAGTGCAATGGGCTGACTAAAAAGTATTAGTCAAGCCCTTTTTTCTTGTTTTTCGGTGTGGTCAACTTCGACCTGGTTCCTAAATATTGAATTCTCAGAGAGATGTTCTGACTTTTTAGTCAGCCTCTTTTTGTCTCTCAGCTTAAGTCGTTGTCTTGTTTATTTATGACAAATGTAATTAAATAGGCGTTATTTGATTGCATTTTTAAATTATATTCCCTTTATTTGTTGTGGATTTAAATTCAATTACTATGAGATGCTATTTATTGTTACTTAGTCTTTTCTTGCTTCCGTCATGTGCGGTGGCTGAACTTACTGCCGAGAGGAACGATGGACAGGCTGCTTCAAAGAGTTCCGGTGTGTTGATTACGCGGTCTTCCGGTGTACCTTCGGATTCTCTTGCGGTGCTGTCAAACTTTCAGTCTGATGCAGAGCTGATGCTTCTCAATCAGATTTACTATAAGGAGGGCGTCCTTGTCCTTGCGCTTAGCCGTGAAGAGGCATTGGAACTCGGAATTGCTGAGCATTTGTATGACAAATATGATCGTGATGTCAAGATGGCTAATGCTGGCTCTAATGAGAAGCGTCAGGATGAAGATTACAGGTAGCCCTGTATTTTATGTTAAGCTTAAAACTGTTGATGCAATGAAAAAACTTATATTATTTTTCGTTCTGTGTTTCTCCGGAACAGCTGTTATTTCGGCTCAGAATATAGAAGAAAATGCTGCAGTGAGGGAAGCTCTTGACAAGATGCTGGAGCACCTGGACAAGACGAAGGTCCCGACCGGTCTGCTCCTTGACTATGCTTTTGATCTTGTTGATTTCGACCGGTATGACGGCTCTGCCCTCACGGACAGCAATTATGTGCAGAGGGCTACGTTCGAGTGCCTTTTGCGGAGCATCAGGTCATCTGCCGTAGGGGTAAAGCCTTTTGGTGATGTCAATGAGATTCTGGATGACATGTCACGTGGTAATGGCAATACTGTCAATATCGGACTTTTGCTGTTCAAATACAACTACATAAGGGAGGATGCCCTTGACAATAATCTGATTAAATATGAAAATGACAAGGTTTATGACAGTTATGACTCTGGAGGGAACTGGAAGAATCCGTATGCAGAAAAGCACGTCATAGGCTTTTCTTCTTATAATCTGGCCAGTTTTTCTTCAGTTACGTCATTTTCATTTCCTTCAGACTTCATCTTTTCAAATACTGGGATCGTCAAGATGGAATTTGATCCGGGTGACGGCAGCGGTTATCGGACAATCTCAGCCGGGAGCATTGTTTCAGTCTCATATCAGGAAGGGGACGTGGAATTGAAAATGAGAGTCACGCTGGAGGATGGGAACGTCCTGGTCTGCCATAGCCGGTTGGTGTGTGCTCCTGAGGGCATAAAGTTGGAGGGCTTGCCTCCAATGGGTGATGATTCTTGTCTCCCGGGGAAGGTGGAGAATTTTAGCCATATTTCAGGAAATGCTTTGATAAGTGCCCGGGCTTCGGTCTTTTATGCCAAGTCAAACCCTTCGCAATCAATTAAAAAGCCTTTTGTCGTGGTTGAAGGATTTGACCCGGTAGATTTGGTTGCCATCAAGGAGTGGCTTGGTATCTCTTTGTCCAGAACTTCCGTCTCGGGCTATTATGATTCCGGCTTTACGACCGCGCGGTCTTATTATTCCGGAGTTTTATATTCCGGTTCCGGTATTGCCGATACTTACGATATTATCTATGTCGATTGGATGAACAGCGAAGCCGATATCCGTGACAATGCCCGTTTGCTTATTAAAATCATTGACTGGGTGAATGCGGAAAAAATCACAGCCGGAAGTGAAGAACCTAATATCGTCTTGGGAGAGAGCATGGGTGGCCTTGTGGCAAGATATGCTCTCAGAACAATGGAACTTGAAGGCCGGCCTCATGAGACGGCAGCGTATATAAGTCATGATTCTCCTCACTTGGGTGCACACGTTCCCTTGGGTGCGTTATATGGCATTTATGGTCTTATGCAGTATTATTATAACGGAGGGCTTGGATTTGATATAATGAAAATGGTTCTTAAGACCGATTCCGCCGCTTATGCCTTGAGGAAATACCTGTATTCTGTTTCTGCAGGGCAGATGCTTGTCAACTATGTCAGTTCATCGGGAGTTCTCGATAACCGTGTGCATGAAGATTGGCAGAATGAACTGAACCGGCTCGGTTTTCCAGCCGGAGATCCCGGAAACAGCATAATGAATCTTGCTGTAGTCAACGGTGGAGTGATAGACCCTCCTGTCCGTAAGCCTTACCTTACGGCGGACGGCAAAGTATATACAAGCGGCGTCACTGATCTTGTGAGCGGTCTGGTTTCAGACTTTTGCGCAATCTTTCTTGGAGTAAAGACCAACTTGTGGGACAAATTTCCGGGCAAAACGACTCTTTCATGTCATGCTGAGATAAATCCTTACTTTACTTCCGGCACAAAAATATTTGATATGAACATAGGATATGACAAAAAAATCCTGTGGCTGTTCAAAAAGCATATAAACATGTTTTCGATGACGCGCTATGCTCCGCAGTCGGGCTTGATGTATGACGGCTTTCCGGGATCAACATATGTGTATTATCCGGATGAGGATGCTTTAGGGGGCGGCAACGGTCACTGGCTTCTCGGTGGATATGGCTATAGTGTCGATATGTATGACGGTCAGTTCATGTTCATTCCTACCGCCAGTGCTCTCTGTTTCGGTAAAGGGCAGTCTGTGCTTTCTGATGGTGACTATAATCAATCGTTCTATGCTTGTCCTCCCAAACCGCTTGTGGAAATGCCGTTTCATGGGGCATTGATGAAACAGAACGCCAGCGAGCACATACAGAGACTGTCCGGTATGTATGATTGGATTCTCCAGCAGGTTTCAATAAAAATAGATGGTCCTTCAACTCCTGTTACAGGTGACGTATATAAATTGACAGATTGTCCTTATCCGGTCACTTGGTCTTCATCTGCGCCATCTGTAGTTTCCATAAACAGTTCAACAGGAGTTGTAACGGTCAAGGGGGCCGGTTGTGTGACGATTACTGCCAAATATGTTTCAGGAGGTCAGGAATACTCAAAAAGCAAGTCCGTAATGGCCGGTTTCCCGGAACTTTATCTCGAGTCCTATTTTGACAATATGTCAGGCTACACGACTGAAGCGAAATGCCGGTCCGGACAAGATGTTCTTGATGCCTTTCTTGCAAGTGGCGACATTGTATATGAATGGGGGCTCAAGGAGGGTGATGCTCCGATACAATGGCATACTTCATCATCTCCTACGTATGTCACAGGGCTGACGAAAAGAAAAGTGACTACAACTGTATATGTACGCCTGAAGTCTAAAAACGGAGCCAAGGGTAAGACTTATAATAAGGTTATTGATTTTATGGGTAAATCATTTTATGTGAGACCTAAGTATTTTATAATTAATGAATTGGGTGAGTTGTATGCTTTTGATCCTAAAACCTATGCTGTCCTTGTGAGGCCGGAAGATTTGCCTCCTAAAATTTGTTATAGCATTTATACTCATGACCCGGTTGATTTTTCGCTTCCGAGAAGAGTCGTTGTAAATGGCAATCATCAATGTCATTGGACGGATTGGCCTCAGCCTGATACTTCTGTGTGGATGTGGTTCACTATATGCTCAGAGGATGAACTATATGATGCACTGAATCGGATGAAGCCTCGTGGAGATGAGGAGCAGATTATTTTTTGGGTATCTGCATATGATAACTATGATGTTGAAATCCATCTTCAGCCGATATATATGCTCTATAGAGAAAATGTTAAGGAAGGCGATATGTTCTCATATGATGAATTTCCATAGACATCTGTCTTGTAACCACTCGACTGCTCCAATATTTCCAGTGTTGTCTGCATAACCCAAACATTTATGTCGTTCAAACATGGAAGCTGAGAGGAAGACATCAAGCTCGCTTGTAAGGTTTTTCAAAACGCAAATTATAACAATGTGTGTTAATTGATTATGTGTAATTACGGGTGTGCAAATCTGCATGCCCGTAATTCTGCAATTGTTGTATGATAGGGGGGCAACGTTTTTTGTGGACTAAGGCGGTCTTGCGTTCCTCATGTCTCCATTCTGTTCTCCCTTGCCATGGCAAAAACTGTCCGGCAAGTCCATTTGCACCGGGCCTGTACATTTGTCATGAAAACGGTTTAAAAAATGGGCCGGATTTTTACCGAAT
>DBLW01000164.1 GCA_002298075.1 Bacteroidales bacterium UBA714 | reverse complement strand
AGGCGGCTCACATAATCAATATTGCAAGGAAAGTCCTTCAGACGCCCGCGGAACGTATTGAAATGCTGAAGCGCAAGAATGGTAGTAGGCACAAGCACAGCCACCTGCTTGCTGTCCGCAACAGCCTTGAATGCAGCCCTGACGGCAACCTCGGTCTTTCCGAATCCGACATCCCCGCAAACGAGCCTGTCCATAGGACATTCATCCTCCATGTCCATCTTCACGGCCTGAATGGCCTTCTCCTGATCCGGAGTATCCTCATACATGAACGAGGACTCAAGCTCCTGCTGCATATATGTGTCCGCAGAAAATGCAAATCCCTTGGCACTCTTCCGCTTGGCATACAGCTGTATAAGGTCCTTCGCAATGTCCTTGACCTTTGATTTGGTGCTTGCCTTGAGATTCTGCCACACCTTCGAGCCGAGCTTGTGTATCTTAGGAGGCTCGGAATCCTTTGACTTATATCTTGAAATCTTGTGCAGGGCATGAACGGACACGAACACGACGTCATTGTCCTTGTATGTCAGTTTCACGACCTCATGCATCCTTCCTTTGTCATCCTTCATACGCACAAGCCCCCCGAAAATGCCGACTCCGTAATCTATATGTACAATATAGTCACCTATGGAGAATGCAGTCAGGTCATTTATGGTAAGCTGCTCGCTCTTTTCCACCGAACGCCGTATGCTCACCCTGTGGAAACGGTCGAAAATCTCATGGTCACTGTAACAGCAGACCTTGTCGTCACGGTCAATGAATCCGTTGTGTATATTGCATCCGGGCACGAACTCCGGCATGACACCGGCATTTGCGGAAAGTATGGAACGCAGCCTTTCAAGCTGGGACTGCTTCTCACCATAGATTCTGACCTTATACCCTTCTTCAAGACGCTTACGTATGTCTTCCGCAAGCAACTCGAAATTCTTGTTGAAGACGGGTTGCGGAGAAATATTGAATTTTACCGGCTCAACGTCCTGCATTGAAAGAGGAACTTCCAGCCATACCCTTCGGAACTGTCCCAGACGTGCGAAGAAATCCTTGTCCTTATACATGTCGGAAGAGTCAAGCCATACCAGAGTATCGGGAGGGAGAATGTCCGTAATGCACGCACACGCCTGCATGGCATCAGACACGACGATATCAGGGCTTATCTCCGCCACTTTCACCTTTTCCTTGGAAAGCTGTGAATTGCAGTCGAATATGTTTATGGACTCTATTTCATCACCGAAGAAGGATATCCTGAAAGGGTCATTGTAAGAATAGGAGAAAATGTCGGCCACAGCCCCTCTTATGGCAAACTGCCCAGGCTCGGCCACGAAATCAACCCTCTCAAAACCGTTCTCCACCAAAGTTCCGGCAAGAGCGTCATGGCTTATCTCGTCCCCGACTGAAAGTCTCATTACAGCTTTCCTTATTTCCTCCGGCACAGGCACAGCCTCCTCCAGAGCGGAAGGATATGTAACAATTACAAGAGGACCGCCGCCATATTCCATGATTTTTCCTATGGCAGATGTCCTCTGGACTCCGAGAGAAGCCTTATAATTGCTCTTTTCAAGAGTCTTTCCCGAATCAGGCATGAAGAACACGCAGTCTCCCTCAATCAGATTATACAGGTCAACCGCACAATATTCGGCCGAATCCCTGTCAGGAAGCACTATTACCTGAATGCCCTCATAAGAAAGCTGGGATACGACGAACCATCGGGCAGATAGGAAGAGCCCGCTGCAGAACACATCGGATGATTTTCCGAGCAATTCGGTAATTGTTCCGACAGATTTCGAACTTATCAACATTTTTGCAAACTTTCTGTTCATAACCTGTGTAAAACCATGTTTAAAACAAGTAAAAACTAAATTGGCGAATCATATTTTTCCGTATATACCACAGAAGAATCCGCGAATCAAAGTTTTCAATGATATTTTTCCCAAAAACTTCACATCAGGGTTTTCAACACTACATAACGACGGGCATATTCTGATAATCAATCAGATAAAACAGTTATCAACATATCAACAATGAAATAATCATAATCAGATTTTAAAATATATATCTATATTTGTATATAATTATTTTGTTGTTGGACATGGCGACTGATTTCGATCCCCGCAATATCAATGAGGGCAAAGATAAGGAATTGGACGGAATTATCCGTCCACAGGATTTGCAGGACTTTACAGGACAGGACAAGATAGTATCCAATCTCAAGATTTTCGTGGCGGCAGCCAAGATGAGGGGGGAGTCACTTGACCATGTGCTGTTCCACGGGCCTCCGGGACTTGGAAAGACCACGCTTGCACATATAATATCAAATGAGTTGGGAGTGAACATGAAGGTCACTTCCGGACCCATATTGGACAAACCAGGGGATTTGGCAGGGCTTCTCACGTCTCTCGAGGAAGGGGACGTGCTTTTCATTGATGAGATACACCGCCTTTCACCGGTGGTCGAGGAATACCTGTATTCCGCGATGGAGGATTTTGTGATAGACATCATGATTGACAAGGGGCCCGGAGCACGTTCGGTCCGCATATCCCTGAATCCTTTTACTCTCGTAGGCGCGACTACAAGAAGCGGCCTGCTGACCTCTCCTCTGAGGGCAAGATTCGGAATCAAGTGCGCACTTGAATATTATGACACGGCTACCTTGGTGAAGATAGTGAAGAGGAGCGCGTCCATATTGAATGTCGTTATGGAGCAGGATGCGGCATACGAGATAGCCCTTAGAAGCCGCGGAACTCCGCGTATCGCCAATGCACTTCTGAGAAGGGTGCGTGATTTCGCGCAGGTGATGGGAAACGGAAGCATAGATCTTGGGATAGCCAGATATGCTCTTGACGCCCTGAACATAGACAAGAGGGGACTGGACTCGGTTGACAACAAGATTCTCAAGACTATAATAGCCAAATTCAAGGGAGGTCCGGTAGGGGCCAATACCATAGCTACAGCTGTTGGGGAGGACCAGGGAACACTTGAAGAGGTCTATGAGCCTTTCCTTATAAAGGAGGGCTTTATAATAAGGACTCCGCGCGGACGTGAGGCCACAGAGCTTGCGTACAGGCATCTGGGGCTTGAGAAAGGCAGCATTGACATGAATGACCCTTCGCTTTTCTGAGTATGGGCAGAGTATTTTTGCTTGCTGCCGTCTGCATCGGAATGTTGCACCATGCTGTCTGTAACGCATGTACATCCGCCATTATTCCCGGATGGGCGACTCCTGACGGCAGGCCGCTTCTTTGGAAGCACCGTGACACCGGCACTCTTGAAAACAGCATCGGGCATTTCAAGGGTGAGAAATATTCTTTTGTCGGTCTTGTCAATTCGGACTCACCAGGAGGAGAGGTCTGGATAGGCGGCAACACTGCCGGTTTCTCCATAATGAATACCGCCTCATATTGCCTGAAGGATGATGATGTTCCAGCTGCCTGCATGGACCGGGAAGGTGTCCTGATGTACAGGGCGCTTGAAATATGCGCGACTTTGACTGATTTTGAGCATTTCCTGGACACGCTGTCCCGTCCGATGGGTGTGGAGGCCAATTTCGGCTGCATAGATGCATTCGGGGGAGCGGCTTACTATGAGACAGGGAATTACGGATATGTGAAGAGGGATGTCGCTGCTATGGAGACAGGCTATTGCGTCGTGACCAATTTTTCGCTTTCAGGAAGACGGGAGGACTGGAAAGGATATGAGCGGTATCTCACCGCCGACAATATATTCGGCAGGATGAAAGGGGATACACGTTCATTCAGACGAATGAGTCCTCATATTATAATGGATTCCTTGTCCCGTTCATACGGGCATCAGGTGCTTGGGATTGACCTCGTGCGTGATTCTGCCGCTTTTCTTTCATCATCCGGAGGAATTGCAGTCGACCAGGATTTCATACCGCGCAGGAGCACTTCCGCGTCTGTTGTGGTTCAGGGAGTGCGTAATGGCGAGGATGCGTGCCGTACAGTGCTGTGGGCGGCCCTTGGTTATCCTTCTTGTGCCGTAATGGTGCCTGTGCCTGTCTCCGGTGAGGACCATGTGCCCTCATGCATGAAAGGGGAGAGGAGCACTTTGTGCAGCTTGTCTCTTGGGATTAAGGAAAAATGGATATTCTCTTTGGGAAGTGCAAGCAATCTCGGCTGTTATATGGATATGCGTCCGGTTCTTGCAGGGTATGGCGGGATGCCGTCTTTGCTGTCATGTTCTTCGTATGCAGAAACTGTTGTCGGAGATGCTTTTTTAAAGCTTCTGTCCGGACTTGACGAGGGCAGGATTACTTACCGGAAGTATTTGAAGGAATATGACAGGCTTGCTGATAGGCTCATGGACATCGTATTGTGTTCTTATGGCGGATATCTTGAAAATGCCAGTGAAGTACCGCAGGGGCTTGATGTGTCAAAGTAATTTTGCTGATTTGCATAAAAATCCGTAAAATTGTGCCGAAATTTCAATAAACACTTTAAAATGGCCGAAAAACTTATTTCAAAGATTCCTGAGGGACCTTTATCTGAGAAGTGGACAAAGCACAAATCTCAGATCAAAGTTGTCAGTCCTGGCAACAAAAGAAAACTCGAGGTTATTGTCATCGGAACCGGTCTGGGAGGTGCGTCTGCAGCTGCTTCTCTCGGCGAGCTCGGTTATAATGTAAAGGTGTTCTGCATCAGCGATTCTCCACGTCGTGCCCACTCAATTGCGGCACAGGGAGGTATCAATGCCGCAAAGAACTACCAGAACGACAATGACTCCATCTATCGACTTTTCTACGATACAATCAAGGGCGGTGACTACCGCAGCCGCGAGGCTAACGTTTACCGTCTTGCTGAGGTCAGCAACAGCATCATCGATCAGTGCGTGGCACAGGGTGTTCCTTTTGCAAGGGAATATGGCGGACTTCTCGCCAACCGTTCTTTCGGAGGTGCGCAGGTAAGCCGTACCTTCTATGCCCGCGGACAAACCGGACAGCAGCTTCTTCTTGGCGCATATGCGGCCCTGAACCGCCAGATAAAGGCCGGAACAGTGAAGAGCTATCCGCGCTACGAGATGCTTGACCTTGTGCTCATCAACGGTGAGGCTAAAGGTATCATCGCAAGGAACCTCGTGACCGGAGAGATTGAGAGATTCGGAGCGCATGCCGTAGTCGTGGCTTCCGGCGGATACGGAAATGCATATTTCCTTTCTACCAATGCCATGAACAGCAACGGTTCAGCCGCTTGGCAGTGCTACAAGAAGGGAGCGTTCTTCGCAAACCCTTGCTTCGCGCAGATTCACCCTACATGTATTCCTGTACATGGTGAGCAGCAGTCAAAGCTTACGCTCATGTCTGAGTCTTTGCGTAACGACGGACGTATATGGGTTCCGAAGAAGATGGAGGATGTCGAGAAGCTCCGCAAGCATCAGATCAAGCCATCACAGATAGCTGAAGAGGATCGTGACTACTATCTCGAGCGCCGTTATCCTGCTTTCGGTAACCTTGTGCCTCGTGACGTGGCTTCACGTGCAGCCAAGGAGCGTTGCGATGCCGGTTTCGGTGTCAATGAGACCGGACTTGCAGTATTCCTCGATTTCAAGACCGCCATCGAGCGTCTCGGACAGGATGTAATCAGGGCACGTTACGGTAACCTCTTCCAGATGTACGAGAAGATTACCGACACCAATCCTTACGAGGAGCCTATGATGATTTATCCGGCTATCCACTATACTATGGGAGGTATCTGGGTTGACTACAACCTTATGACTACCATACCTGGACTTTATGCAATCGGTGAGGCCAACTTCTCTGACCATGGCGGAAACCGTCTCGGAGCATCTGCCCTCATGCAGGGTCTTGCAGACGGATATTTCATCCTTCCTTATACAATCGGGGACTACCTTGCGTCCAAGTTCAAGGAGCCTAAGACAGACATCAACGCACCTGAGTTCGTTCAGGCAGAGAAGAATGTAAAGGCGAAGATTGAGAAACTCCTCTCGATAAAGGGCAAGGAGAGCGTTGACACCATCCACAAGAGACTCGGACACATCATGTGGGAGCATGTCGGAATGGCACGTAACGCTGAAGGCCTTAAGAAGGGTATAGAGATGATTCAGGAGCTTCGCAAGGAGTTCTGGTCAAATGTCTATGTGGCAGGTGAGAACGGTGAGTTCAACCAGGAGCTTGAGAAGGCTCTCAGGCTTGCTGATTTCCTTGAGATAGGTGAGCTTATGGCCCGTGACGCCCTGAACAGGAACGAGTCCTGCGGAGGACATTTCCGTGAGGAGATGCAGACTGAGGACGGTGAGACCAAGCGTGACGATGAGAACTACATGTATGTCGCTGCATGGGAGTATAAGGGTGATAGCGTTGAGCCGGAGCTTCACAAGGAGCCGCTCAACTATGAGAACATCAAGATTGCCACCAGAAACTATAAAGACTAATTGAAATGGATTTGACATTGAAAGTATGGCGTCAGAAAAACGCCAAGGCAGAAGGAAAATTTGAGACATATCAGGTGAAGAACATCTCTCCTGACAGCTCTTTCCTCGAGATGCTCGACATCCTCAATGAGCAGCTCATCGCCGACGGTGCTGATCCGGTAGCTGTGGAGAAGGGATGCAAGAGCTCAGGCCCTGTTTCCTTTGACCATGATTGCCGTGAGGGTATCTGCGGAGCATGTTCACTTTATATCAACGGCCGTGCACACGGTCCGGACGATGAGGTTACTACATGCCAGCTACACATGCGCAAATTCAAGGATGGCGACACAATCACTATCGAGCCTTGGAGAAGCAAGGGTTTCCCTGTAATCAAGGACTTGGTTGTTGACCGTCAGGCATTTGACAAGATTCTTCAGGCCGGCGGATATGTGTCTGTAGGAACTGGTGGAGTTCCGGACGGAAATGCTATTCCGATTCCTTATGAGAAGGCTGAGGAAAGCATGGACGGTGCGGCATGCATCGGTTGCGGTGCCTGTGTGGCAACTTGCAAGAATGGTTCTGCAATGCTCTTCGTTTCTGCCCGCGTAAGTTCACTTGCGCTTCTTCCTCAGGGTAAGGTTGAGGCGGCAAAGCGTGCTAAGGCTATGGTTGCAAAGATGGATGAGCTTGGATTCGGAGCTTGTACAAATACCCGTGCATGTGAGATGGAGTGCCCTAAGCACATTACTGTTTCGCATATTGCGCGTCTTAACAGGGAGTTCCTTTGCGCCAAATTCCAGGACTAAGGTAATACTGCTTATACTGAAAGAGGGTGGCCATGACGGTCACCCTCTTGTTTGTTTGCCTTGTGACGGGTTTATTTGACCCACTGAG
>DBLW01000051.1:4459-5575 GCA_002298075.1 Bacteroidales bacterium UBA714 | reverse complement strand
CCATGGACGTGTTCAGCAGGCTGATGATGGATAGGATAATCTTCCTCGGCGTGCCGATTGACGATGATGTAGCCAACATCATCCAGGCGCAGCTGCTGTTCCTTGCGTCGAATGACGGTGCGGGTGACATATCCCTGTATATCAATACTCCCGGGGGACAGGTGTCCTCAGGTCTCGGCATTTATGATACGATGCAGATAATTGAGCCTGATGTGGCTACGATATGTACCGGAATGGCTGCTTCAATGGGCTCGGTCCTCTTGTGCGCCGGTGCTCCGGGCAAGCGTTCCGCCTTGAAGCATTCGAGGGTGATGATACATCAGCCTCTCGGGGGCGCGCGCGGACAGGCTTCCGATATTCTCATTGCCGCACAGGAGATCGAGAAGACGAAAAAGGAACTGTATAGCATCATTGCCGAGCATAGCGGACAGCCTCTCGAGAGGATTTATGCTGACGGCGACCGTGATTTCTGGATGACTTCAGCCGAGGCTCTGGAGTACGGCATGATTGACGAAATTCTTACCAAGAAGAAATAAGGCACGATATGGCGAAATCTGATAAGCAGAATAGGCATTGCATGTTTTGCGGAAGAAGCGAGAAGGAAGTACCCCTTCTGCTTCAGGGCATGGATGCGTGCATTTGTTCGGACTGTATCAAGCTGGCCGGAGACTATATGAGGGACTATGACAGGAACTCGTCTTCCGGAAAGCCGCTGGGCAAGATAGAGTCCCTTTACAAGCCGAAGGAGATACATGAGTTCCTTGATCAGTATGTGATAGGGCAGGACAGGGCGAAGAAGCTCCTTTCCGTCGCCGTATATAACCATTATAAGAGGATAAACCATAATCTTGTCGCGGATTCTGACCTGGAACTGGAAAAGTCCAATATACTTATGGTAGGACCGACCGGTACGGGAAAGACATTGATGGCCAAGAGCATTGCCAAGCTTCTTGATGTTCCTTTCACTATCGTGGACGCTACTGTGCTTACTGAGGCGGGTTATGTGGGAGAGGATGTGGAGAGCATACTGTCACGTCTTCTGCAGGACGCCGACTATGATGTTGCCAAGGCCGAGAGGGGAATAGTGTTCATTGACGAGATTGACAAGATAGCCCG
>DBLW01000051.1:0-4147 GCA_002298075.1 Bacteroidales bacterium UBA714 | reverse complement strand
ACGAGATTGACAAGATAGCCCGCAAGAGCGACAATCCTTCCATTACGCGTGACGTGTCGGGAGAGGGCGTGCAGCAGGCCATGCTCAAGCTTCTCGAGGGAAGCGTCGTGAATGTTCCTCCGCAGGGAGGCCGCAAGCATCCTGAGCAGGAGTTCCTGCATGTCAATACGCAGAATATACTTTTCATCTGCGGGGGAGCCTTTGAAGGCATTGAGCGCAGGATTGCACAGAGGCTGAACACTCAGGTAATCGGCTTCGGCGCGGCAGACCGCAAGCATATTGACAAGGACAATCTTCTGCAGTATGTGGAGGCGATGGATCTCCGTGCATATGGCTTGATTCCGGAAATAATAGGACGTCTTCCTGTCATCACTTATCTTGACCACCTTGACAGGGATGCCCTCAAAAGAATATTGACAGAGCCGAAAAATGCGATTATGCGCCAGTATGAGAGGATATTCGAACTTGACGGGATACGTCTGAATATCGGCAAGGGCGTACTTGACCTGATTGTGGATACGGCCATTGAGAACAAGCTCGGTGCACGCGGGCTGCGTTCGATTTGTGAGAAGATAATGACGGACGCGATGTATGATGCGCCGTCATCGGATAAGAAGACCTTTAACCTGACTCTTGACTACGCTAAGAAAAAACTTTCGTCGGACTGTAAATAAGGGCATGTGACGCACACACTCATGTCCTTGTTATATAATGTTTAACTAATAGTTTTTGATGAAAAAGATTCTTAACCTTGCTGTGGTGGCTATTGCTTCCATGGCATTGCTGTCTTGTGAACAGAAAGACGGCCCTGTGGCTTATGCCGCACCAGTGATGGTCTGGGAGGCAAATCCTGACTTTTCAACAATGGAGCTTTCCCAGACGATGGATGTGAACATCCGTGTCAAGGCGGAGGCCGGGATAGGCACTTTTATAGTGAAAGTGAACTCTCCCGTCCTGTCCCCTGTCATTTCAGCCTTGACTTCAGACAATTCTTCAGATATGGACCTTATTGGTGATTCATCCCTTATCGGTGCGCTTGACGGACTGACCGGAGGTACATTGCCTGCCGGTGAGAAGCTTGCCGGAAAGACTGAAGTGAATTTCAATTTGTCTTCCCTTGTTCCGATGATTCTGGCTTTGTCTCCGGAGAAAGGTTCTGACCATGTGTTTACTCTTGAGGTTTCTGACAAAATCGGGCAGTCTTTCAGCCGTAAGCTGACTTTTCATTATGGGGGAGGCAACAGCATAAGCGTTTCCGGTGCTGACCTGTGGAATAACATTGCGTCAATCATGGTTTCTTGCGCCGAGTCAGTCAAGGCTCCTGCCGTTTTCTTCGGCAAAAAAGGTGGGACACTTTATGAACTTGCTGCTGATGAGGACGGTAAATATGTTGCAGCACCTTCGTATGAGACATCTGTGAATGCCGGAGGCTTTGACGTGCTCACTGTAAAGAAAGGGACCGGTATTTATGCTTCTAATGTATATGTTGCGGAGTTGCGTGAGGGTGACCAGGTGCTTGCGTCTTGTGAATTTTCTGCTCCAGAGGGTGATGCCATACCGAACGCCGATATGAACGGCTGGTCTTTCCGCGTCTGGGAGGATGCGAGCGGCAAGCCATATAACATTACTTACCCTAATCCGGAGGGAGAGTCATTCTGGGACAGCGGCAACAATTCTTTCCTTGAGCAGTATGGTGCGGATGGAGTTGCCACTGTCTTTACTCCTCTTTGCATGGAGGGTGGTGAGAAGGGGACGGCTTTGCTTTCGGCAAGAATGGTTCTCAACTTTGTTTTTGCTCCCGGCAACATGTATACAGGTGATTTCATCTATTCCGGTTTCAGCGGTACGGCATATTTCGGAAAGAAATATGGTTGGACAGCCCGTCCGTCTGCATTCAAGGTGCGCTACAAGGCCAATGTGGGGGTCATTGACAATACCGGATCATATGACCCTCAGAAGGACGAGTGGGACGGAAAGCAGGACGTGATGCGCATTTACGCGGCTGTGATAGACTGGACTTCCCAGCACGGGGTATCCTCGGGAATGACTGAGCCTTCCGGAATATGGGATCCTTGCCTGCAGAAGAGTGTTGAGGAGGGTGCCATCATCGGCTATGCGTCTGCTGAAATCAAGGAGTCATCTTCAGATTATGTGATGCAGGAGCTTGATTTCCATTGGTATGATGCAGATGCCAAGCCTGCCGACGGCAATTATTCCGTAGTGATTTCATTTGCCACAAGCAGCCGTGGCGACTATCTTACTGGCTGCAGCACAAACACTCTCCTTGTTGATAGTGTGGAGTGGGTTTATTGAGTTTGCAGGCATGAACAATGCCGGATAATTCAGACAATATCAATTTTCCGGACGGCATGTGTGCGCCGTCCGGATTTTTTTTGTACGGATGCTCCGGATGAGGGTTCTGTGAATTTATATATGGTCAGAATCAATGCTCAATTGCCTTTGATGCAGTAAAGAAGCGCATTCAAAAAAAAGAAAAGCTGCGCCGTCGATATTGTAAAACTATTAATTTTGCGGAGCAGTAGGGATCAAAAGACATGGTGTTTTGATTATTAACCGGGCATAGTGCCCATCAGATTATCATGTTGTGACAGTTATGGATTTTTTCAGGAGACGCGTCAGCGTTGATGCTCCTGTATTCGTGGACCTTGCGAGTGATTATGGCTTCAAGGCGATTTTCGGCTACGAGCTGAACAAGGATGTGTTGCTGGCATTGCTGCGGCAGTTTGTGACAGACGAGAAGATTGCCGAGATAGAGTACATTGACAAGGAGTGGAGGAGGCTCTATGAGGCATCTCGTTTTGCCGCTATGGGTCTGTGGAGCAGTATAAATACATCAGGAATATGACGACAAAGGCAGATATCAAGACACAGAGGGATTACAAATATGAGCAGGGGTTGGAAAAAGGAGTGGAGAAAGCATAATTTCTCGTGCCGGACTTCTGTACATGTATCAAGGAATGTCCGGCACATTTTGTTTGTGATAGTTTGAAGGGCTGCTCACCTTTCGTAGTGGGGGAGCGTGTCTGGAATCACCATGGAAATTTCCACGAGGCCTGCTACTTTGCCGTTTTCACGCCAGGCGGTCTGGTATATCATTTTTTTGAGACCGGCTTTGCTGATTGTATATGAATTGCTGCCTCCGGTTTCCAGAAGCTTGTGGATGATTGCTTTTGACCTTTCGCTGTGGCAGCCCATCAGATTTTTGCCGACAAGGTCTCCGTGAGATGCGAAGGTCTCTTTTGCCTTGTCATTCATATAGATAATCTTGCCTTCTGTGTCGCAAACTGTTACTGCGCAGTTCATTTCTTTTGTCCAATCTGGTATCATGATGTTTCTTGAGTTAATTCTGTGTGATGCATTGTCTTTTATCCGAGTGCAAACTTAGCATTAGTTTATGTGTATTGCAAATTGTTCCGTCTCGTGGGAGCATCAGATTTAATTTGATTGGACGGCGGATTTTGTGTAATTTTACAAATTGTGCCGGTGCATCCGGGCGTTTGCCGGAGGCATTGGGGTGGAGTTAAAATGACAGGATTATGGTAGTATTGATAACAGGAGTGTCTTCGGGATTCGGAAAAGCAATGGCTTTGAGGCTTGCGATGGACGGACATAAGGTTTATGGGACTGTCAGGCGTGAGACTGAGCCGCTTAATGGAGTGACATATCTTGAGGCGGATGTGCAGGATGAGGCTGCGGTGGCATCTGCTTTCGGCAGGCTGATGGAGGCGGAGGGGCGTATTGATGTGTTTGTCAGCAATGCCGGAATGGGGATAGGCGGGCCATTGGAGTTCTGTGCTGTTGAAGATATAAGAAAGCAGATGGATGTGAATTTCATGGGAATGGCAAGGTGGCTTTCGCATGTCATACCTGTGATGAGACGGCAGGGGAGCGGCAAGATAATCTGCATGAGCAGCATAGGCGGATTGATGGGCCTGCCTTATCAGGGGGCGTATTCCGCAAGCAAATTCGCCATTGAGGGCTATTGTCAGTCATTGCGTCTTGAATTGCGCGGTACTGGTGTGAGTGTCACTGTCATTGAGCCGGGGGATTTTTCGACGAATTTTACGGCAAGGCGAAAGGCGGTGTGCCCTGATGATGTGCGTTATGCATATCCTTCATACGGGCG
>DBLW01000022.1 GCA_002298075.1 Bacteroidales bacterium UBA714 | reverse complement strand
GCCACGGCAACCATGAAGCCTCGGACGGCTCAGACACGAGGAACATGTTCGGACGCGCCTCCGAGCAGCATGTATAGACAGTGCTGAACTGTCCACGCTCACGCCTCTGCCCTGCGACACCGTCAGGGAAAGCCTGTCCGTAGGCAAGGCAATAATCATCAATATACTTCTCAATCTCCGGATGCCAGTTGCCGGCAAGCGACAGTTTGAAATCCGGTTCCACGCCTTTTACAATGTCTATGAGCGTAAGCATCGCGTCCAGAGGTCTCTCATCCATGGCAATCATGGTTTTTCCGAACCATCCCTTTTCGCGCAGATGCCCGGCGAAAGCCGAAATGAAACTCTCCCAATACCAGCGGTACTCCTTGCTGTCCAGGCCGGCTTCCACATAGCGCGTCTGTCCGGAAGCAGCGTCCACATAGTCGAACTTCATGTTCCACGGAATCATCGAATAGCAGTTTATCTGGCTGTCAATCCCAAGCTCCGCCATGAACTCCACCCATCTGTCAAATGCGGAGAAGTCATAATCCCATGTGCCGTCAGTCTTCCTCGTCTTTACAACCATGGAGCCGAACGCATCCTCAGTCTGCCCGTTCCAAGGGCGGTCCATGATAGTGGCCGTTACAACTTTCTGCCCCGCTTCCGCAAGAATCTTCATCACCGGTCTCATGGCATCAAAATGAGCGTCACTCCAAAGTTCAACTCCCTCATATCTGGCCACAGAATACGGATTCTGCCATATGTCAAGATGAAAGTCCCACTCAGAAGGTTCCGGGAGCACGCGAGGAAGCACCGTAAGGGATACCGGAAGCACCTGACGTCCCATACCGCTGCCTTTAAGGACAAGCTCACCGGAATACTCGCCAGGCTCGGCATCACAAGGGACATCAACGGAAAGCCACACCGGCTGCACCGTCTTTGCAGGAATATCACGAGACAAGTCAATGTCAATCACATCAGCCACAAGCAGCGAGTCATAATCCGCTTTTTTTCGGTATCCGCACTGCCCGAAACGTGTAGAATCAAGCACATCAGACATGACATAGCTGACAAAACGCACCTTAAGGCCGTCAGCGGAAATCCTGTGACGGCCGTTCCTGAGAGCGCCGGCGCTTACTTTCACATCCGCAAGCGGAACATCAGACCAGACAAGGGCCATGGCGTTCACCCTCTCCCCTTTCCATGCAGGGAACCCGAAGGCACAGCAGGCATCATCCTGCGGCTTCACATCCGCACGGTAATGCCTGCCGGAATCTCCCCAGCAGAACGTGAATCCCTCAGGCACATCCGCAGAATTGCAGGAAGCCAAAATGCCGAGAACAAAAGCCAGGGCACAGAAACAAACGTGACGGCCCATACGGCTAACCTATTTCAGCACCGTTGCACAGAGCCTCGGCAGGAGTGATGAATCTCATTTTGCCGTCGTTCTGGCGGGCCATCAGAATCATTCCGCATGACTCTATGCCACGTATCTTGCGAGGAGCGAGATTGGCGAGAATGCATATCTGCTTGCCGACCATGTCCTCAGGAGCATAGAACTCAGCTATTCCGGAGACAATAGTCCTGCGGTCAATGCCTGTGTCTATGCTGAGTTTCAGAAGCTTGTCAGTCTTGGGCACCCTCTCGGCCTCCAGTACGGTAGCCGTACGGATGTCCATTTTCATGAAATCATCAAAAGTCACCTCATCTTTCTGGGGAGTCACGACCTTTGCGGCCTCTGCGGCTGCGGCAGCCTCTTTCTCCTCCCTTATGGCAGCCAGGCGGTCAAGCTGGGCCTGGATGGCGTCATCTTCAATCTTTGCGAAAAGCAGGGCGGCCTCGGCAATCGTGTGGCCCTCCGGAAGAAGGTCCGGATTTCCGAGCATCTCCCATTTCAGGCATACGCGGCCATCCTCCTGACAACATGCGGAATCATGTCCGGCCGGTACGGTATGCAAGGCGGCACCCTCTGAGCAAGTGTATGTATTTACAGTCTCGCGCTCACCTGCCCTGTGGTCATAACCGGCACATATGCAGACTCCGAGCATGTCACGGAGCTTGCCTGCCGAGAACGGAAGGAACGGTTCGAACGCTATTGCAAGAGAAGCGCATATCTGAAGGCTCACATTGAGTATTGTAGCACACCTGTCCATGTCGGTCTTGGCAACCTTCCAAGGCTCAGTGTCAGAGATATATTTGTTGCCAACACGCGCAATGCTCATCGCATCCTTGAGAGCCTCACGGAAATGATACCCGTCAAGATTCTTCTCCATTCCCGCCTTAAGCGCAGGTATCTCAGCCAGGGCAGCCCTGTCAATGTCAAGAAGCTCTCCCGCGGCAGGAACCTTTCCTCCGAAATATTTGTGGGTAAGCACCACAGCGCGATTAACGAAATTTCCGAATATGGCCACAAGCTCACTGTTGTTGCGTGCCTGGAAATCTTTCCATGAGAAGTCATTGTCCTTGGTTTCCGGTGCATTGGCGGTCAGCACATAACGGAGAACATCCTCTTTTCCAGGGAACTGCTCCAGATATTCATGCGCCCACACGGCCCAGTTGCGCGAGGTCGAGATTTTGTCCCCCTCCAGATTGAGGAACTCGTTGGCAGGAACATTCTCAGGAAGTATATAACCGTCACCATATGCCTTGAGCATGGACGGGAAGACGATGCAATGGAAGACGATGTTGTCCTTGCCGATGAAATGCACCAGCTTCGTATCCTCGCTCTTCCACCATTTCTCCCATGACTGCGGCAGAAGTTCCTTAGTATTGGAAATATAGCCGATAGGTGCATCGAACCACACATAGAGGACTTTCCCTTCTGCGCCTTCCACCGGCACAGGCACTCCCCAGTCAAGGTCACGGCTTACGGCACGCGGCTGAAGCCCTCCGTCAATCCAGCTCTTGCACTGGCCATAGACATTGCTTCTCCACTCCTTGTGCGAATCCAGAATCCACTCAGAAAGCCATCCCTCGTATTTGTCGAGCGGAAGATACCAGTGAGTGGTCTTCTTCTTGACAGGCTCCGCACCGCTGAGCTTTGACTTCGGATTGAGCAGTTCTTCAGGACTGAGGGTGCTTCCGCACTTCTCGCACTGGTCCCCGTACGCTCCTTCCGCACCGCATTTCGGGCAAGTTCCCACAATATACCTGTCGGCAAGGAAAGTCTTGGCCTCAGGGTCATAATACTGCTCGCTTTCCTTCGTTATGAATTTGCCCCCGTCATAGAGTTTGCGGAAAAATTCCGAGGCATTCTCCTTATGGACATCGGATGAAGTGCGGCTGTATATGTCGAAATTGATTCCGAGACCGGAAAACGAATCCTTGATGATTCTGTGATACTTGTCAACCACATCCTGCGGAGTGCAGCCCTGCTGGCGGGCCTTTATCGTGATCGGGACTCCGTGTTCATCAGATCCGCAGACATAGAGGACATCCTCCCCTTTCAGCCTGAGATATCTGACATAAATGTCGGCAGGGACATACACGCCAGCCAGATGCCCGATATGCACGGGACCGTTGGCGTATGGAAGCGCGCAGGTCACAAGCGTGCGGCTATGTTTTTTTTCCATAAGTATCTTAATTTAAATATTGTTATCTGTCAAGGATGAGTTTTTTCATCCGAGCGCAAAAATAAGCATTTTTTCTGAAAAACGCCCCAGCGTACAATCCCGCACGCAAAGGCCGGTCTGCATGCAAATTGCACGCAAATGGCCACATTTCAATTTATTGTCTATATGCTCAAATATTCTAAAGACGGTGTCTCTGTCCTGGTAATAATAGACCGGCGCAGAGCAAAGAAGAACGGCCTCTTCCCTGTCAAGGCCGAAATCGTACACAGGCGCACGCAAAAGTATTTTACAACCGGAGTTGACATGTCACCGGAAGAGTGGGAAAAATGGAACGGTTCACGGAGGAGCAGCGGGAAAGGCCGCCGCATCGAGAGCTGTTTCCAGCGGCTTTGCAAAGAAGTGAACGATCTGTGTGAACACGGAAGTTTTTCTCTGGATATCCTGGCTGCAAGGCTCGGGAAAGACAGCGGCATGATGCTCAATTCCTCCTTGGCCTCACTTGCCGGGGAATTCATGAAAGCCGGACAGGTAAACTCATACTACAGATGCCGTTCGGCATTGAATGCCGCCGAAAAGTATGGGGGCAAATCAATCCATCTGTCCTCCGTCACTCCGGAGTGGCTGCGCGAATGCGAAAGGTTCTGGACAGATGAGGGGAAAAGCTGCACGACGATACACATCTAAATGAAAACCATAAAGTGTGCACTGAACACGGCGAAATCCGCGGGAATAATCAAAGAGGCCCAATTTCCTTTCGGGAAAGGCAGATATATGATACCACGGGCAAACAGCAGGCGGATGGCATTGAGCAAAGAGCACATAAGAAGAATCATGAACTACCGCGGCCCCGGACATCTTGAGGAAAACCGCGACCTGTGGCTGTTCTCGTATCTCTGCAACGGCATCAATTTCAGGGACATGCTGTACCTCAGACATGAAAATGTCATAGACGGAGAGATATGCTTCATACGGCATAAGACGGCAGGAAGCTCCGGCAACCCCAGAATGATAAGGGCCACGGTGACAGAGCAGATGAAGCAGATTATGGACAGGATGTGCAGCCCTTACGAAGGCGACTCTAAGGCCTTCCTGTTCAGATATGCCGAGCATACACAGGACCAGTTCAGCATTTCAAGGACGGTAAGGAGGATTGTCGGGCAATGCAACAAGGCCCTCAAGGAAATAGCGGCAGAACTGGAAATCCCCTGTTTCACGACATACTCGGCCAGGCACTCGTTCGCCACGACGATGCTCAGGGGAGGAGCGGACCTGCCGTTCATATCCGAAAGCCTGGGACATTCAAGCATTGCGATGACTGAAAATTATCTTGCCGGAGTCACACGGGAAGAAAGGAGACGCTATGCCGGCATATTGACCGACCTGCAGTAAATTATTACCGGGGGTAATGACTGCCAAGATAAACGGAACAGGACATTTTAAAAGGCAACAATATAACTCTAATAAATTTATTATGAACTTAAAACGTTTTTCTTTGGTGTTGGCCGCAGCAATGGTTTCCGCAGCTGCGCTGGCACAGCAGAGCAAGAGCG
>DBLW01000127.1 GCA_002298075.1 Bacteroidales bacterium UBA714 | reverse complement strand
TTTAAGGGTTAAATTGTTGTGAATTGCTATCAAACATTGTATCTTTGACCTGCTGATAACACTAAAATGAAATATATAAGAGATGAAAACGTTATATGATGCAGTTAAAAGGACTGGATTTATGGGAGCCGTATTGTTGTCCTTGGCTTTTCCGGCGGTGTGTCGGGAAAATGACCGGGCCTGGCAATCTGGTGGGGAGCCGGAGGTGATTGAGGTGGAAATTGACGGGGCTGTCGGAAAGCTGGCCGGGATTGTTTACCGGCCCGGAGTGGCTGAAGGGGAAATTGTCCCGATAGTTATTCTGATGCATGGTTTCATGTCTGACAAACAGTCGCGGGTGATTGGTGACATTGCGGAAAAGCTGATGGTGAAGGGGATTGCGAGTATCCGTTTTGATTTCAACGGACATGGGGAGAGCGATGGGGAGTTCGGTAATATGACTGTGGCCAATGAGATTGAGGATGCCGCGAAAGTTTATGAATATGTAAGGTCGCTGGATTTTGTGGGTTCTGTCGCTTTGCTGGGGCATTCTCAGGGCGGGGTCGTCGCAAGTATGCTGGCTGGAGAATTGGGTGCGGAAAAGGTTGCGTCGCTTGTGCTGATGGCTCCTGCTGCTGTTCTCAGGGATGATGCTTTGAACGGCGTCATGTTCGGTGTCCGGTATGATCCTCAGGATATACCTGAATTTGTGCCTGTATCAGGACGTCATGTGGGACGTGAATATGTCAAGGTGGCCCAGACATTGCCGATATATGAAACGGCTGCGCTGTATGGGGGGCCTGTCTGCATAATTCATGGAATGTCTGACGATATTGTGCCTTATAGCTATTCGGTAAGGTATAAGGAAAGCTACAAGGATGCCGTGTTGCATCTTGTAGAAGGTGAGGACCATGGTTTTTCTGTCAGGCGCGATGAGATGACGGATATGGCGGTGCAGTTTTTGGCGGGACCGGGAAAATGATTACAGCAGATTTTCCAGTTCTTTCATTTTTTTCCTTGCAGATGCCTTTTTGTACAGGACTTCATATACCATGTCGGCTATCGGCATGTCTATCTTGTGCCTGAAGTTGATGTGCCTTATGCAATCGCTGGCAAAATAGCCCTCCGCTACCATTGTCATCTCGTTCAGCGCGCTTTTGACTGTGTGGCCGCGTCCTATCAGAAGGCCCAGGCGGCGGTTCCGGCTGTAGCTGGAGTAGCATGTCACAAGCAGGTCTCCGAGATAGGCCGAGTTCATGGTCTCCCGTGCGTCAGGATAGCTTTCCGTCAGGAATCTTGTCATTTCTTTCGCGCAATTTGATATAAGGACAGCAAGGAAATTGTCACCATAGCCCAGGCCGACAGCCAAGCCTACCGAAAGGGCGTAGATGTTTTTCAGTATGGCCGCATATTCTACCCCGTACAGGTCGGTCGAGTAGCTCAGTTTTATATAATCTGTGGAAATCTTGTTTCCGATTATGGCGGAATTTTCTGAATCAGTGCATACTATGGTCAGGTATGACAGTTTTCTCCGTGACACTTCTTCCGCATGCGAGGGCCCTGATATGATGCCGATTTGCCTGTATGTGAGGCCGTATCGGTCGTGGATATATTCAACGGCGGTCTTGTAGTCTCCGGGAATTATGCCTTTGATGGCCGAGACGATGAATTTGTCTTTTAGAGGGACGGTCATTCCTTCAAGAAAATCTTTCAGGTAGGCTGACGGGGCAGCCATTATGATTATGTCGGCATTTGAAACGACTTCATCAATGTCACCGCTTGGACGTATCCTGCTCATGTCAAATTCAAGGTCGTTCAGATATTTGGGATTCCGGCCTTCTGAAACAAGAGTTCCGAGCACTTCAGGATTCTTGATATACCACCATACCTCTTTTTCGTTCCCGGCCAGAAGGCTTACGATTGCCGTGGCCCAGCTGCCGTGTCCGATTACGGCGCAAACTGATTTGTCGCTTAATTTATGTTCCATAATGTCCTGTTTCATAATATGCCAGCCTTTTCCGGCCCCTGTAAGTATGGCAAAGGTAAGATTTTATATTGTACAGGCAGTGGAAAGCGGAGAAATTTGTCTGCATTTATTAAAAAATCAAACAAATTTCTGAACATAAAATGGCATTTGGCATTAGTGTAATGCCGATTTTAACAAATATCCGTGTACTTTTTCGTTACGCGGATGGCATTCCCGAATTTTGCATCCGTTAACATTGGAAGATAATTATATGGGAATTTATCAGAAACGTTACGTTCCGCTTACGACGGATGCAGGCTTCAAGGCTGTGTTTGCCGACAGGGCCAACAAGCCACTGCTAATCAGGCTGCTTAATAACCTGCTCCCGGAAGGGGTCATTGTCAAGGATATCTTGGAGTATTGCGACCGGGAACAGTGTCAAGACACGATTGTGTCGAAGAAAACGGTGCTTGACCTCATATGCAGAGGTGATGACGGCTCCCAATTCATTGTGGAGGTGCAGAACAGGCCTTATAATGATTTTTTCAAGCGTGTTGTGTTCTATGGTGCGGGGACGTTCCATCTGCAGCTTGGGCAAGGGGAGGATTATGCGGACCTTCATCCGGTATATGTGGTGAGCATCTTAAACCATAAGTTCAGGCATCATGATGAAAGACAATGGGATACGGGCTATGTGGTGTCACATTATGAATTTATGGAAATCCGTACAAAAGAAGTTGCACCTATGACAATTTCTATTACCTTTGCAGAGCTGGCGCGATTCGCAAAGACACTTGACGAGTGCAGCTCTGAGCAGGATTACCTGTTCTATTGGTTCGTAAACGGAGGAAATGCCGATGTCATTCCGGATGCAATCAAGAATAGGACATTCGTCAGCCAGTTGGCCGGTGCATGTGAATATGCGGCACTCACAAAGGAGCATAGACTTAGATTTGAAGCAAACATGATAAACGAATTGGATATCTTATACGGTAAGCGGCAGGAATTCAAGAACGGCCGCGAAGAAGGGTTTGCTGCGGGGATGGAAGAAGGAGAAATCAAAGGAGAAGCGAAGGGAATCCGCAAGATGGCTTTTGCAATGAAAAATGCCGGAATTGCATTCCGGCAGATAAGTGAGATGACAGGACTGTCCGAGCAGGAAGTCGCGGAACTTTAGGCTTCAGGATAGAAACAGGTGCACCAGAATTTTTTGGCCTGCTCGAGTTCCGTCACGAACAGGCCTATATGGTGAAGTCCTTCCATTACCTCTTGTTTTTCAGCCAGCGCTCTGTGAGATATTTGCGGACCGGCATATCGTACAATTTCAGGCAGGCGTATGCAATGCCTATTGACAATATGATGCTTCCCGCCGCTACCGTGATGTGGGCATAGGCCGGAGCGTCCGGATGTGACCACGCCCAGTTCATCTGTACATACATGACAGGGTAGTGCGTGATGTAGAGCGGATATGACAATTCTCCGAGGAAAGTGCAGATTCTTGTGCTTTTTTCTCCCTTTATCCGGCTTCCGGCTCCCATGGCGACTACGACAGGGAAGATGACCAGGATACATGCGGCATTGTAGATGCCGTTAGCGACATTGCCTTCGCCTCCTATGCACGGAATTGAGAATATGGCGGCAAGAATCAGGGAGCACCACCAGAATGCGCCTTTGACAGTGATGGATTTGCCGATGCGTGACAAGAGAAGTCCGCACAGGAAAGGATATGCGAGCCTTGTGAATCCGATATACATCTGTTCGGGGGTAATGCTCCATCCGCCTATCACGGTGTAGGCGGATGCACTTGCGACACGTCCTTCTGTAAGCAGGCCGAAAACATTCCAATTAAGGCACAGGTCAAGCGTGCAGAATGCGGCAGCTGCAGTCAGGACTCCAAGTATAGCTTTAGGAAGCCTTCTGAGGACAAGGGCATAAAGAATGTTTGCCGCATATTCCCATGTGAGAGACCAGTTAGGGCCGTTGAAAGAGTTCATCTCGCCCCATCCGCGTATGTCCATCTTCGGACCGCACGGAATCATCAGGCATCCCATGACAAAGGCCAGGAGCAGTTTCCAGCCTGGGATGTTTCCGATTATAGGGAAGCCGTCTCCCTGTCCGAAGAAATACAGGCAGGCTCCTACCACGGTGCCCATGACCACCATCGGATGCAGGCGTACAAGGCGTCTCTTGAAGAATCCCCATGTGCTCATTTTGTTCCAGCGGTCATCATAAGCATATCCTATGACGAAGCCGGACAGCATGAAGAAGAAGTCCACTGCAAGGTAGCCGTGGTTGATGATCTGGCCTGCAGGGCCTGGAGAATAAGCCTCGAAAACGTGAAACAGGACCACCAGTAAGGCGGCTACGCCTCTGAGACCGTCCAGAATCCCGTATCTTGGCTTGGATGCCAAATAAACGTTGTTTGTCATGTTTGTTTTGTGTTAAAATGGCCGCATTGCCTGCGGGCCGGTTAGTTTGAGGCCATGGCAAAATCAGCCAAAGCACCGCAAAGATAACCGGATTTTCCACATTATCCTAACCTATTATGTATTTGCCTATTTTAGGAATCCTTTGCAGAAGCACAGATATGGCTGCAACGCATGCGAAAGCGGTAAATGCGGACAGCAATATCTCGAGAGGAGTAGTCCATAATCCGAGCATGCCTTCGCTGCCGGACCCGAGCCAGCCGCGGAAAAGTCCGCATATGGGGGCAAGAATCATCATGTGGCATAAATACATTCCGTAGCTTGCTTTTGATACAGGCAGCAGGACTTTTGAGTAAAAGGTCCCGTTAGCGTTCGCTTTCCGGAAAATCAGCAGCCATGCTATGGTCATCAGAGCCACTCCGAGTGTGTCGTTGCACCATGTCGTCTCCCACCACACCGCCATATCGACAGCGCCTCCGACCGGGAATGTGCCTTGGGCGCTTTCAAATGCCCTGTGGAGGAAACCGCCGAAGGAAATCGCAAAGCCGAGCAGATAGCATGGGACGGATATGGACAGTGTCCTTGCCCATGACATGATGCCAACGAATTTACGGAAATACAATCCTAAGAGCAGGTAACCTATGAAACCGCTGAAATAATAGAACAGGCCGTATGCATTCCAGCTGGCCTCTCCCCAAAGAGGGAACAGTGCCTGTCTCGGAATGCCTGTCGGGCCATATGTTATGGCAAGGGGAGATTGTGAGGCCCAGTCGCGTATGATAGGGATGAGTGTCGTGAAAAGCCAGATGCATAAGTAGAATTGAAGTTCTTTTTTTCCGACTTTTTCAGCCCACGGCGAGAGCAACGGCATCAGAAGGTATATCCCGCACAGCATATAGACGAACCACAGATGTCCGGCCGCATAGTTGAAGTTCAGAAGCAGGGCCTTGAGATTGGACACCGGCTCTCCGAAAGCGAAAGCATATACAAGGCTCCAGATTATGAATGGAATAAGGATGCGCACGGCCCTTTTCCTGAAAAATTCTCCGGCGGAGCAGTGCAGAGGGAACTGCAGGTAGCTGGAGGCTACGATGAACAGCGGTACGCAGGCACGCACGAATGAATCGAAGAATGACGCCCAGAACGCATCCGTGTTTGTAAGTATGAGGGCACCGTCTCCGCCAAGGTAGAATGGCTCGGTACTGTGCACGATGAATACCATGAGGCAGGCCGCAATTCTCATCCAGTCAATCCAGGCTTCGCGGCCCTGTTTTTTCTCAGTCAGATTGTTTTCCATTTGCTCTGTTGTGATTTGAGCGGCAAATTTCGGAATTCCGTATGAGAAAAAAGTTGTCCCACATTAAATTCTTTCCTCAGAACGTATGTGGCTCAGCGTGGGCAGAGTGATTCCGAGGTACGAGGCGATGTGTCCGAGATTGGCACGTCTGCATACTTCCGGAAATTCTTCGGTGAATATGCGGTAGCGTTCCCGTGCCGGTAAAGTCAGTCTCTCTTTGAAAGACTTGTGAACGCGTCTGTATTCGTTCTGGTGAATTATGCGTGCCCATGTGGCCAGCTCCAGATTGTCCCTAAGGAGCTGTTCCAGTTCACCGACCTTTATGCGCCATGCGTGCACGGGTTCCATTGCCTGGGCATATTCTTCGCTGGGCTTTCCGTAATACATTTCGTCCATGCTGAATATCGGTGTGCCCTCTGTTGAGAAAGAGGTCGTGGCCTCCTCTCCGTTGACTACCCAGTAATGTCTCACGAAGCCTTTTTCCAGAAGCCACACGTATCTGCAGAATATGCCCTCTCTTAAAATGAGTTCTTTTTTGTGAAAATGGCATTCTTCGAGATGGCCGGCAAGAATTGAGGCTGTTTCATCGCTTATAGGTGCGGCAGTGCGCATTTTCCGGAGGAATATGCTGTCTGCAAAAGTTTTCATCGGAGATTGTCTTTAAAAATGATTCCTTGTTTGGCGAAACGCCTCTTGAGGGTACCTCCCTGGGCTTTCTGCAAAAACTCCGGCATTTCCCGTTGCAGGATTTCCAGCATGCCGGCCGCTTTCTGCTGCACTGGCAGCTGTTGTCTGCTTGCGGTCTGAATGGACTTTACAAGAGCTTTTCCCTGTGCCTCGTCAATTTTGCGTATGGCGTTTATCAGGTCACCGACAACGGAAGAAAAGTCCTGTACGCCGTCGAAGTCTTTGTTGTCCGGAGTGTAGTCTCCGAGCAGATGGACGTCATAGACAATGGAAATCATGGCATTTGCATAGGATGCGTCTTTTCCTGAGGATGCGAATCCGAACAGTTTTTCCGTCATTGCATTGGCTTCCCTGTTGCGCCTTTGCTGTTCGTCTGCTATCGTGTGCTTGAACCGTTTCAGTTCGTCAGGGTTGCGCCCCCATGGCAGGGCATCCGCTTTTGCCTGCAGGCCCTCATTCCATGGCCTAGAGTTGTATCCCCAATGGAAAAGCAGCCGGTGCTTGCATTTGAATCCGGGAAATTCGGCTTTGAGATAGTTGTAGAAATCCATTCCTCCATATTGCGGGAGCTCCGTTCCTTTGTATCCGTCAATCATTTTCGAGCTTATCTGGCGCATCCATGCCGTCACTTTAGCGTTGTCTTCAAATCCGAGAACAGCATAGAAGTCCGCCTTGTGCAGTTCAAATCCGGAGTGCGCATAAGCGCCGATGTTCATCAGGCTGCACATGATGCAGCATATTGCAGTGATTGTCTTCCTCATCATTATTTGGTGTTGAATGGTGCCGGCAGTGAGCGGATGTGGTTCATCTGCAGCCCGTCGGCAGTCATCGGGAGCGATGGCATATAAATCGGAACAAATATAGCAAAAGTTGAGAGCAGAAGCAAAGTTTACTTTGATTATGCCGAGACGCCAGCATATATATGCGCGAAGTGCAAATATAGCAAAAGTTGAGAGCAGAAGCAAAGTTTACTTGTAAGTTTTGCCGAAGCCCAAGCGTATATATGTCCGTTAGGACAAAAATAGTAAATTTGCAGCAAATGGAGGTACACATATGAGCATTGTAATGGAAACCGAAAGGCTGCTTCTGCGTCCGTGGCGTGAAAGTGATGCTGAAATATTGTTCAGATATGCGAAAGATCCGGACGTCGGACCGGCTGCAGGCTGGCCACCGCATACTTCTGTGGAAGAAAGCTTGGAAATCATTAGGACAGTTTTTTCTGCTCCGGAGACCTATGCCGTCGTCTTGAAGCAGACCGGTGAGCCTGTCGGAAGCTGCGGAATCATGTTTGCGGACGGTACGCATTCCGCTGCTATTGTGGACGGTGAAGGAGAAATCGGCTATTGGATAGGGGTGCCGTATTGGGGAAACGGGTATATCCCCGAAGCTGTAAATGCTCTGATTTCCAGGAGTTTCAATGTGCTCGGGCTGTCGGCTTTGTGGATTGGGTATTATGACGGCAACCGGAAGTCAAGCAGAGTCGCTGAGAAATGCGGCTTTACGTATCATCATTCAGAATCCGGGAGGCAGGTGTTTGACGGAGAATGCCGTACTGAACATTTCATGCGTTTGGAGCGCGCCGCTTATGTCCCGGACGTTAAATTGAGGCGTGTCCATGAGGATAAGGGGAGATATATGGAGCTGCTTCTTGTTGGAGATGAGCAGGAGAGTATGGTAAGAAAGTATCTTCCGTCGTGTGCCTTGTATGTGGTGTCAGCAGGAGGACTCGAAATAGGAATATGTGCAGTGGATGAGTCCTGCGAAGGATGTGTGGAGATAAAGAACATTGCGATTATTGAGGGATTCCGGAGAAAAGGATACGGAAGAGCCGTCCTCGGAATGATTGCGGACATGTATCCCGGACATAAGCTGAAGGCTGGGACAGGCGAGGTGCCTTCCACTGTCGGTTTTTACAAGGCATGCGGATTTGCCTATTCTTCCCGTGTGCCAGACTTTTTTACGGACAATTATGACCATGCCATAATAGAGGATGGGGTACAGCTGAAGGATATGGTCTATTATGAACTTCAGCGATGAGCATTGCAGCCCTTTCCGTGCATATTAATAATTGAAACACAAAATATTACAGTGTGACGTCCTTTGATGTGCCGGAAGAGTGCTGCATGGCAGTTGAACTCCTTCAGGGAGTGTTCAATGGAGTCCGCTGTACAATCTGCTATCCTGAGGCGTTTTTTGCATAATAATTATCAAGACTATGATACCTAAGAATATACTCCAGATGAATTGCCGTGTTGATTTCCGCAGATGGCTCTCGGAAAACCATGACAAGGAAGCGGAATGCTGGCTTGCCGTGAAGCGTGGGAAGAATCCTCCCTCTGATTCGTTGTGGTATATTGACGCCGTGGAAGAGGCCCTTTGCTTCGGCTGGATAGATTCGACAGTTAAGAGTGTTGACGGGGTGGCTCTCCAGCGTTTCAGCAGGCGCTCGAAAAAAAGCACATGGACAGAACTGAATAAGGAAAGATGCCGCCGTCTTGAGGCTCTCGGATTGATGACGGACAGCGGACGTGATGTATGCCCGGACCTTTCTGCTGAATTTGAAATCATTCCTGAGATTCTTGATGCATTCAATGATAATCCATTGGCTTGGGAGAATTTCAAGTCATTCCCCCAGCTCTATCAGAGGGTGAGGATTGACAACATTCAAAGGGTCAAGCCGTCTGAAGCACTTTTTTGCAGCAGGCTTGACAAATTGATTGAGGCAAGCCGCAAAGGGGAGATGATAGGGGAGTGGAACGATTGCGGCAGGCTCACGGAATATTAAAATCATTACGGCGCACCTAATCCTGCTCCTTGACAAAGACGTATTTGCTGCAAGTGCTGAGATCCCGGGCAAAAACGAAGCCGCCGTTGCTGAATTCTTTCAGTGATTCTGGCCTCTCAATCCGGTTCAACAGGATGTGCCTGGCCATTTCGCCCCTGCACATCTTTGCGTATATTACTGTTGTTTTTGTCTTGCCGTTTTTGCCTTTTGAGAGAAACTCCGGATGTATGACTCTTACCTCTGACTCAATCTTTTTCCAGTCGAAGAGCTTTTTCATCTCGTCACTGGCAAGATTGACAAGTATTCCGCCGTTTGCTTTGATTTCGGCTATGAAGTTTTCTGTAAGGAGCTTCTGCCAATGATTGAAGATTGATTTTCCGCTGCCGGGGTCCGGTTTCATTCCGCCTTCAAGACGATATGGACTTATCGCATCCAACGGCCTGAGAAGCCCGTACAGAAAGGATGTTATCCGAAGGTGCTCCTGGGCATATGCGAGATCCGCGGCTGAAAAGCTCTGCGGAGCCATGTGCTTGAATACCACTCCGGTGTATGCGAATACGGCAGGCATCATTTCGGCCTCGCCATGCAGGATGTCCGTATATCGCATCTTGTTTTCTGCGGCAATCCGCGGGCTTACTTTCAGCGCGTCGGCCAATTCATCTTCCGAAAATGCGGCCATTTTCTTGACCAGTTCTTCCGCATAAGGCAGATATTCAGGTTCGCTCACATATGGAACCGCATTTGGGCATGTCTGCGCCATGGTCTTGGCGCATGATATGAAAATCATCATGGCAATTTACTTTATTGTTCCGGTGCATCAGATTGCTTTTAATCGCTGCTCCGGATTTGCAAAGTTACAATTTGCAGCGGAATTGCGTCTGATGCCGGACACGAAAATTCAGTACCGCAAGATATGCCTTGTTGCCTGGAAGCTTGTCCTGCTGAAAGCTAACATGGGAACTACGGCACCGGCTGCCAGCATTATTATTATAAGGCATCCTGTGAGGAAATTGTCCGACATCCTGTAGAAATAATCCAGGAATTCGTCCCTGCATGAGGTTGAAACGCATCCGAGCAGATTCTGGAAGGTCCGGTACGCATACATTCCGGGAATCATCGGCAGCAATGACGGAAAAGAAAGGGATTCCACAGGCTGCTTAATCATCACGCCCGTAATGACGGAGAGCATGCCTATTGCCAGTCCTGCGGCTAGACTTGCCCATATTATATGTGTTCCGAGCACCGTTATCAGGACAAATCTCAGGGAATGGCCTATACCTGCTATCAAGGCGCAGAAAGGAAATGCCTTGTATGGAAGATTGCTTATGCTTCCGAACCCGATGCCTGCCACAGCGGCAAAGAGTGCGTCTTCGAGAATGAGCAACAATGTATTCATGGTCATGCTATTTGCATTATTACTATCGCACCGCAGAAACCGAGAGAGAGGCAGGCCGTGAGTATAGTGGCCTCTACCATTCTTCCCATTCCGAGCTGATGGTGTCCTGTCAGCATGTCACATACGGAATTAAGGTAGGGAACTCCGGGGACAAGAAACAGCACGCTTGTTCCCAATGCCACGTCCGGAGTGTCTCCGAGAGAGAACACATAAGCAGCTGAAGCTATTATTGCGGCTGCGAATGATGAAATCAGGAAGGTCATGTAGGTGTTTACTTTTCTTTGTATAAGTGACTGCTTGAGGAAGAATCCGGCATAGGTCGCGGCAAATACGAGGAGCATCGAGATGAAGTCACCTCCGAACAGTTCGCAGAAGGAAGCGTTGGCTGCAGATGCGAGGGCACGTACAATCCTGCCGTCCAGCGGTTTCTCGTTTCGTATTTGCTGAAAACGCTGGAGTGCGCTGCCGTAGTCCGTCAGGTTGTCCGCGATGTCCCAGCTCAATGAGCTTAGCTTTCTGATTTTAGAGAAGCTTATGCCGGAATGGGCCACAACTTCACTTCTGAAAACTCTTTGTGCATTGCCGGCCGTATATAGCTGTATCTTTACGGTTGACGGAGTGAGTTCGAGCAGTGTCCGGCAGCCGTAATGACGGGCCATTCGTTCAATGTTCTTCTGTATCCTGAGTCCGGACGCGCCGGAGCCGGCCATCACGCTTGCATAGTCGCAGAGGAAGGTGCAAAGTTGTCCGGGCATCATTCTTCGTCTCTGTCTTCATAGTAAGCTGTGACCTTGGCGCCTGTCACAGGGTCGGCGTAGTCTTTTCCGTGTTTGAGCTCCGGCATTTTCAGGCCGGTTTCATTGTCAACGTTTCCCTCATCGGGAACTTCGGAAAAAAGGCGAACGTATGCCGCCACAAGAGCAATGTCCAAGATTGCCAATAACCAGTTCATTATCATATCCGTTATTTTTTTTTGACACTGCAAATGTCGCTTCAAGTGAAATCTGACGGAAGGTTTTGCAATGGTATTTTTTTATCGGAACCATCGTTGCCGTGATATGTTCTGCGCGGAATTTCTGTTGTGTCGTCATATGTTCCGGCGATTCCCGCAATCGTGCCTTCCTGATAATCGGAGATGAGGATTTCAAATGCGGCAATCGCTATGTTCTATGTTGTCTGCGTGGAATTTGCCTGCTTGTTCCGCAGGTTATGTCATATGTGAGTCTGCTTGTGAGCTTTGCTGGTTTTTGGGAATGTTCTGCAACGTGTCGGGGCAGGGGATTACAATTGATTGGCGGGACTTTCCGTTTTTGATTTGCTACAAAAACTAAAAAGTCAGAATAACTCTCTGAGAATTTAATATTTGAGAACCATGTCGAGGTTGACCACACCGAAAAACAAGAAAAAAGGGCTTGACTAATACTTTTAGTCAGCTCCATCAATCGTTTTCTTTAAAAACAGGCCCTTTCAACTCCTGAAAACTAAGTTCCCGGTTTTTTATGTGTGTGGCCTCAGCCCGGTCGTATCACGACTCTTTAGCCATATTGGGAAATTGCGGTATCCTCCTTGTGGGATGCCAATTTTATTCAAATACAAGGAAACGGTGGTCCATTGGCCCGGTTTCTTTCTCTCCGGGGGTGTCTTCGGGAATACCGAACGGCATTTGGGAGATGAGCCTCCATTTGGGATTGATTTCCCATTGTTCTGCCACATCCTTGTCAATCAGTGGATTGTAATGTTGGAGTGATGCTCCGAAACCGAGGTCTTCAAGCCTTGTCCATATCGCGAGCTGGTGCATGGCGGAAGTCTGGTCTGAATATGACGGGAACGCGGCGGCATAGGTAGGGAAGTCTTTCTGCAATTTTTCAATCACTTCCATATCCTCGAAGAAGAGTATTGTTCCGTATGCTGAGGCAAAGCTGGACGCGACTTTTTTCTCTGTTCTTGGGAAAAATTCAGCCGGAGTGACTTTCTTGAGCCGGTCCAGTGTGATTTCCCATAGTTTTTTGTGGTGCTCTCCCAGCAGGAGGACAATCCGTGTTGAGCGTGAGTTGAATGCAGACGGCACAAATTCAAGGGCATGGCTGATGACTTCTTTTATTGTGCCGTCGCTTACCGGGGACTTGTCAGTGAGCCTGTAGTAGCTTCTGCGGTTTCTCAATGCTTCTTCAAATGTTCTTTCCATAATATGTGATAATTAATTTTGCTTTTTGGCGGGGCGGAGGTGTATGCCACTTGTTCCGCCCTCTTGTCAGGTCCTGATTTCACAGGCCGCAGTCCGAATAGCAAATCAAGGGCCATATAGGATGCATTTGCAAGATGTTGTGGAGGAACTTTCCCAAAGACCTGGCATTGGCTCGAATTCCGATGGCCTATGAGATTAAGACAGCTTATGACGACCGGCGAAAAGCTGAAAACCACGTAGCGGTATCCATGAAATTCCAACTGGTGATGGATAGGAGAGCTTGAAACAACGTTCCATCCACTGAAATGCCATTCTGGATGGGTGTTCCCAGAGTGCTACCTCAGTTTTGGCGGATATCTCTATGAGGCGGAAGTGCGCTGCCAAACTCGTTTGGATGTTCAGATGAATATGAAATAAAACGAAGAAG
>DBLW01000012.1:13221-16679 GCA_002298075.1 Bacteroidales bacterium UBA714 | reverse complement strand
AATGCTGCCTTAATTATGAGACTGCCGTTTATATGGATGCGCAATCCCGTATCCCGAAGGTTTATAATCCTTTGGAATTTGAAGACGGTCTTGCATATCTGATGAAGACGGATATTCTCAAGGAGACAATGTACTTCTCTTATGACCAGTCTTCTTTTGCCAATCTTTATGCCCTCTCGGCACAGGAGGTTTGGGATATCATACGCATGAACCGTAACGGGGTGAAGGCGGAGTCGCTCAAGCATGAGGATGAGCCGGTGGCTCCTGAGTTTGTCACGGCAGTCGGTGATGATGCCATAAACCGTTTCGATGAGGCCCGCAAGCGCAAGAAGAAGAGAAAACCTGCCGGACGTCAGGGCGGAAATTCCGGACAGGGCGACGGGGGCGCCAAGAAGTTCTCACGTCCCGTGCAGGATGGTGAGGCCAAGGCTTCCGGCGGTACTGAAAACCGTGAAACCGGAAAACGCCATAATGACTCACGCGGAGGAAGAGGCAGCGGAAGGCCGGAGGGCAGGCGTAACAATTGGAAGAACCGTCAGGGTGAGCGCCAGGCGGATTCGGGTGAACAGCCACGTCATGGTAATGCGGGAGGACGTGCCCGCCATACGGATAAACCTGCAGACAAGGAGTAGGCCATGGGAAAGGACAAATTGAGGAAATTTCGTGAAAATGAGACATTCAGGTGCATGGTGCAGCCTTCTACTGACCAGGTCCTGAATTGTGACCATCCTCTTAAAGGCAATTGGAACAGGGATTTTTTCGGCAATGACAACCCTATTGTCCTGGAGCTTGGATGCGGAAAGGGCGAATATACCGTTGACCTGGCGATGCGCAATCCGTCATGCAATTATATCGGTGTTGACATCAAGGGTGCGCGTCTGTGGAAGGGGGCCGGATATGCGGAGAAGCATGGCCTTGGCAATGTGGCATTCCTGCGTACCCGAATAGAGTTCATATGTTCTCTTTTCGCTGCGGGTGAGGTTTCCGAGGTATGGGTGACTTTTGCTGACCCTCAGATAGGGCGTGAGAAAAAGAGGCTGACAAGCCCGCTTTTCATGGACAGGTACAGGAGGTTTCTGAAGCCGGGAGGAATCGTGCATCTCAAGACAGACAGCCGTTATCTGCATGAATATTCAAAGGCTATGGCCTTGCAGAACAATCTGGAGATTCTTGCGTCCGCCATTGACATTTATGGAGAAGACCATGACAGGCTTTTTGAGAGCGGGCTTATGTCCGTGTGCGGACGGGATGCTGTTGAGGCTCTGTTTGAAGTGCAGACATTCTATGAGTCGCAATATCTCGCCCAGGGGATAGGCATTACTTATCTCAGTTTCATAGCCGACCACGAGGGCGATTATGTGAGTCCTGTATGGGATGAGGATGCATGGAAAGATGAGAACCATCATTTCATGGCTCCGGCCGGGGTGTCTGTGAAATCAAAATTCTATCCTGAAGGGTAAACGGCTCAGACTTGTGTCCAGTGTATCCTTATGCCTTTGCGCTCCATGCCCCTGAACCATGTCATCTGGCGCTTGGCGAATTGATGGATAGCTGTGGCGAGCTGTTCGCGCATCTGTCCGAATGTCAGTTCTCCTGTCAGATATAAGGTGACGAATTTGTACTCGAGCCCGTAGTATATGAGGTCTTCTGCAGATATGCCGCCATCAAGCAGCCCCTTTATCTCTTCAACCATTCCTTCCTTCAGCCGCGCGTCAAGCCTTTTGTCTATTCTCGCGTTGCGCTCATCCCGTGAGACGAGCGTGCCTATGTAGAATGTGTTTTTGGGAAGGCTCACTGTGCGTGTCACCGGATGCTCAGCTTCATATATGGCAATTTCAAGGGCGCGTATGAGCCTTTTTCTGGTATCATAGTCGGTGGAGTTGTGAAGCGGTTTGAGAGAGGAGAGCCGTTGTACGAGTTCTTCAGTGCTTTCTTTTTCGAGTTCCGCCCTGAGCTTTTCATCTGCAGGGACTTCCGGGAGCGAGTAGCCGCGTGTAGCAGCCTCTATATAGAGACCGGAGCCTCCGCACAATATCGGTATCCCTCCTCTTTCCCGTATGTCTGCGTATGCTTTTCCAAAGTCGCGCTGGTATTCGAAGATATTGTATTTTGAGCCGGCGTCAGCTATGTCCATGAGATGGTACGGAATGTCTCCGTATTCGGAAAGGTCCTTGCCTGTCCCGATGTCCATTCCCCTGTAAACCTGCCTGGAGTCTGCGGAAATGATTTCCGCTCCACCGGTGGCGGGCCTGTCTGCCATTGTGCTGAGAATCCTGTTGATTTCCCCGGCAAGCTGTACTGCATATCTGGTTTTGCCGGAGGCGGTCGGGCCGAGCACACATATCAGGTCTATTTCTCCTGAAATGTATTTGCATACAAGTTCTTCCGCATTTATTGTTTCTGCGGGAGGCAGCTGGGCCATGGGCGGAATAGGTGTGAATGTTCTTTTGGTCATAGCTGTGCAAAGATAGGCATTCGTATTGAAACGGGGGAGTGTCCGGCTGAATTTTTCGGTGGTGCTGTGGAGCTCTTCGGGGGGGGCTCTGGGATGTACCGGAAAACTTGGACACAACCGGAGGGTATTGTGCCAAGGCGGTTAAGCGCGGTGCGTAAGGTTGTGATTGATAGTGCTTAATGAAAATTGGATTCCTCATTTGGGGGCATTGTCTTTGGATAAAGTGTTGATGGTTATCTTGTTGCGTTCCACGCTTGTTGTCCTGTTTCCGAGGGGTGGAGGGGCTGTGCGGAGGTGTTTGTGTGAAAAAAACGGAGGAATGTGAAAAAAGCACTACATTTGCAATTTGATTGTCAGTTGTGGAATGGTGTGCCGGGACAGTTACGTGGTGTTGAAGCTGGCATGAAACTTTTAAATGATTATATTATGCCTAAAGCAAAGAGCAGTGTTGAGATAAAGAACAGGAGGGCCTCTTTTGACTATGAGTTCATAGAGACCTTTCAGGCGGGGATTGTGCTTACGGGTACGGAAATCAAGTCAATAAGGGCGGGAAAGGCATCGCTGGTTGATGCGTTCTGCTATTTTAGCGGTAATGAGCTATATGTCAAGAATATGCATGTGGCGGATTATTGGTGGGGAAGCTGGGGCAAGCATGACCCGAGACGTGACCGTAAGCTTCTTCTGAGCCGCAGGGAACTGAACCGCCTGCAGCGTTCCGTTAAGGAGAAAGGTCTTACCATAGTGGCAGCCAAGCTTTATATTTCCGATAACGGATATGCCAAGCTGCTGATAGCGCTTGCACGCGGAAAGAAAGAGTATGACAAGCGTGCTTCCATAAAGGAAAAGGACCTGCGCCGCGAGATGGAGCGCATGTGACAAGATAAAGTTCGTCCCGGCCATCCGAGAATATGATGTCTGATATAGGGATGAGTTGAACTTATGATAAAGGGCTTGGCTAATTTTTTAGCAGGCCTTTTTTCTTGGGAGGGAGAGGATGTAAATT
>DBLW01000012.1:7273-12884 GCA_002298075.1 Bacteroidales bacterium UBA714 | reverse complement strand
TCCGAGTTAAAAGTAGATAAACTTGATAGAATAGGCGGAAAAAAGAATGGAAGATGGGTGCTCCAGTAGGAAAGAAATTATAGAAGTTTTATGCAAATCTTATGCGAGCAGGCGAGAATATAAAGAAAAAACGACTTGCAGATAGTCTGTAAGTCGTTGATTTTCAGTGGCGGGACGCAGGATTGAACTGCGGACCTCATGATTATGAATGGTAAATAGGGGAATTTTTGAAAAAGGTTAAAACAAAAAGCGTTGATAATCAGTTATTTAATATTTTTGTGGAATTAGTGAAAACCCCTGAAAATGCTTAAATAAAAAGTTTGGTGTTCACCGTTGGCCCTAAAACAGACCAAAGTTGGCAATTGTCTCATCAGTCTTACCCTTGACACAAGGCGAGAGTGTGATGGTAAACCTATGCCTGCAGCCATCAGATTCACTATAGATAGAGACAGATATTATCTAAGGCTTCCCGATAAATTTACCAGGGAGCAGTATGAAGATATATGTAAGGCAACTGGTAAGGGAAGAGTCGCTGCGAGTCGGCTGACAAGGAACGTCCGTATGATATAAAGATGAGGCTTCTTGCAGATTTTGAAGATTATCTGCAACAGCTTGTCACCCTGAGTAAGACAACCAAGCTTACTATTCCAGCGATCAAGACGATGATCACCGGCAAGAGCAGTACGGATAGTTTCTTGAATATATGGGAGACTGTTGCGAATCAGAAGTCGATAGGAACGTGTGCTAATTATCTGGCTGCAAGAAATTCGTTCATCAAATATATAGGCAATCGCCCCGGATTCAATATCTCTACTGAGGACCTAAAAGAATGGGAGAGGCTTCTGCTCAAAGACGGTATATCCAAGACCACCGTCGGAATGTACTTCAGAACCTTCAGGGTAATTTGGAATGTATGTGAGAAGAAGGGATTCGTGGCCCGTGCCACATATCCGTTTGGAAAGGGTGATGACAAGGTTACTATTTCAAGGGGAGCGACTCGAAAGTCATTCTACCTTACAGTCGAACAGATGACTGAACTGTATAATTGTTTCCTCGAGAAGCGTTATCCGGAGGAGTGGGATGTGGATTGGAAAGAGAACACTCATTATTCATTAGGCCTCTTCCTTGTCCAATATCTTGACAACGGCTTCAACTTGGCCGATGCCATCTGACATATAACGACCATTATTTCCAAAGCGGAAAGAAGTCATTCCAGTTCGTCCGCCAAAAGACGGAGGACAGAAGTGACAATGAGGTTGTAATTCCAATCATTCCTCCATTGCAGACTATTCTTGATCAGATTGCTGCCCCTCCTATAAAGGGATCCTTGGTGTTTCCGGGCATATATGGCGATGCCATGACTCCGATAGACAGGAGGAAGCGTGTTGCGATGGAGAATCAGAACATAAAGAAACGTGTCCGCCGTCTTGTCAAGAGTATGGGATGGGAGGTCCAGCCAAGTTGCACATGGTGCAGACACTCCTTTGCGACAAACCTTACTCACGCAGGAGTTCCTCATAACTATATATCCGAGAGTATGGGTCACTCTGTAGACACTAATATCACCAACCGCTATATCGATGCCTTCCCTCTTGCCCAGCAGATGGAGTTCAACTCTAGACTCCTGAAGTTGAATGATGATGCTGACATTATGGAAGAGCTCAAGGGACTTACTCCGGAGCAGTTGAAGGCGCTGATAGCTATGGTGAAGAAATCCTAAAATCTCGGGGAAATCGGGGAAAAGTACGAGATTGAAAAGTGTCTTAATCGACAAAATTTTGCAAAAACGGCTCGTTAATCGACAAAATTTTGCAATTGGGGTTGAGATAGACTTGTTAGTCGACAAAATTTGACGGGATGTGTCGTTCATCATAGGAAAAGATTAAATTTGTGAAATTAAATAAAACTGGAAGTATGGATATCAAGAAACTGATAGGAGAGGCGACGGAATATGACAAGAAGGAGATGCTCGAATATAAAAAGCCGAAGAGTTGGCTTAAGAGTGTCTCTGCCTTTGCCAATGGCATGGGTGGTAAGTTGTTGTTTGGTATAGACGATGATGGAGAGGTTGTCGGACTTGCTGATTGCGAGAAGGATTGTGAGGTTATCAGTGAGACAATCAAGACAAAGATGGACCCTATTCCAGAAATTCATCTCGTGCCAGAGACGGTTGATGGAAAGAAGATAATAGTCCTTACTGTATTCTCAGGAAAGGAAACTCCATACTATTATGTTGGAGACGGCAATCGTCAGGCATTCGTACGTATAGGTAACGAGAGTGTGATAGCAGACAGAACTGCCATCCGTCGTCTTGTACTCAAAGGTGCGGGTATTCCATATGACAGCCTTACATCCCCGTTTGAATATAAGAATATGGCATTTACCAAACTCCGCTCTGTCTGCAAGCAGCGAACTCATAACGAGTTTCTTGATACGGATTATGAGTCGTGGGGTATCATAAATGAAAATGGAGAACTTACCAATGCTGGAGCGCTCATTGCAGATGAGAGTCCAGTTCGTCATTCTCGTGTATTCTGTACCAGATGGAATGGTCTCACAAAGGCTCCGGGACTGATGGATGCTATCGATGATGCTGAGTTCTCAGGTAGTCTTATCTCTCTTCTTCAGGAAGCAACTGCGTTTGTTGCCCGCAATTCCAAGAAGGCCTGGAAGAAACTTCCCGATGACAGGCAGGAAATGCCTGAATATCCAGAAAGAGCTGTTCTTGAAAGCTGTGTGAATGCTCTTATCCATAGGGATTACCTTGATTACGGCAGCGAAGTCCATATAGATATGTTCGATGACCGTCTTGAGATTTATTCTCCGGGAGGCATGATGGATGGCACTATGGTCCAGAATCTAGATGTGTTGAATGTGCCGTCACGCCGTCGTAATCCGGTTATTGCCGATATATTCAACCGCCTTCGCTATATGGACCGCCGAGGTAGTGGTTTCAAGAAGATAGTTGAAGACTATCAGATGTATGCTAATGTCAGCAATGGAGCCATGCCTGTGTTCAAATCTGAACTCAGCTCATTCTTCATCACTCTGCCTAACTTGCAGTATGTCGTAAAAGGACAGGATGGCACTAAAGATGGCACTAAAGATGGCACTAAAGATGGCACTAAAGCATTTGAAGCTATTCTAAGCCACATTTCTAATGATCCACGTGTCACTATAGATGAGTTAGTAACTCTTACGGGAATATCCAGAAGGCAGGTTTTACGATATGTAAAGGAACTTACAGAAGATGAGGTAATCCGTCGTGACGGCGGTCGTAAACTTGGCAAGTGGGTTATATTGAAAGAATATAGCACCAAAGATTCAGAGTAACTTTACGCGCAAGACTTGATATGATTTTGTCACAAGTCCTGTCACAAGTCTTATGTTTTGAAAATCAGTGACATAACTGTGTTTTGCCATAGGCCTTGTCACAAGTCTGGAATAAATTGTCACAAGTCTGATATTTCATAAGTTTTCAGACTGAAAATTCGTAAACTCGGCAAAATACTCGTAAAATTTTGCGCTTCCAAAACAACCTGTTTAATTTGCCATGTCAGTTCTCGGATTGACATGGCTTTTATTATGGGGCCTTTGTACAGAAGAGTGTAGCCGAATATGTAGTAAGATATTTGGAGTAATGGTCATTAGAATGTATGACGATGGACTTCCGATGTCGGTCTTAACATAAATTTTTTTTCTGATTCTTCTCAACAATACAAAATGAAATCACAGGTCTGTCGGAGGTTATGAATTGGTGTTGATCGGAAACCATAATTGACCAGTCACTATATTTAACATAAGATTAATTCTATCCTTGATAAAAGGGGTATTGCAGAATGTATCAGATGCGTGTTCTAGAGTAGCATCCGTTTTTTCTATTATATCGGGATTAAGAGGGGTAGAGAAAAGTGATTGAAAAATCGATGTCCTGATACGTGCAATGTTATTGGCTTCTATCCTGAAATCAGTGCCTCTATAGTATTGGCAAATAAGACTTCTGCATATGTTGGGTAGGTCGAGTTGGCAACTTTGAGTGTTTACATAGTTGATTATGCTTTCAATGCATTTGCCCAATAATGGCTCTATGTGGTCACTCAAGTATGTCTCAATGAAGTTGTGGCATACACCTTTGTGCTTTATTGTGTAGAAATCTTCCTTTACACAGATGTCCTTGATGCTCACAAACTTATACTTGTTGAGCTTCTTGATGTATACGTATGTACGTTTGCCATCAGGCGTAAAATATTTTAGATACAGTCTTGGAACTATGTGTTGGCGTTTTATTCTAGACATTAGTTGTGGTGTTACACGATATATGTACAAAGATACATTAAAAGAGGGTTCAATGAACCCTCTTTTGCGAATACCATGGTGAAATACTATTCGTAGTTGTACTTCACATGTCGTTGAATGTACGAACCAAGTCCTTTGCCCTGAATGGCTAAAGATTTCATTGTTTCTACATTGTTGGCTCCAGCGCTTCTGTAACTATATCTGTACCATCTTCCGTTGCGGAATTGTACGTCAATGGCGTCAGGCTGAATAACATAGGCCACTACTGATGAGTTGCCACCGAGATTTAAATAAACACTCATATTAATAAGTTTTTACGTTGTAGGATATAAGGCTATCCGTTTGCCGGAGGATTATTTTTTCTTGCCAGTGCTATCACTCCTATTGCTCCTGACATGGCCACGAACTGTGACTTCTTTGCCGTTCTGGATTCTTGTGTACTCAGGAATCCTGTTGTACTTGCGTCCGGCTCCATCTTTTGCCATAGCTGCTTTTCCCGCTCCTGCTCGGGGTTAGGTGATGACATGTTGCAGGTCATCGTTATACGACAATAAATATACATTACAGAAAAACTGTAAATGTTCAATATCAGTTTGGTTAGTTTGTGATTTGATAGTTTGACCCGCGAATGCGTTTCACCCTACTCGAATGAGTTTTCGATTTGTAGGCAGTTAGGCAGTAATGCGATTATACTGTCTCCCTGCTTTTCTAGATGCATACCGTTGTGAAACATTTATGCATCCTTTGTTTCAAGGACAAATTTAGAATTATTGTTCGTGTAAGCAAAATTTTTATTGCAATATCTTTCAACAGAGATATCAACATTATGCTGTTTCGGTGTTCACGCCCGTGTTCACGGACCCTAAAATCGTTTTAAAAATGGATATGGTTGGCAATGCGGATTTGTGCGTGTTCTGGACTCGGAAACTTAAGGGGAACTTGGAATACAGAGCTGTGCAGATTTCTGACAAAATCGAAATCCATATATAAAAACCCACTCAGAACGCCCTACAAGCCACCTATGGAAATAATGAAAACTAAATGAAATAAATAGATTTGGTGTTCACGCGGTGTTCACGAGCATCAAAAAAGCACTCACGAAAGTTTCGTAAGTGCTTGATTTTCAAGTAGCGGGACGCAGGATTGAACTGCGGACCTCATGATTATGAATCATGCGCTCTAACCAGCTGAGCTATCCCGCCATCGTTAGGCTTTTGACTTGACCGCCTCAAGGCGGGATTGTCTGTGTTGTTGAGATAGAAGGACTCGAACCCTCACTGACAGAGCCAGAATCTGTAGTGCTACCATTACACCA
>DBLW01000012.1:6850-7082 GCA_002298075.1 Bacteroidales bacterium UBA714 | reverse complement strand
CCAGCTGAGCTATCCCGCCATTTTGGGATTGCTCCCAGGCTTTGGAACTTTTCCTCTTTTCAGAGGATGATTGTGTTGAGATAGAAGGACTCGAACCCTCACTGACAGAGCCAGAATCTGTAGTGCTACCATTACACCATATCTCAATATGAACTTTTCCCGTTTTCTGTTTGGGACGGCAAATGTACGAAGTATTTCCGAAATTGCAAAGAAATTTTGATTTTTTATTGAA
>DBLW01000012.1:0-6456 GCA_002298075.1 Bacteroidales bacterium UBA714 | reverse complement strand
GGAAATAAGTGTCATTTTACAAGAAGTGCGACGGCATAGACCTCGCATCCTTCTCCCCGGCCGACAAAGCCGAGCTTCTCCGTAGTGGTCGCTTTGACTGACACCCTGTCCGCCCCGATGCCCATTACATCAGCGACGCACTCACGCATGGGTATTATGTAAGGCGCCAATTTGGGGCGCTGCATGGCTATCGTGATGTCAACATTGCTTACTGACCAGCCTTCGGACTTGACAAGGTCCATTGTGCGCTTCAGCAGCAATTTGCTGTCTATGCCTTTGAATTCTTCTGACGTGTCCGGGAAATGCTTGCCGATGTCACCAAGGGCCAAAGCTCCGAGCAGGGCGTCGCAAAGGGCGTGAATGGCGACATCGCCGTCAGAGTGGGCTATACACCCTGTCGGGCTGTCTATTTTCACGCCGCCAAGCCATAATGGGAGGCCTTCAGCCAAGGCGTGTACGTCGTATCCGTTACCGATTCTTATGTCCATAATACTTTAGAGTGTGCATAAAATAATTCCGCAAAAATAAATAAAAGTTGTTAAATTTGCGAGAGTAAAAATGTTATAAGACATGGGATTCAACTTCAGCTTCTTCGGAAGACAGGAACATAGGGTTTTCAATTACAGGCCACGCTTTTACGATCCTGAAAAGGAGGAACGCAAGCAGATGTTCGGCCATGTGGACGGGACTTCCGGCAAAAAGGAATATGCCCCCGGGTCGTATATTTCGGGAAGTTTCCGTGACGGGGCATATCAGAAGACCAGGGAGGCCAGCCGCTATCAGAGAGTGATAGGCGTTGTGGCTCTGATCCTTGCGTTCGCTGTTATATATCTTATTGCGAAATATTATCCGCTTCTGTGGCAGTAACGAATGGGAGAATGGACATAAGAATCTTACCGAGCAATATAGCGAATATGATTGCCGCGGGGGAAGTCGTGCAGAGGCCGGCCTCCGTGGTGAAGGAACTTGTGGAGAATGCAGTTGATGCCGGTGCGGACCAGGTCACGGTCGTGATTCAGGATGCCGGCCGTACTCTTGTGCAGGTTATAGACAATGGTTGCGGGATGTCTCCCGACCAGGCCGTGCTTTGTTTTGAAAGGCATGCCACATCCAAATTGTCCTCAGCCGAGGACCTGAACAATATACTTACCTTCGGTTTCAGGGGTGAGGCTCTCGCTTCAATTGCCGCTGTAGCCGAAGTGACTCTGAAGACGCGCCGTGAGGAGGATGAAGTCGGGTGCATCGTGGAATTTGCCGATTCCCGTCATATTTCGACGGAAGAGGCTGCCGTCCCGCGCGGGTCGAACTTCTGTGTGCGCAACCTTTTCTACAATGTCCCGGCAAGGCGCAAGTTCTTGAAGTCGGATACCGTTGAGTTCAAGCACATAATCTCAGAATTTACGAGAGTGGCCCTGACTCGTCCTGACGTAGGCTTTACCCTGACACATAACGGGAGGGATATATATGTCCTTAAACCTGCCAAGTCTTTGAAATTCAGGATTCAGGATATACTTGGAATGAGCGTGGCCAATGATGTGGTGGATGTGAGCGTGCAGACTTCTGTCGTAGGAGTACAAGGGTATGTGGGGCGTCCTGAGGCTGCGAAAAAAGGTCTGGGCAACCAGTATTTCTTTGTGAACGGCAGATATTTCCGCAGTCCTTATCTTCATAAGGCTGTCATGAAGGCATATGAGAATCTGATTCCGGACGGCACGACTCCTTCGTACTTCCTTTATCTTGACATTGACCCGCATTCGGTGGATGTGAACATACACCCGACCAAGACGGAAATAAAATTTGAGGATGACAGCGTAGTCTTCCAGATACTGTTTGCCTGCATCAAGGAGTCTTTGGGACGTAATTCTTTCGGAGGCAGCATTGATTTCGACCGTGATGGAGTGCCTGAGATTCCTGCTTTCAGCAAGAACTTCGATGAGTTCAGGCAGGTGGTGGAACCGCAGCCTGGGGCCGACTCCACATACAATCCTTTCGACAATGACGGTTTTCCTTCAGAGAGTTCTGTCTTTGCAAATTCGTTTACGCCTGTACGGGCGGACGAAGGAGCCGGAAGACGTAGTGCGGCACAGGGGGCTTTTGATGACGAATGGGCTGTTGCGGACCGTAATTTTGCTGATGATGCGGCGTTCGTGAGTAATGATGTATTTCCTCAGGACAGTCCGGTTGCCGCATTCGGAGGCCATATGGGAGGTTGTCCGCATGGCACAGGCGCCGGCCGCTTCATAGAGAGCCGTGACGATTACGGCAAACTGTTCGAGGACAAGCTCGCCCCTTCAAAGTCTGTACTCACCCTTCAGGGGAAATATATTGTGACGACTGCACGTTCAGGGCTGATGGCTGTCAATATATCGCGCGCCATGGAGCGTATCCTGTATGAGCGTTTCCTGGATGTGCTTTCCAAGAATTCCCATGTGACCCAGGCTGCCTTGTTTCCTGTGACTGTGCAGGTCGGGGCTGAGAACATGTGCCTTTTTGAAGAGCACGCACAGATGCTTTCCGGGCTGGGATTTGACATAACCCCTTTCGGGACGGACACTGTTGTAGTGGGCGGTGTGCCTGAAGGATATAGCGTGGAACCGGGAAAGGTGCAGTCAATGGTGGCGGATCTTATGCTGATATTGTCGGACGACCATAGCGCCCTTCCTGAGATGATGGCTGCCAATATGGCATCACGTTTTGCCAAATTGGGTGCTGCGGGGAGTGATCCCGTGACGAATCCGGCACAGGCACAGAGGTTGATAGACCAGCTTTTTGCATGCGGAAATCCGGAATATACAAGTTCCGGAAGAAAAATCGTGACCATAATCACGGTTGATGAAATAGACAAGAAATTTTAAGACAGAATGAACGGTTATTATTCATACGGAAACGGCGGCGGGAGAGGGTTCCTGAGGAATGTCCCAACTGCAGTCAGGAACATAATCCTGATAAATGCACTTGTGATGGTGATGATATTCCTCAATGAGGACTTCATGATAAGGACATTCGCGCTGTTCTATCCTACTTCATGGTTTTTCAAGCCTTGGCAATGTGTTACCCACATGTTCATGCACGGTGGATTCTGGCATTTATTTTTCAACATGTACACTCTGTTCATTTTCGGAAGTGTGCTTGAAAGGGTCTGGGGTGCAAAGAAATTCCTGCTTTTCTATTTCTTGACAGGACTTGGTGCGGCGCTGGTCCACACCGGAGTGGAGTGGCTTGAGATGCAGCATTGGATGACGGATGCGGCAGCAGGCTCACAGGCGGCCGCGCAGGCGATACATAATCTCAAGATGACCCCGACTGTCGGTGCTTCAGGAGCAATCTACGGCGTTCTTATGGGATATGCCATGCTCTATCCGGACTCTGTGCTTACGCTTATATTCCCTCCGATATCCATGAAGGCAAAATGGTTCGTGCTTATATTCGGTGCCATTGAGCTGCTGACCGGAATTACCGGCACAGGAGGGGGAATCGCACATTTCGCGCATCTTGGAGGGCTGATTTTTGGTTTCCTGCTTATCTTGTTCTGGAAGAAAAGGCGTACACTGTACAGCCGCTATGACTGATTGCCTCTGCTGTGCAATCGGCTAACAATAGGATGTCATAATGTCAAGGAACTGGTTTTTCGGACTTACATCACGTGTGTTGATGTTGATTGCGGCGGCGCTGCTTGTGCTGTCGTTTGCAGCCATGTTCGTCAATCCGGCAAAATTATGGATGATTTCCGTAATCGGCATTCTGTTCATTCCGCTTTATGCCGCCAACTGCTTTCTTCTGCTGTGGGCAGCCGTGAGACGTTCAAAGGCGTTTGTGATACCCATGCTTGCGCTTTTGCCTGCATGCCTGTTTCTTGGCAGGTATTTCCGCTTTTCCAATGAGCCGGACTTTCCTGTTGACGGGAACCCTGTAAGGATAGTGACATGGAATGTCGGCCGTTTTGTCCATTATGACGGGGAGTCCGGGCTTGAAGGATGGAGAGAATGTGCGGATTCGGTATTCCGTTTCATAAAGGAGCAGGATGCGGACATCATCTGCCTGCAGGAGTTCCATGCCAGCGGAAATGAACGCATGAAGGCATATATAAAGAAAAAACTTCCCGGATATAATGCTGAATATTATCTTTTCACTGGCCCGGAAGGCTATTACGGCAACATGACTCTCAGCCGGTTTCCGGTGCGCAACAGAGGGCGCATAAAATTCGAGTCCAGCGCCAATCTTGCAATATTTACCGACTATATGGTCGGGGAAAGAGTATTCAGGATATATAATTGCCATTTTGAGAGCTATAACATTTCTTTTGCAGGTCTGGTACGCGGACTGATGAAGTCCGGCTCGGATGTGTTTGCACAGACAGGTACGAAAATGAAGCGCTCCATAACACGCAGGCCGAAGCAGGTTGACAAAGTCCTGTCCGACATCGGAGGATGTCCGGTTGATGCGTTCGTGTGCGGTGACTTCAATGACACTCCCATGTCTTACACGTATCACAAGCTGATTCGTGAGCGTAAGGATGCTTTTGTTGAGGCAGGTGAGGGTTTTGCCGCTACTTATGCATTGTTGTGGCCGCTGTTGAGGCTTGACTATATATTGTGCCCGGAGGAGTGCTCCGTTGTGCGGCATGAAATTCATGACATCGGGTATTCGGACCATTATCCTGTGGTTTCGGATGTCATATTATGATATTGGACGAGAAAATCAATAAATGATGAAAGAGACAATTGAAAAGGCGCTTGCCGTGCTTCGTCAGGGGGGCGTAATCCTGTATCCGACGGATACCGTATGGGGAATCGGATGCGATGCCACTGACCCTGAGGCCGTGGCGAGAATCTATGATATAAAGAAACGTGCTGACAGCAAGTCACTTGTGCTTCTTGCGAGCGACATGGACATGATTTGCCGCTATGTGAAGGAAGTTCCGGAGATGGCGGTCCAGCTGGTTGAGGTGAATGACAGGCCTATGACGATAATTTATCCGGGAGCCTTGGCCGGGGATACTCCTTCGGACGGTTCTGTTCCAAGGCAGGACAGGCATTGTCTTGCCTATAACACTGTCGCAGGGGACGGGTCTGTTGGAATAAGGGTGCCCATGATGGCTTTTTGCCATGACCTTGTGGCTCGTCTGGGCCGCCCTATAGTATCAACGTCAGCCAACATCTCAGGCGAGCCGTCTCCGAAGAATTTTGCAGGAATATCAGATGCGATAAAAGAGGCGGTTGACCATATTGTGGAGCCGGAATTGGAAAAGCATTCTTCCGGCAAGCCGTCCTCTATAATAAAGGTCGGGCTTGACTATTCTGTGGAGATAATAAGGAAATAGGTGCCATGCCCGCGTGATGGGGCATTGGTTACATGTACCGGAAATAGGCGGCTTCCACTGCGGTGAGGGCCGCCGTTTCTGTGCGAAGGCGTGACGCTCCGAGATGGACGGGTATGAAGCCGTTTTCAAGTGCAGCCTGAGCCTCTTCTTTGGAAAAGTCTCCTTCCGGGCCTATCATCACGATGATTTCCGTTCCGCTGAAACTGCTGAGGACTTCTTTTATGCTTCTTCTTGGAATATTCTCGTCTTCGAAGCAGTAGGCTATGAGCCGTAATGTGTCTTTTGCGCCGTGCATGAGGATGAAGTCTTTGACACTGACAGGCTCATTGAGTGCCGGAATTGCTCCCTTGAGAGACTGCTTTGACGCGCTTGTGAGAATTTTCTGCATCCTTTCCGCCTTGAGAATGCGTCTTTCCGAATGCTCTCCTATGATCGGGGTCAGCTCGTCAAGGCCTATTTCGCATGCCTTTTCCGCAAACCACTCATATCTGTCTATGTTTTTGGTCGGGCACACCGCCATATGCAGTATGTAAGGGTGTCCTCCCCAGTTTTCTGTCTTGCCGGTTATTATGGCTTCGGCCTCCTTGGGATTGGCGGAGGTTATCCGGCAGGTATATAATGTTCCTTGTCCGTCAATTACGGATATGATGTCTCCGGCGCGATGTCTCAGCACCTTTATGCAGTGCGCGGACTCTTCCGGGCCCAAGTGGCATATGTCGCCCGTCATATCGGCAGAATAGAATAGTTCCATCGGCAAATGATAAATGTCGGGCGCAAAAATACGAAAATTTATTTTGTCTTTTCGCTTGATGGCATTCATATTGTTTTCGGGCGGTTCTGTTACGATGAAGGTTGCAGGTGGCCAATGCAATATTCGGGTATAGAAAAAATAAACAAGCTACTTGAAATGCTTATTATGGCTCCGGCCATTTCGTCCGGGCGGGTGAGGGGAATTGGGACTTTTTCGTTTTTTCGACTCCTGTCCGGTGTTATGACAAGAACCTAGCATGCGGCCTCGGGTTCTCCGCGGGACTTGCGGTCCGTTTGCTTAAACAGGTCAAGCAGGCAATTTTAAATGCCATGCCTTAGTATATGACATTTTTTAGATTATGGTGATTTAATCCACTAATTATCAA
>DBLW01000068.1 GCA_002298075.1 Bacteroidales bacterium UBA714 | reverse complement strand
ATTCTTTGGGCAGCTTTCTGCCGGAATATACCGTCGGGCGGTCTCCTTTGCGGGGCCGCCCGATTTTTGTCATAATTATTTATGTCCAGCGCCGGCTGTGCCTCTCCCGCAATGCTTTGGAATGATGGGAAGCCTATTACATGTACTTTGTTGTGAACCAAAGTTTGAAGACAGCTTTCCCATCAGGTGCTGCCATACCGCTCTCAGACGTTTTTGTATTGTCGTCGTGTCGCCAAACTCTCCGATTTGCTGGAATTCATCAATGCATACGACTATATGGGTGCCTTTCTTGACTGCGATTTTTTCCGGCAAACTAAGGATTTCTTCCGGAGAACTGTTCTTCGGTGTTATTCCAAGCGAAACGGAATACTCGGAACTCTGGTCTGGACTTACGGATATCTTCGGTACAATCCGGCTGAGAAAATCTTTTGCCGTATCGAAAATCTGTTCTGCCTTGGTGGATGTCTCTTTTAGTACAGTGGAAGCGAATCTGTTGTAGAAGTCATATTCATCCCGGCAATCATATATGTCCATATATATTTCCTATCCGTTTCACTGATTACTTTCTTCACAAGGGAAGTTTTACCCATCCTGCGCAGGGAAATCAGTATGGTATTAACCCCAGCTCCGAAATTCATTTTGAGCCTTTGAGTTTCTTTTACGCGGTCTGTGAAGTTGTCTCCAGTGACAGATACTCCGAATATGAATGTCTTATCCATTTTTGTGATTCTTATGCCAGCAAATGCAGATAATTTATTTTTGGTATACAACATTGTGGTCCACAACATTGTGGACCACAATGTTGCGGACTGATGTATGTTTTGAAAATCAAATGGTTATATGAATGCTGTCTTGTGAAATGTTGTGTGGAAAAATCGAACGTTCCATCGGAATTCGGACCTGCCGTCTGCTTTCACCGCTTGCCGTATATTTTGTAAAAATGAGAACAGCCAGGCTTTATTGTGCTTCGTAAGGCTTTCATAATAAGCACAAATTTAATAACTTTGTCTGTTCAACCCCGGTGAAGACACGGAACCGCTCCGTAACATCACCGCAAGCTGCATAAACGAAAAAAATAATACAATGAAAAAACCTGGACTGATAATTCTTATGATCATGGCGGCAATCGCATGCAACAGAATCAACCCCTTCCTTACGGAATGGAACACACCTTACGGAATCCCTGATTTCGGGCAGATAAAAGAACGGGACTACCTCCCGGCTGTAAAGATTGGCATTCGCCAGCAGCAGAGCGAGATAGATGCGATAATATCAAATAGCGAGACTCCTTCATTCGGGAATGTAGTGGAGGCCTACGAACGCTCAGGTGCCATTCTTGGCCGTGTCACAGACGTTCTCTTCAATGTGTCCGAATCGGATGCGACTGAATCCCTGCAGAGGATAGTCGAGAAAATCCTTCCGATGCTCTCCTCCCACAGCGACAACATATTCATGAATCCTTATTTCTTTGCCAAAGTCGAGACACTTTACAACAAGAAGGATGAACTCGGGCTGGACAGGGAACAGCAGATGGCTCTGAAGAATCTATATGACAGTTTTGTGAAAAACGGAGTCGCCTTGGATGCGGCAGGACAGGCACGCATGCGTGAGATAAACATGGAACTTTCTTCGCTATCCAATACGTTCGGCAATAACCTGCTTGCGGAAAACAACGCTTTTGCGGAGCAGTTCGGGGTTACGGTATCGGAGTATCCGGAGGCTATGGCATCGCAGGAGGACCGTTCGATAAGGGAAAAAATGTTCAAGGCATATGCCTCGAGAGGCAACAACGGCAACAGGAACGGCAACAAGGACCTGCTGACGAAAATCGTATCACTGAAAATAGAAAAGGCCAGGCTGCTCGGTTATGACACTCCTGCCGCACTTATACTTTCTGACAAAATGGCCGGCACTCCTGCTGCGGTTGACAAATTCCTTGGAGACCTGATGGTTCCGGCAGTGGCAAAGGCACGTGAGGAAATAGCTGACATGCAGGCCGTCATGGATGAGGACATCAAGGCAGGTATCCTTCCGGAGGGCAGCACTATACAGCCTTGGGACTGGGCATGGTATGCGGAAAAGGTACGCAAGGCCAAGTATGCGCTTGATGAGGAGCAGACCAAGCCTTATTTCAAAATGGAAAATGTCCGTGAGGGTGTGTTCAATACTGCTCACAAGCTTTATGGGCTCAATTTTGAGAAACTTGAGAATATCCCTGCGTATCATCCTGATGTCGAGGGATTCAAAATCACTGATGCCGACGGGTCTCTGATAGGAGTGCTTCTGACGGATTATTTTCCTCGCAGCACCAAGAGAGGCGGGGCATGGATGAGCAACTTCGTCAACCAGGAAGTCAGTGCTGACGGTGTTGATGTGCGTCCTGTCATCGTAAATGTAGGCAATTTCGCAAAGCCGACGGCAGACAAGCCTTCTCTCCTTACTCTTGACCAGGTCGGGACAATGTTCCATGAGTTCGGACATGCGCTGCACGGGCTTCTGAGCAAATGCCGCTACAAAAGCGTGAGCGGAACGGCAGTGGCGCGCGATTTTGTGGAACTTCCCTCTCAGATAATGGAAAACTGGGCATTCCGCAGGGAAGTGCTTGCTGAATATGCCCGCCACTATGAGACAGGTGAGGTGATTCCTGACTCGCTGGTGGCAAAGATAGAGGCTGCAGGCACATTCAACCAGGGCTTCATGACTACTGAGCTTGTCGCGGCTTCCATACTTGACATGAAATGGCATGAGCTTACTTCGGCCGAAGGCATTGACCCGATGGCGTTCGAGGCTGAGGCCTGCCGCCAGATGGGGCTTATTGATGAGATTATACCGCGCTACCGCAGCACATATTTCGCCCACATATTCAGCGGCGGATACAGTGCCGGATATTACAGCTATCTGTGGGCGGAGGTGCTTGACAAGGACGCTTTCGAATTGTTCCTCCAGAAAGGAATATTTGACAGGAATACGGCAATGTCATTCCGCCGCAATATCCTTGAAAAAGGCGGAAGCGAAGAGCCGATGGTACTGTACAGGCGCTTCAGGGGTGCGGAGCCTGATCCGGCCGCCCTTCTTCGTGCAAGAGGACTGGCATTATAAAGAATGCCGCGTAATGACACTGAAACATTTTACGGCTTTTGCCGCATGCATTGCCTTGGCCGCCGGCTGCATTTCAGACCGGGGACCAGCATACAAGAATCCGGACCTGAGTGCCGGGGAGCGCACGGAAGATCTTCTGGCGCGGATGACCGTGGATGAAAAGCTCGGGCAGCTCCTCTGTCCGCTCGGCTGGCCCATGTATGATAAAACCGTGGTTGACGGCCGTGCGACGGCCGGGATATCGGACGGGTTCCGCAAATTCGTCAGAGAACAGCACGGGGGAATGCTCTGGGCTACTTTCCGCGCTGACCCGTGGACAAAAAAGACACTTGAGAACGGCTTGGATCCGGCTTTGGCTGCCGAAGCCTATAATGCCATGCAGAAATATGCCATTGACAGCACAAGGCTTGGCATTCCTATCATACTTGCAGAGGAAGCCCCTCACGGTCATATGGCCATCGGCGCGACTGTTTTTCCGACCAGCATCGCTCTTGCCGCCACATGGGACAAGGACCTCATAGAGAAGGTCGGCCGCACGATTGCATCCGAGCTGAGGGCACAGGGAGGACATATCGGATATGGCCCTGTTATAGACCTTGCGCGTGAGCCGAGATGGTCAAGAGTCGAGGAAACATACGGTGAGGACGTGTGTCTCACTTCGGAGATGGCTGCGGCAATGGTCCGCGGGACAAGCCCCAAGAACAACGGCTGGGACAGTGGCATAGTCTCGACCTTGAAGCATTTTGTCGCATACGGCATACCCGAGGGCGGTCACAACGGCAATCCTTCCAATGTAGGCATGCGTGACCTCCATGAGAATTTCCTTCCCCCGTTCAAGGCTGCCATTGATGCCGGGGCTTTGTCGGTGATGACTTCATACAATTCCA
>DBLW01000187.1 GCA_002298075.1 Bacteroidales bacterium UBA714 | reverse complement strand
ATGGCGGAAAGCGGCCTGGCATCCCACTGGTCATACAAGGGAATCAGGCATGAGGCGACCTTGGACAAATGGCTCGGAGCGGTAAGGAAAGCGCTTGAGAGCCCGCTCGGCTCAGACTCGGACCCGATGGCGGCATACTATGAAGACGATGTGCTTGAACTGCCGGCAAAGGACGTGTTTGTATTCACCCCTTCCGGAGAGCTCCGCAAGCTGCCCGCAGGTGCATCAGTGCTGGACTTTGCGTTCGACATACATTCCGGACTCGGCACAAGGTGCACCGGAGGAAAGATAAACGGCAAGGCCGTGAGAATCAACGAGAAGCTCAGCACGGGAGACGTGGTGGAAATCATGTCAGGAAAGAACCAGAAGCCGTCGGCAGACTGGCTCAATTTTGTCGTGACCGGAAAGGCCCGCACAAAGATAAAGCAAAAGCTGAGCGAGGTGGAGTTCCAGCATGCGGCTGACGGCAAGGAGCTGCTTGAGAGACGTCTGAAGAACTGGAAGATGGAACTGGATGACGAGACTCTTGCGGCCATACTTAAGAAGCTTCAGCTGAAGACGACAAACGCATTCTATGCAGCAGTCGGCAAGGGAGAGGTTGACGTGTCGGATGTCAAGTCGCTCATAACGGAGACAAGAAGCCACGAGACGCCCCAGGCTGAAATTCCGGAAAAGAAAAGCCAGGGAGGAATCCGCGAACATAAAGGGAATGATGACATACTGGTCATTGACGCGAAGAACGTCCGCGGGCTGGACTACCGCATGGCAAAATGCTGCAACCCTGTTTTCGGGGACGATGTTTTCGGGTTCGTGACTATAAAGGAGGGTGTGAAGATACACAGGATGTCATGCCCGAATGCGGCAAGGCTGATGGAAATGTACCCGTACAGGATACAGAAGGTAAAATGGAGCGACAATCCGGGAACCGGAAACTTCCAGACGGGCCTGAGGGTTACGGCCGCACAGGAGCCTTCCGTGATAAATGAGATAATGGACATAGTAAACTCGTTCCGCGCATCGATAAGGATGTTCAATGTAACTGAAAACCAGCGGAACGGGACATATGACATAACCATGAAAATAGCCGTTCCGAGCAATCTGGAGCTTGACAAGGTAATCTCACAGATACGCAACCTGAGGAATGTGCTCAAAATAAGCAGGATGTAATTCAAAGACACTATATGATGCTCAAGGATTTTGACATAGAGGAAAGAGTGGCAAAGGCCAGAAGGCTTTTCAAGGAAGGCGGCTACAACTGCTGCCAGTCAGTGGTATTGGCTTATAACGACATTTTAGGAGTCGATGATCATGTCGCTGCAGTCATTTCGTCAGGCTTCGGGGGCGGCATGGGCAGGATGAGGGAAGTATGCGGCACGGTGAGCGGGATGACGATGCTTGCAGGCATGATGTCACCAGCAGACGACCCGTCAATAAAAGCGGCACGTACCGCAAACTACGCCCTTGTGCAGGAAATGGCCGGAAAGTTCAGGGAAATGAACGGGTCAATCGTATGCCGCGAACTGCTGGGTCTTGTACCCATGGGAAGCGGTGCCCAGGCATGCAAGGAATCACCCGAGCCGTCAGACAGGACCGCGGAATACTATAAAAAGCGTCCGTGCGAGGAACTTGTGGGAATTTCCGCGAGAATAGTGGGAGAAAAACTCGCTGAAATGAAAAAGAAAGATTAATTTTGCGGGCAAATTTGAAGAAATGGATTATACTAAAGCCCATAAAGCCCATCCATGGCACGGAATAAGCCCTGGAGACAGCGTGCCCGAAGAAGTCAGGGCCTTCATAGAGATTGTTCCGACAGATACCGTGAAATATGAGGTGGACAAGGAATCAGGATACCTGTCCCTTGACCGTCCGCAGAAATTCTCCAATATAGTACCGTCGCTTTACGGATTCATCCCCAAAACCTATTGCGGTCCGAAGATGGCAGAGCTGACCAACAAGGCGCTCGTCCGGTTCGATGTGGCCGGTGACGGGGACCCGCTGGACATCTGCGTACTTACGGAAAAGGACGTTACTCACGGAGATGTCATTGTGAAGGCACGCCCGATAGGAGGCCTGAGGCTTCTTGACCACAATCAGGCAGACGACAAGATTATCGCCGTGCTGCAGAATGATGCGGTATATGGGGCAATGACTGACATCGAGCAGGTTCCTGCCGACATAGTAAGGCGTCTGATACATTATTTCAGCACCTATAAGGACATCCCGGGAGAGCACACGAGCAGGATGCAGTTCATCAGCATCTACAATGTGGATGTCGCCAAGGATGTGATATTGCGGTCAATGGCAGACTACGAAGACTATATTGCGGCAAGACAGGACTGAGTGCCTGTGACACTATACAAGAATCCCCGGAAGCAATCTTGAAACTTCCGGGGATTTTTTCATTATTTCTTTTCTCCGTATGCGAGGTCACCGGCATCACCGAGCCCCGGTACAATATAGGAATGGCTTGTGAGTTCTTCATCAATTGCAGCCACCCAAAGCGTCACCTTGTCACCGGGAAGGTTCTTCTGGAGATATTCAACAGCATACGCGCTTGAAATCGGGCAGACCAGATGCGTATGGCGCGGCTCCCCTTCCTCACACAGTTTCTTGTAGGCAATCTCAAGAGAAGCACCGGTAGCAAGCATTGTGTCGGCAAGGATAAGGGTCTTTCCGCCAAGGTCAGGAGTGCTCGCATATTCTATATTGATATGAAAATCCTCTCCCTTGTCGTATTTGCGGTAAGCCGCCACAAAGGCATTCTGGGCATCATCGAAATAATTGAGTATGCCGCGGTGCAACGGAAGTCCGGCACGCAGGATGGTGGCTACCACGATATTGTCATCGTAGGTGGGGATGTTCGCTATTCCCAAAGGAGTGACAAACGACTTTTCAGAATGCTCCAGCGTCATGCTTATCTCATAGGCGAATATTTCGCCGAGCCTTTCCAGGTTTCTTCTGAAACGCATGCTGTCCTTCTGGATTTCCCTGTCACGCATCTGCGCGACGAATTTGTTGAGAATTGAATTTTTCTCTCCGAGGTTGATGACTTTCATTGGATGATCTGTTTGTTACCGAAGTGCAAAGATACAACAAAGAAACGAAACCGATATCATCAAATCACCGAAGTTGTCCGTCCGGCTACACAAGAACGGAACAGGCAGACAGGACGGAGCGCCGAAGTCCTCGCGCAATTTCCCCGATAGGATTTTTAAACGAATATTCATACCTTTGCGAAGATGTAAATACTGACACCGTGAACAATATAATCAGAAAATATGCTGCCGTAATCCTTGCGGCACTTGCACTCTGTCTTTCCGGATGCAACAAGGTCAGACAGATAAATGTGACTTCAGTTGACATTGAATCCGTAAGCATGAGAGGATTCAGGGGAATCGACGTGTTCCTTGCAGTTGGGATTGACAACCCTGCGATGCAGATAGGACTTTCGGAAATAAACGGCTCTCTGAAATATTCTGGCAAGGTTCTTGGTAGGCTCGCCATGGATCCGTTCACCCTGGTCTCGAAATCGGCTGAGATTTACCATCTCAAAGCCGCGATAAGCATAGAAAAAGATGCCGGAATCAGGGAACTGACAGCGCTCATGGACAAGGAGACCATGCTCGGATGCACGGTTGACATCTCTGTCAGGGCAACGCTCAAGGGCGGAGTATCCAAAACACTAAGATTCAAAGACATACCTGTGAGGGAACTTTTATAGAACATATGAAAATGAGAAAAACCTTTTCTTTATACGCGCTCGCCGCTGTCCTGTCCGCCTTTTCGGCGGCTTCTTCTTTGTATGCCCAGGAAATCGGCGAGACTGCCGGCTACGAGTATGCGGACTCTGTTATATTCCGCCCTGCCTGCGCAGTGGACTCCACTCTTGTCGGCATTGATGTATTCGACGCAATGCCATCACGCGCCGCAGGAGACAAGGCCGGAGTGGGGATCAGCCAGTCACCGGCAATCACAGCCTCAATGAGGGCGCATATAGCGTCCAACTCTTCAAGAAGCATAAACGGATACCGTGTGAGGATATTCTTTGACAACAGGCAGACCGCACGGGCCGAGTCCGAGCAGACACTTAGGAATTTCCGCAGCATGTTCAATGACATAGCGGCCTACAGGACATATTCAAATCCATATTTCAAGGTAACGGTCGGAGACTGCCGCACAAAGTCCGAGGCGATGGCCCTGCTTGCCAGGATAAAGCCATCCTTCCCCGGGGCATTCGTGGTCAAGGAACCGATATGCTATCCGGCCGTAGACAAGAACAATGCATTCGTGACGGACACGGTAAGGATTCTTATACCGAAATCAAATTAATTGCCAGTATAATAAATACAGTATTAACATTATGTTGAAGCAAGGATTAGAACTCAAGCAGACCCAGAAACTTTCCCCGCTGCAGATTCAGACAATCAAGCTGATAGAGCTCCCGATACAGGAGCTTGAACAGAGGATACGCAAGGAAATGGAGGAAAACCCTGTACTGGATGAGGACCAGCCCAAAGAGAAGGAGGAAGACGAGGCTCCAAGAGAAGTCTCTTTATCTGAATATAAGGAAGATGACGCAATACCGAGCTACAGGCTCAGGTCTGACAATTATTCAAAGGACGAGAGGCCTCAGTACAACACTTTCTCTGTAAAGGAAAGCTTTACCCAAAGTTTGCAGGAGCAGCTCGGCTACCGCAATCTGAGTGACCGCCAGTTCACTGTTGCATCATTCCTCATCGGAAGCCTTGATGATGACGGCTACCTTCGCAGGAGCATTGACGGAATCGTTGATGACCTTTCATTTAGGGCGAATGTCGAGACTGACGAGCAGGAAGTGCTTGACATGCTTAAGATAATCCAGGATTTCGAGCCGGCAGGAGTAGGTGCGAGAGACCTGCGGGAATGTCTTCTCCTGCAAATCAAGCACTGCAAAAGGACACCTGAGGTGGACAACGCCGTAAGGATTCTTACCAACTATTTCAACGAGTTCACCAACAAGCATTTCCATAAGATAATGACCCGCATGGGGCTGAGTGAGGAGGAGCTTAAGGCGGCAATGGCAAAGATTCTCAAGCTGAACCCGGCCCCGGGAGGACAGATTGACGACTCATATACGGATCAGGCACAGCAGATTGTCCCTGACTTCCTGCTTGAGTATAAAGAGGGCGAACTGAAGCTTTCGATGCCGCGCTTCTCCATTCCCGAGCTGAGGGTGAACAGGAAATACGCAGACATACTGCTCGAGGCGGCCAACTCTTCCGAAAGGGAGAAGAAAGAAGCGGCAGCTTTCGTGAAAAAGAAGCTTGATTCAGCAAAATGGTTCGTTGAGGCTGTGAAGCAGCGCCACAATACCCTTTCCAACACAATGCAGGCTATTGTGGATTATCAGCACGACTATTTCATAGACGGTGACGAGACCCACCTGAAGCCGATGGTTCTCAAGGACATCGCGGAAAAGACAGGCTTTGACATCTCCACAATATCAAGAGTGGTCAACAGCAAATACATCGAGACTCATTTCGGCATTTACTCCCTCAAGTATTTCTTCTCGGAAGGTCTTGAGAATCAGGACGGAGAGGAAGTTTCCACAAGAGAGCTGAAGAAAGCCCTGCTTGAATGCGTGGAGACCGAAGACAAGCGCAAGCCTCTTACTGATGATGAGCTTGTTGACAGGATGACGGGCAAAGGCTACAAGGTTGCCAGAAGAACCATAGCCAAGTATCGTGACCAGCTCGGGATTCCGAAGGCAAGATTACGCAAAGAATTGTAAAAAAAAGAAATAAAATAAAGAAAAAGAAATTATCACGCCTTTTTCACCACAAAAATTACGGCACTCATGACATCAGCCGTATTTTTGCCGGAAGTCAGGACGTGGGCATCAGGAACCTTATGTGTCCGTGCCCGCGTCTTTTGGTTCAAAAAGTGAGAAGGTATGAAAATGAAGGATTTGTGCGCCGATGAGAGGCCGAGGGAAAAACTGCTCGCAAAAGGGGCATACTGTCTGAGCAATGCCGAGCTTATCGCCATACTGCTGCGGACAGGAACCGGAGGAAAGAATGTGATCGACATAGCAAGGGAAACCCTTATGCTGGCCGGGAACAAGCTCGGGGAACTGACTGCGCTTCCTCCGGAGAGCCTGTGCAAAGTCAGCGGAGTAGGCCCCGGAAAAGCCGTAACCCTTGCTGCCGCCTTCGAGCTTGGCAGAAGAGTCGCGGAAGAAGCCGGCATGGAGAGCGCATCCAGGATGGACACACCAGAGAAAGTCTTCAGGACTATGCTGCCGCACATGAAAAATCTCGACCACGAGGAGTGCTGGATACTGTTTCTCAGCAGGTCCAACAGGCTCATTTCAAAGGAGAAGATGAGCAGCGGAGGCCAGGACTCCACAGTGATTGACAAGAAAGCCATCGTCAGAAGGGCATTAGAGAAAAAATCCGCAGCAGTGATACTTGTGCACAACCACCCCTCAGGAAGCGCCCTCCCGAGCACCGAGGACATTCGCCAGACCAAAGACCTGCACCGAGCCCTCGACACATGCGACATAAGGCTGATTGACCATGTGATTATCTCCGGCGGCAGCTACTACAGTTTCTCCGACGAATGCCTCATCGGACGGAATGGATGAGCTTACATTTTGGAGGCCTTATATGTCATGCTCATTACCTCGGCATGCCCTGCCGCAGTGATTTCAAAGACAGGGGCCTGCTCCATGAAATATGTGCTTATCCATGTGGAACGGCTTCCGTCAGACTCGTAGTCATGGTCTATATAGTCCCCCATCTTCACATGAATACGTCCTTTAAAGTGTATGTGCAAGCTTCCTCCTGAAAGAAACTCAGAATTGAGCCTTACCTTTGGGTTTATAGTCTGCCCGGGTTCCAGAATCAGCACACAATCCTCAACTTTTCCGTTTGTCTTGAAGTCATCGAATACAAGGTCAGCGGTAAGGTTGCAAAGGTTGCCGCTCCCTATCTCGTTTATGTCCCAGCCGGAAGCAGAGAAATCGAAGCCGAGTCCAAGCAGTTTCTCTGACTGGGCGGGATTCTCATAACATCCCGCAAATCCGATATGACATCCGAGTTTATGGACTTCACGGCATATATCCTCAAGCTGTTCATCAGTAAAGGCCCGCGTATTGCCCATGCAGTACATATACGGAGGCCCCATATGCCGGCAGCGTCCAAGAATCTGCTCTTTTGTCCTGTAGTCCCAATACTCAAGTATAGGACCGTCAAACTCATCCCGTCCTCCCCAATACAAAATGAAGTTATTACCCATTATCGACCTGACAAATTCGACCTGCGCCTTATCTATATGCGACACCATAGGAGCAATATTGTTACGGCGGCATTCTACAAGAAATTCTTCAAGAGAAGTTATGCGGGTACGATACTTTGCGTATTTCGAGCGATATACGAACTGAGTCATCAGCTCATCAAACGGGGTCTCGCGAATCACAACATCAGCGGCAGAACTGCCGTCCAGACGCGTAACCTGGTCTCCGAGCCGGCCTCTGACACCATGCATCACGATATATTTTCCGGGAGTGGCTGTTTCGTGCACATTGGCCTCGATTACCTTAAAGCCGAGACG